>DASXIE010000243.1:0-59651 GCA_036498165.1 Caulobacteraceae bacterium
CTCGGCATCGAAGCCGAGATGCACAAGTACGCCGTGCAGGTCACGGTCGCCGACGTCCGCGATGGGGCCTGTTCGTCCTCGACCCTCAAGGAAGCCTGTTCTTGGGGCAAGGTCGACGTGACCTACGAGCAGATGGTCTTCGCCGAAGCGACCACGGTGGTTCCCCTGATCGTCTCCGACGTCTTCCATCGCGGGGCCTGGAAGTCCCGCCAGAAGCGCCATTTCGCCAGGCTGTTCGCCACGTAGGTATCAGGTCTCCGGCGCGCGGCGCGGCGTGGCGATCTGCCAGGTGTTGCCCCAGGAGTCCTCAACCATGGCGCGGCGGTCGCCGTACGGCATCTCGGCCGGCTCCTCGAGCGAGCGGGCCCCCGCCGCCAGAGCGCGTCGCCAGGCGGCGTCGACATCGGTCACATAAACGTACAGAAATCCGGTCGCCGCCTCGCGCAGCCCCGACCCGTCGCTGACCATGATCACGGACTTGCCGATTCGGATCTCGGCGGGGCGGTCGGCATGGCTCTCGCCCCGGGCGTCGAAGACGACTCTGATGAATTCAACCAGCCCGGCGGGGTCGGCGGTGATGAGGCGCGGGATGACCGCGGGGCGGCTCTCCGACGTTATCGCCGCGCCCGCCATTTGGCGAGGACAGCGGCCTCGCGCTCTGGCGAGAGGCCGGCCTTCAGCTTGGCCTGGCGCTCGGCTGGGAGGGTCTTGAACCAGGCAAGTGTGTCGGCGGCGGTGAGACTCACCGGGCGGAAGGTCAGGCCGGCGGCCAGGGCGGCGCGGTTGCTGCGCCTATGGAAGCCGGCGGTATCGCCGCTCCCGGGGACCCAGACCGGCATGTCGCTCCACGCCTCGACCTTCTCGGCATCCAGGAACGGGGCGGGAACCCAGATCAGATGGGGATGAGCCCCGATCCCATGGGCGATGCCGGCGAGCATGTCGGCCATGGTCAGTGGGCGGGACGGACCTATTGCATTGAACACCCAGCCGGCGCGCCGCTCGGCCAGACGCACCGTCCATTCGGCGAGGTCGCGTGCGTCGATGAACTGGACCGGATCGCTCCCGTCGCCGGGAGCCAGGACATCGCCGCCGCGGGCCAGGCGCGCGGGCCAGTAGGTGAAGCGGTCGGTGGGATCGCCGGGGCCGACGATAAGACCGGGCCGCACGATGGCGGCGGCCGAACCGAACTGTCGGCGCGCCTCGGTTTCGGACAGGGCCTTGAGCGGCCCGTAGAGGCCACCGACGTCGGCGCTCAGGCTGACGCTCGTTTCGGCCATGGCATCCTTCCCGGCGTAGGGGGCGAGCGCGGCGGTCTCGTCCGCCCCCGGCTTGTCGCTGGTGGCGTAGACCGAGATGGTCGAGATAAAGATGTAGGCGCCGGTATGGCCCCTCAGCGCCGCCCCGGCGTCGCGCACCCAGAAGGGTAGGGTTGTTGGATTGTCGATGACGGCGTCCCAGTCCCGCCCGGCCAGGGCCTTCAGATCGCCGGTGTTGCGGTCGCCGATCAGTTCCTCGACCTTGCCCGGCCATTCCGGTTTTTGGCGGCCGCGATTGAAAAGCGTCACCTGGTGGCCGCGGGAGAGGGCATAGCGCACCTGGTGCGGGCCGATGAAGCCGGTGCCGCCGAGGATCAGGAGGCGCAGGCGGCGCGGCGCGGCGCGGGCGGTCAGCGCCGCCGAGGCGGCGAGGGCCGGCAGGGCGGCGACCTGGCGGCGGGTGGGGCGCATGGCGGGCCTCCTCGAGAGAGCCATAGCTATAGCGCAAAGACCGCGCTCCGCGAGCGGGCTTGCGCGGCGCGCCGGCCTCGTTTCTACCGGGGCCATGACAGAAGCATTCGACGGCCTCGAGGTCTGGCGCGGCGGCGTCAACACCTGGGAGTGCGACGAGATGGGGCACATGAACGTGCGCTTCTACGTGGCGCGCGCCATGCAGGGCCTGGCCGGGGTGGCCGCCGCCCTCGGTCTCGCCGGCGCCTTCCGGCCCGACGCCCAGGCGACCTTGCTCGTCAAGGACCATCACATCCGGTTCATCCGCGAAGCGCGCGCCGGGGCGCCGCTCGTCATGCGCGCCGGGGTCATTGAGATGGGCGAAGACCAAGCGCGGATGCTTCAGCTTCTCTTCCACGCGGGGAGCGGCGAGCTGGCCGCGAGCTTTCAGGCCGTCGTGAGCCACGTAACCAGCCGGGAGGGGCGGGTGTTTCCGTTCTCGCCGGCGGTGCGCGAACGGGCCGTGGCGATCACCATGGCGGTTCCGGAACGGGCCGCGCCGCGCAGCCTCGATCTGGCTCCGACCTCGGGCCGGGCGAGCCTGGCGGAGGCGGAGCGCCTCGGACTCATCCCCATCGCCGCCGGGGCCTTCGTCGCGCAGGACTGCGATGTCTTCGGGCGCGTGGACGCCGAGCACATCATCGGTCGAGTGGCCGAAGGTGTTCCGACATTGGGGGCGGCGCTCAGCGGCGCCTCGGCCCGGAGAGAGGGCCTCGGCGGAGCGGTGCTGGAGTATCGCCTCGCATACGCCGACTGGCCCCGGGCCGGTGACCGTTATGAGGTCCGCTCTGGCCTCATTGGCTTCGATGACCGCGCCCAGCGCCTAGCCCACTGGGTCCTCGACCCGGCCACCGGTGTGGCGTGGGCGACCAGCGAAGCGGTGGCCATTTCCCTGGATCTGGCGGCGCGCAGGATCGTCCCCCTGGCCGATGAGGCCAAGGCGCGGCTCGCCGGACAGGTTACGCCGGGTTTGTCGCTCTAGCTCTCGGTCATCGCCCGGCGCAGGCCCTCGGTTGCGAGGGCGGGGCGCTCCATTGGGAGGAAGTGGCTGGTTCCAGGAACGATCTCGACGGTGATGGAGCCTACCGCCTCGCTGACGTGGCAAGTGGAGTTGCGTTCGGCCTTGATGATTTCCACCCGGCACCGCGCGGCGGCCAGGGCGGCCCATGGATCGCTGCCTTGGGCGAGGAAAGTGGAGGCCTCCCAAGCCGGTTCGCAGGCCAGCCGGACGGCGCCGCCCGGCGTGTCCCGGAAGCCGGCTTCGACATAATCGGCCAGCATGTCGTCCGGCCACGAGGCGAAGGCTCCGCGGCCGCGGTAGGCGGCGAGCGCCGCCGCCCGGCTGGGGAATTCCGCCCGCCGCCGCCGCGCGCCTTCGATCAGGGTCGAATGCGCCTCTCCTCCTGCGCCGCCGCCGCCGCGCGGGGCGATGACCGGATCGAAGAGTAGGACGCGGCGAACACGCTCGCCGCTCGCTGTTGCGGCCAACAGGGCGGCCGTCCCGCCCAGGGAATGGCCGGAAAGGACGACATGCCGCAAATCGAGCGTCTCGATGAGGGCGATCAGGTCGTCGCGGAAGTCATCCCAGTCGGAGCGGCCGTCGGCCTGGGTAGGGAGACTCGAAGCCCCGTGGCCGCGCTGGTCGACGGCGAGGATGCGGAAGTCCGCCGCCAGGGGCTCGAGAATGCGGCGGTAGGTAAGGGCGTTGAAGCCGTTGGCATGCAGGAAGACGAGGTCGATCGGTCGTTCGGGCGGGCCGAAGTCGAGGGCCGCGAGGGCGCCTTCGCCGCGGCCGGCAAGTGCGATGGAACGGTGGCTGAACGCGGCTACTTCTTGTCTGGCGCGCCGGTGGCCAGCTGGATAAGGGCGGCGATGCGATCGGTGGAATCGGCCGCCTGGCCCAACATGTGAAGAGGCGAGGCACCCGGTTTGACCGCCGCCACGACCTGGTTGGCGGCGCTCTGGGCCATGACCACGGCGGCGTTCTGGGCCTGGGCGATCTTGACGCCCGTGGGGGCCGCGTTCTGGTAAATGAAGCCGTATGTCGGATAGGTCGTCGCGCCGAGGTCGCGCGAGGGGTCGTTCCACACCTTGACCTCGGACCAGTCGCCGCCCGGCGAGACATCGATCACGGTGACGTTTTTCTCGATGTGACCTCGGTCGCCCTCGATTAGCGACCAGTTGGCGTGCGTGATCTGAATGATCCGGTCGGTAAGCACCTGGGTGACCACGGCGACGTGTCCCAGCCGCATGCGGCCGGTGGCCTTGAAGCACAGCACCGCCCCGGTCTTGGGCAGGTAGCCCGTTGGATAGCGCCCGGCGGCCTGCTGCCACCAAGTGTGGGCGTCACCGAAGATCTGGATGCCGGACATCAGGCGGGCGAAGGGAACGCACTGCCAATAGTCCTGAGCCGAGACGCACGCCGGACTGAGGGCGAGGGAAACCGCTATGACAAGGGAACCCAGGCGGGTTCGCGTACGCTGGCTCATGTTTCGCCGTTTTCCCCGGTGGGCAGCCAAAGACCTACCTTTGTATCGGGAGAATGAAAAGAGTCTTTACGACTGGATCGGTCGCGATCTCGTGATCCGCTCCATGGCGCGCGCGACAACATACGCCGTAAGGTGACGCTTCCTGTGGATAATTTGCGGGGACATTAACGGGGACAACTCAAATAATACCCAACAATTCGCGCCAGACATGGCCAAGTTGCGGGTGATATACTTGGAAGAGTTGGTTTTCGTCGACCCGGCTTCACATTGATATTGGTCTTGAAACGCGCCGAAATCAGCCGTGATCGCCCCAAAACGCTTGCTTCGCCCCATTTTCGCCCACCGCTAGCTTGGCGGCCAAGTGAAACGCCCGTTCCGAGCGCGGTTTTAGGCTCAAGCGGCGCGAATGCAGCGCCGACCTTGGTTGCGAGCGGATGAACTTCGCGAGGCCGCCGCGGCGCGACGTTCGGTCGCATTCTTCAGAGGAAGTTGTAGGGATCGATGTCGATGGTCAGGCGAATCATCCCTGGCGGCCGAACACGCGCCCGCCAGGTCTGCATGAAGGCCGAAAGGTCGACGCTGCGCTCGGCGCGGACGAGGAATCGCTTGCGCCGGCGGCCGCGGACGAGGCCGAGCGGCGCGTCGGCCGGTCCGTATACCTCCACTCCGTCCGCATTGGGTGCCTCGGCGGCCATGGCCCGGGCGAAGGCGTCCAGGGTGGCGGGGTCGGGGGCGGAGACGATTACCGCCGCCAAGCGGGCGAAAGGTGGCAGGCCGGCCTCCTGGCGCTCAGCCATCTCGGTCTCGATGAAGGCGTCGCGGTCAGCGCTCGCCAGGGCGGCCATCACCGGATGCTCAGGCGCCCAGGTTTGGATGAGCGCTCTTCCCCGCCGCTCACGCCTCCCCGCCCGGCCGGAGACTTGGGTGAGAAGCTGAAAGGTGCGCTCGGCGGCGCGCAGGTCGCCTCCGCGCAGGCCCAGATCCGCGTCCACGACGCCCACAAGGGTCAGGTGCGGGAAGTCGTGGCCTTTGGCGGCGGCCTGTGTGGCCACCAGTATGTCGATCTCGCCGGCCGCCATCTGGTCGACGAGGTCGCGCGCGGCCTGGGCGTCGGCCACAGTGTCGGAGGAAAACACCGCCAGCCGCGCCTTGGGGAACCGCCGCCGGGCCTCCTCCTCGACCCGCTCGACGCCAGGGCCCACGGAGACAAGGGAATCCTCCGCCTGGCAGTGGGGACAGCGGCGCGGCTTGGGCATGGAAAAGCCGGTCAAGTGGCAGACCAGGCGGCCGCTGTAGCGGTGTTCGACTAGCCAGGAATCGGTGTCGGGGGCGCGGAGGCGCTCGCCGCACGCCCGGCACAGGACGAGCGGCGCGTAACCGCGGCGATTGAGGAACAACAGCGCCTGTTCGTCGCGCGCCAGGGTCGCCTCCATGGCGTCCACCAACGGTGGCGAGAGCCAGGCGCCGGGCTCGGGCGACTGCGCGCGCAGGTCGATGAGGGTCACCTCGGGAAGGACCGCCGCGCCATGGCGGTCAGAGAGCTTGAGCCAGCGATAGCGGCCGGCGCGGGCGTTCCACAGGGTTTCCAGCGAGGGGGTGGCCGAGGCCAGGACGGCCGCGCAATTCTCGATCTTGGCGCGGGCGACGGCCAGGTCGCGGGCCTGGTAGATGAAGCCGTCCTCCTGCTTGTAGGCGCCGTCGTGCTCCTCGTCGACGACGATCAGGGCCAGGCGGACGAAGGGCAGGAAGAGGGCGGAACGGGCCCCCACCACGATGCGCGCCTCGCCGCGCGCGACGCCTTCCCAGACCGCCCGGCGACGGCCGGGAGCCATGCCCGAATGCCACTGGGCCGGGGCGGCGCCAAAACGCCTCTCGAACCGGTCGATGACCGCCGCGGTGAGGGCGATCTCTGGCAGCAGGACGAGAACCTGGCCGTCGGTGGAGCCGGCGAGGGCGGCGGCGACGGCCTCAAGATAGACCTCGGTCTTGCCCGAGCCGGTCACCCCGTCGAGCAGGGCGGCGGCGAAGCCTCCCGCCTCGATCATGTCTGTGAGCGAGGCGGCCGCGGCCTCCTGGCCGGGATTGAGCGAAGCGCCGGGGCGCGACGGATCCGGCGGCTCGAAGCGGTCCTCCGCGGTCACCCAGGTTTCGGTCAGGACCCCCTCGCGGAGGAGGGGGGCGAGGACGCCCACGGAGACGCCGGCCGCGCGGGCCAGTTCGCCAGGGGTCATTGGGCTTGTCGCGGCCGCGAGCACTCTCGCGCGGGCGGGGGTCGGACGGCCCGGGGCGAGTCCGCTGGCGGCCAGGTGGCGCTGCGGGGCCGGGCGGCGGGCGCCAAGGCCGCGGATGGCCATGGCCAGGGGCCGGCCGGGGAAATCGACGCCATAGCGCGCGGCCCACTCGACGAACTCCACCGCCCGAAGCGGCATGGGAGGGTCCGCCAGCCGCGACTCGACGGCCTTGAGCGGCCGGTTGGCGCCCGCGGCGCCCTTTATGGCCACCACCACCCCGCGAACCAGCCGCGGTCCCAGCGGTACGGCGACGTGATCGCCCACGGCAAGGCCAAGGCCCTCAGGCTCGGCGTAGTCGAAGGCTTCCGGGAGCGGCAGCGGCAGCAGCACCTGGGCGATGCGGCCCGCCGGCACTCCTTCGCCCGGTTCATGCTCGGCCATGCGCCGCTCATCGGGGGTTTTCCGGCCCGCTTCAAGCGGCCGTTAACCCTGGCCGGGTTCTGATGAGCCTTCGAGAGGCGCCAAGAGTGCTGACGCTCACATCGTCTGGGGGACGGGAAGGTCATGGATGCCAGAGCCGCGGCGCAGCCGCTGGACGAGACCGAAATGGTGAAGGTGGTGCTGCGGACGCATCGAGAGGCGGTGATGCAGGACGCCGCCCTTCTGGCCGAGCTCGGCCTGCGTCTGGATGCGGCCAATATCGTCGATTTCGGGCCCGTAGCCCTCTCGCGGGTCGCCGCCGCTCACGAGCGCGAATCGAGCCAGAGAAAACGCCTCGAAGCCATCTCGGCGGCCAATTTCGCCGCCCAGACCCGCACCCATGCCTCGGTGATCGAGCTTCTGGAGGCGCGCGATCACGCCGACCTGGCGCGCCGGGTGGACGATATCGCCCGCACTCAGTTCGATCTGGTGGCCGGGGTGGTGGCCCTGGAAGGACCAGAAGGCGTGCCCGGCGGCTGGCGGGCCCTGGCTGAGGGCCAGGTCGATCTCATCCTCGGCCGTCGGCGCCAGGCCAGGATGGGCGTCGCTCCCACCGCCCTTGGCCTCTTCGGCGATTTGGCCCCGGTGGTGGGCAGCGTGGCCATGGTGCGCCTGGCCGTCGCCGGTCGTGGGGGGGTGATCGCCTTTGCCGGCGGCGAGAGTGGCGCCTTCACCGCCGACATGGGAGCCGAACTGGTGACATTCCTGGCCAGGGTCGTCGAACGGACGGCGCGCCGCTGGCCGTGGGAGAAGGGCGCGCCCGCTTGACCGGCCCTGAGGCGCTGGCGGCCTTTCTCGACCACCACGCGAACGAGCGGCGGGCGAGCCGGCGGACCCTCGAAGCCTACGGCGCCTGCGTAAGGTCCTACCTCAGTTTCCTTGAGCGCCACCTCGGGGGCCCTCCCAGCCTGCCGGGGCTTGGAGGTGTCAGCGCGGCCGACCTGCGCGCTTTCCTGTCGGCGCGGCGAACCGGCGAGCGGCCGCTCTCCGCCCGCTCCCTTTCCCAGGCCCTGTCGGCGATCCGCGCCTTCCATCGCTTCCTCGACGCTCGCCTGGCGACCCCCAACGTCTCGATCAGCCTGGTGCGCGGCCCGAGGATCAAACCCGGGACCCCGCGGCCGGTAAGCGAGGACGAGGCCGCCGGCCTGCTTGCCGAGGCGGGTTTGGAAGAGGCGCGCGCGGAATGGACCGCCCGCCGCGACGAGGCGGTGCTCACCCTTCTGTGGGGCTGCGGCCTGCGGATCAGCGAGGCCCTGGCCCTGAAACGCGCCGATGCGCCATTGCCGGCCTCCCTGCGCATCCTCGGCAAGGGCGGCAAGACGCGCCTCGCCCCGGTGTTGCCGGCCGTGCGGGAGGCGGTGGAGGCCTACATCGAGGCCATGCCCTACGTGCTCGGACCCGAGGAGCCCCTGTTTCGCGCCGCTCGCGGGGGCGCGCTGACGCCGCGCCATGTCCAGGCCTTGATGCAGCGCTTGCGCGGCCGCCTGGGCCTCTCCGAACGGGCGACGCCGCACGCCCTGCGTCACTCCTTCGCCACACACTTGCTGGGGGCGGGCGCCGATCTGCGCTCGATCCAGGAACTGCTCGGCCACGCCAGCCTCTCTACGACCCAGCGATACACCGCCGTCGACGCCGCCGGCCTGATGAGCGCCTACGCCAAGGCGCATCCGCGCGCCTAGGCCTGCATGGTCCAGCCTTCGACCCCCATCGCCGCCTGGCGCAGGGCTTCGGAGCGGGTGGGATGGGGGTGCGAAGTGCGGGCGATATCCTCGGAGGCGGCTGAGAACTCCATGGCCACGCAGGCTTCGGCGATCATCTCGCTGACGTCAGGGCCGATCATGTGGACGCCGAGCACGAGGTCGCTGGCGGCGTCAGCCAGCACCTTCACGAAGCCCTCGGCCTCGTGGTTGATCTTGGCCCGGGCGTTGGCGGTGAATGGGAACTTGCCGACCTTGTAGGCGACGTCGCGGGCCTTCAGATCCTCCTCCGTCGCCCCGACGGTGGCCACCTCCGGCCAAGTGTAGATGACGCTGGGGATGACGTTCTCGTTCACGTGGCCCGCCCGGCCGGCAATGGTCTCGATGCATGCCACCGCCTCGTCCTCGGCTTTATGGGCCAGCATCGGACCGTGGGTGACATCGCCGATCGCCCACACCCCGGCGGCGCTGGTGGCGAAATGGTTGGCCTCGATGAAGCCCTGGCCGTCGGGGACGACGCCGACTGTTTCCAAGCCAAGGCCATCCGTGTACGGACGGCGGCCGATCGCCAGCAGCAGATAGTCGGCCTCGAGGGTCTCGGCCGTCCCGCCGGCGACCGGCTCGAAAGTCACGGCCACGGACTTGGCGCTTGCCTTGGCGCCCGTCACCTTGCAGCCCAGGCGGAACTCGACACCCTGGCGGGTCAAGGAGCGCTGCAGGGTCTTGGCGACCTCGCCGTCGACGCCGGGGGTGATCCGTTCGAGGAACTCGACCACCGTCACCTTGGCCCCCAGGCGGCGCCACACCGAGCCGAGTTCCAGGCCAATGATCCCCGCCCCGATGACGATCAGGCTGGCGGGGACCTCAGGGAGGGCCAGCGCCCCGGTCGAATCGACGATCCTCTTCTGATCGACGCTCACGCCCGTGAGCGGCGCCGGCTGCGAGCCCGAGGCGATCACGATATTGGCGGTCTCCAGGGTTGTGACTTCGCCGCCCGGGGCAGTGACCGCAACCTTGCCCGGCCCGGCGATAGCGGCTTTGCCGCGGATCCACTCGACCTTGTTCTTCTTGAAGAGGAACTCCACGCCCTTGGTGAGCTGGCCGACCGAAGCTTCCTTCTGGGCCATCATCGCCGCCAGGTTGAGCTTGGGGGCAACCTCTATGCCTAGGCCGGCGAAGTCCTTGGCCGCCATCTCAAACAGCTCGGAGGCGTGGAGCAGCGCCTTGGAGGGGATGCAGCCGACATTGAGGCAAGTGCCGCCCAGGGTCTCGCGGCTCTCGACGCAAGCGACCTTGAGGCCAAGCTGGCCGGCTCGGATGGCCCCGTTGTAGCCGCCCGGCCCGCCGCCGATGATGATCACGTCATAGCCGGCCATGGCTGCGCTCCGAATGCCTCGATGGCGAGGGGGTCAAACTTCCAGCAACAGGCGCTGTGGATCCTCGATGTGTTCCTTGACCTTGACCAGGAAGGTCACGGCGCCCTGACCGTCAACCACCCGGTGATCGTAGGAGAGAGCCAGGTACATCATCGGCCGGATGACTACCTGGCCGTTCACCGCCATCGGCCGATCCTGGATCTTGTGCATGCCGAGAATCCCCGATTGCGGGGCGTTGAGGATCGGGGTCGACATCAGCGAGCCGTAGACCCCGCCATTGGAAATCGTGAAGGTGCCACCCTGCAGGTCCTCGAGGGCCAGTTCGCCGTCGCGGGCCTTCTTGCCAAGTTGCCCGACCGCTGTCTCGATACCGGCGAGGCTGAGGGCGTCGGCATCGCGGACCACCGGGACGACCAGGCCGCGCTCGGTGCCGACCGCCACCCCGATGTCGTAGTGGTTCTTGTAGATGAGATCAGTCCCGTCGATCTCGGCGTTAACCGCCGGGACTTCCTTCAGGGCGAATACGCAGGCCTTGACGAAGAAGCCCATGAACCCGAGCCGCACGCCGTGGCGCCTCTCGAAATCCTCCTTGTACTGATTGCGGAGGGACATCACCGCGCTCATGTCGACCTCATTGAAGGTGGTCAGCATGGCGGCGTTGGCCTGGGCCTCCTTGAGGCGGCGGGCGATGGTCTGGCGCAGGCGGCTCATCCGCACCCGCTCCTCGCGCTCGTGGATCGCGCGGGCGGGGACGACCTGCGGCTCGGCAGGCGGTCTCTTGGCCAATGCGTCAATGGCGGCCAGTGCGTCGCCCTTGGTGATCCGCCCCTCGCGGCCGGTGCCGGCGATGGCGGCAGGATCGAGGGTGTTCTCGGCGACGATCCGCTGGACGGCGGGCGAGAGGGGCCTGGTCGGCTCGGGCCGGGTGTCGGGCGCGGCCGGCGCGGGAGCGGGCCCAGGCTTCTCTTCCCCCTTCGGCTCGGGCTTCTCTTCCGCCTTTGGCTCGGGTTTCGGTTGGGGCTTGGGCTCCGCCTTCGGCTCGGCCGGCGTGGCAGGGGCAGCAGCCCCGGCCCCGACCTGGCCCAGCCTCTGGCCGGGCCCGACCGTATCTCCCTCGGCGGCGTCGATGGCCGAGAGCACCCCATCCTCCGGGGAGACGACCTCGAGGCTGACTTTGTCGGTCTCCAGCTCGACCAGCACCTCGTCGCGCTTCACCGCCTCGCCGGGCTGCTTGGTCCACCGCGCCACGGTCGCCTCGGTGACCGACTCGCCAAGCGCCGGGGTCATGATGTCGGTCATTTGAGGCCTCCCAAGTCTTAGGCGAACGCGGCGGCCAGGAAGGCGTCGAGTTCCTTCTTGTGCCGGCCCATTACCCCAGCGGCAGTCGAGGCGCTGGCCGGGCGGCCGACGTAGCGGGCCCGCTTGGCGGCGATCTTCATCTTGGCGAGGGTGAGTTCCAGCCATGGATCGACGAACGTCCAGCCGCCCATGTTCTTGGGCTCCTCCTGGCACCAGACGAGTTCGGCGGCGGTGAAGCGGGCCAGCTCGGTGGTGAGGGACTTCATCGGCCAGGGATAGAACTGCTCGAGGCGCAACAGGTAGACATCGTCGGCGCCGCGGGCCTCGCGCTCGTCGAGGAGGTCGTAATAGACCTTGCCAGAGCACAGGATCACGCGACGGACGCGATCGTCGGGGGCGAGCTTCGCGGTGGTGTGGCGACCCCACTGGGCGTCATCCTGCAGGACGCGGTGGAAGGAGGAACCCTCGGCCATGTCGGCCAGCGTAGAGACGGCCTTCTTGTGGCGCAGCAGGGACTTGGGCGTCATCAGCACCAGGGGCTTGCGGAACTCGCGCAGCATCTGGCGACGCAGAATGTGGAAGTAGTTGGCTGGCGTGCTGCAGTTGGCGACCTGCATGTTGTCCTCGGCGCATAGCTGCAGATAGCGCTCGAGGCGGGCTGATGAGTGCTCCGGTCCCTGGCCCTCGTAGCCGTGCGGCAGGAGCATGGTGAGGCCGCTCATCCTCAGCCACTTGCGCTCGCCCGAGGAGATGAGCTGGTCGATCACAACCTGAGCGCCGTTGGCGAAATCGCCGAACTGGGCCTCCCAGACTGTAAGTGTGCGGGGCTCGTTGAGGGAAAATCCGTATTCGAAACCGAGCACCGCCTCTTCCGACAGGGGCGAATCGAGGGCCTCGAAATGGGCTTGGGCCGGGCGCAGGTGGCGAAGCGGCGTGTAGTGCTCTTCGGTGGTCTGGTCGATGATGTCGCAGTGGCGCTGGACGAAGGTGCCGCGGACGGTGTCCTGGCCCGACAGGCGGACCGGGAATCCCTGGTCGAGCAAGGTGGCGAAGGCCAGGTGCTCGGCCGTGGCCCAGTCGATGCTGTCGCCCGCCTCAATGGCGGCGCGTCGATGCTCGATCACCCGCTTCACGGTGCGCTGCACATCGATCCGCTCGGGGATGGAGGTAAACCGAAGGCCCAGATCGATGAGCTTCTGCTTGGGGGCGGCGGTGTCGCCGCGGCGCTCATCGCCCTCCGGCAGATTGAGGCCGGCCCATTTGCCGTCGAGCCAGTCGGCCTTGTCGGGCTGGTAGGTCTTGCCGGCCTCGAATTCGTTCTCGAGGAACTTCTCGAAATCAGCGATCCAGCCGTCGATCTCGGCCTCGCTGGCGACCCCCTCTCCGATCAGGCGGCGAGCATAGAGCTCGCGTGTGGTCGGGTGTTCCTTGATGGCCTTGTACATCAAGGGCTGGGTCATGGTCGGATCATCACCCTCGTTGTGACCGAACCGGCGGTAGCAGAACATGTCGATGACCACGTCCTTGCCGAACTGCTGGCGGTATTCGATGGCGATGCGGGCGACGAAGGTCACCGCCTCGGGATCATCGCCGTTGGCGTGGAAGATGGGAGCCTCGACCATCAGGGCGGTGTCGGACGGATAGGGGCTGGAGCGGCTGTAGCGCGGGTAAGTGGTAAAACCGATCTGGTTGTTGACGATGAAGTGGACCGCTCCGCCGGTGCGGTAGCCCTTGATGCCCATCAGGTTGAAGCACTCGGCCACCACTCCCTGGCCGGCGAAGGCGGCGTCGCCGTGCATGAGCAGAGGCAGAACGTGGCCACGCCCCTGTGTGGGGTCCTCGCGCAGGAGGAAGGCCTGCTTGGCTCGCGACTTGCCAAGCACTACCGGATTGACGATCTCCAGGTGGCTGGGATTGGCGGTGAGGGAGAGGTGGACGGCGTTGCCGTCGAAGGCGCGGTCCGACGAGGCGCCCAGGTGGTATTTCACGTCCCCCGAGCCCTCGATGTCCTCGGGCATGGCCGAACCGCCGGAAAACTCGTGGAAGATCACCCGATAGGGCTTGGCCATGACCGCGGCCAGGACATTCAGCCGGCCCCGGTGGGGCATGCCGATGACGATGTCCTTCACCCCCAGCGCCCCGCCGCGCTTGATGATCTGCTCCATGGCCGGCACCGCCGATTCGGCTCCGTCGAGACCGAAGCGCTTGGCGCCGGGATAGCGCTTGGCCAGGAAGCGCTCGAAGCTCTCGGCCTCGATAAGCTTCTTGAGGATGGCGATCTTGCCCTCGGGGGTGAAGCTGATCTCCTTGTCGTGGCCTTCAATCCGCCGCTGTAGCCAGGCCTTCTCGGCCGGATCGGAGATGTGCATGTACTGCACTCCGACCGTGCCGCAGTAGGTTCGCCGCAAGATGGCCAGGATCTCGCGCAGGGCGCCGGTTTCCAGGCCGAGAACGAAGTCGAGAAAGATCGGCCGGTCGTAATCGCGCTCGGCGAAGCCGTAGCTGGCCGGGTCAAGTTCGCTGGCGTCGCCGGCAGTGATCGCAATGCCCAGGGGATCGAGCTTGGCCTCGAGGTGGCCACGAACCCGGTAAGCGCGGATCATCATGATGGCGCGCAGGGAATCGAGGGTGCGGGCGCGGATCTCCTCGGGGGCGGCGGCCGGCTCCGCGGCGGCGATCTTGGCGGCGAGCTTGGCTTCTACCGCCGGCCACAGGCCATCGATGGCGCTCAGCCATTCGGGGCGCGGCTCCGGCGAGCGCGGCCGGGCCCAGGCAGGAGGACCAGCCGAGCGGCGCACGGAATCAGGCGTATCGGCCAGGGTGGCGAAGAAAGCGGCCCACGAGGGTTCCACCGAGCCGGGATCCCTGGCCCAGCGTGCCTGCAGATCCTCTACGAAGCCGGCGTTGCCGCCGTAGAGAAAGGAGGTTTCGGCCAGGATCTCGTTCAGCCGGCCAGCATCGTCCGCCATCTAAGTCTCACCTTGGGCGCGTCAGACTTAGCCGCGCCACGCGTCAAATATGTATCGCAGGGAAGGATTTTAATGAAACGCCGTCACCTGCCCCCCGGGTTTCCGCTCAAGTCTTGAGCAACTCCAGCAGGGTGTGGCCGAGGGCGGCGGGAGAAGGTGAAATGCGAATCCCGGCCGCCTCCATGGCCGCGATCTTGTCGTCGGCTCCTCCCTTGCCACCGGAGATGATCGCGCCGGCGTGGCCCATGCGCCGGCCCGGCGGGGCGGTGCGCCCGGCGATGAAGCCGACCATGGGCTTCCTGACCTTGTGATCCTTGATGAAGGCGGCGGCGTCCTCCTCGCCGGAGCCGCCGATCTCGCCGATCATGATGATCGACTGCGTCGCCGGATCGGCCAGGAACATTTCCAGAATATCGATGAACTCGGTTCCCTTCACCGGATCGCCGCCGATGCCGACCGCCGAGGTCTGGCCAAGGCCGACCTGGCTGGTCTGGAACACCGCTTCGTAGGTGAGCGTGCCCGAGCGCGACACCACCCCCACCGAGCCCGGCCGGAAAATGTTGCCGGGCATGATCCCGATCTTGCACTGGTCGGGGGTGAGGACACCGGGGCAGTTGGGTCCGATCAGGCGGGACTTCGAGCCGCACAGCGCCCGCTTGACGGTGATCATGTCGCCCACCGGGATGCCCTCGGTGATCGTCACGATTAGGCCGATCTCGGCGTCGATGGCTTCCAGGATGGCGTCGGCCGCGAAGACCGGCGGCACATAGATAACGCTGGCGTCGGGTTTCACGGCCTCGGCCGCCGCGGCGACCGTGTCGAACACCGGCAGGCCCAGGTGGGTCGATCCGCCCTTGCCAGGCGAGACCCCACCGACCATGGCCGTGCCATAGGCGATGGCTTGCTCGGTGTGAAAGGTGCCCTGGGCGCCGGTCACGCCCTGGCAGATCACCCGGGTGGATTGGTCGATCAGAATGGACATGGAAGTCGGCGGCGCTTCGCTTACGACTTGATCTTCAGGAGGTCGAGGATCGTGTCGGCGCCGTCGGCCGAGAGTGTGAAAAACTCCAGGCCGGCGGCGGCGGCGGCGGCGTTGTACTCGCCCGGCTGCAGGGCCTTGCGCGCCCCGCCGGCCGGGGTAAAGCGCCATACGTCCTGGGTGGGCGTGTTGGTCTGCGGGCTGAAGCCGGCCCAGTCCTGGGCTTCCTTGACGATGCCGCCGACTGTCATCGGGCTGACGCGCACGGTGCAGGCGCTGATCTTGACCGGGCCCTTGGTCCCGTGCCAGGCGAAGACAGTGAGCTTGACTGGGCCGGCGGCTTCTTCGCGCGCCACGCTCTCGACCACGGTGACGCCCTGCATGGTCGCCGCCTTGACTTCGGCGGGGCGCCAGCCGCCGGTGGTCAGGGCGGCCTTGACCGCGTCGAAATCGGAGTGGTTGTCGGCGCACACTTGGCGGAAGGCGTCAAAGGCGGGCGAGGCCGCGGCCGGGCTCGCCGCCGCCGCCAGTAGCGCCGCGGCCAGCACCGCTTGTGATCGGTTCATCTATCTTGCTCCCTTGACGGCCCGGACGATCTTCTCCGCCCCGTCGGCCAGGTCGTTGGCGGCGATCACGTCGAGGCCGCTGTTGCTGAGGATGTTCTTGCCGAGCTCGACGTTGGTGCCTTCGAGTCGGACCACGAGCGGCACCTTCAGGCCCACCTCGCGGACCGCCGCCACCACCCCCTCGGCGATGATGTCGCAACGCATGATCCCGCCGAAGATGTTGACCAGGATCCCTTTGACGTTGGGATCGGCGGTGATGATCTTGAACGCGGCCGTGACCTTCTCCTTGGACGCCCCCCCGCCGACATCGAGGAAGTTGGCCGGCTCGGCGCCATAGAGCTTGATGATGTCCATGGTCGCCATGGCCAGGCCCGCGCCGTTGACCATGCAGCCGATCTCGCCGTCCAGGGCGATGTAGGAAAGTTCGTGGCGCGCCGCTTCGATCTCCTTGGCGTCCTCCTCGCTTTCGTCGCGCAGGGCCACGACGTCGGGATGGCGATAGAGGGCGTTGTCGTCGAAGGAGACCTTGGCGTCGAGCACCACCAGCTTGCCCTCGCCTGTGACGATGAGCGGATTGACTTCCAGCAGGCTCATGTCCTTGGCGGTGAAGGCCTTGTAGAGGCCGCTCAGGAGGACGCGGATCTGCTTGGCCTGGTCACCGGCGATGCCAAGCGCCTTGGCCAGCAGCGCGGCGTGGTGCGGCCATGGTCCGGTGGCCGGATCGAGGGTCAGGGTGACGATCTTTTCGGGGCTGCTCTTGGCCACCTCTTCGATGTCCATGCCGCCCTCGGTGGAGGCGACCACCGCGACCCAGCTGGTCTCGCGGTCCACGAGCAGGGAGAGGTAGAGCTCGCGCTCGATGGCCGCTCCTTCCTCGATGTAGAGTCGGCGCACGATGCGGCCCTTGGGGCCGGTCTGGTGGGTGATCAGCGTCATGCCCAACATGCGCTCGGCCTCGGCGCGCAGATCGGCGAGGGATCTCACCACCTTGACGCCGCCGCCTTTGCCCCGGCCGCCGGCGTGGATCTGGGCCTTGACCACCCACACAGGTCCGCCGAGCTTCTCGCCGGCCGCCACCGCTTCCTCGACACTGAACACCGCGGTCCCGCGCGGAACGGGAACGCCGAATTCGGCGAGGACGGCCTTGGCCTGATGCTCGTGGATGTTCATTAGGGAATCTGAAGCGGCGGGAAAGCTCGGCGCTTATAGGGGGGGCGCCTGGGGCGCGCAACGGCGCCCTTTAGGTCAAGCTAGCATCACCCCGTCCGCCCGACCACCGCCGTCGCCCGCCGCTCGAGCTTGCCCCAGCCGACCCGGTAGCCGCGAATGGCCGAGGCCACGGACTTGACCACCACGTAGTACATCAGCTGGCGATAGCCGAAGCGCTGCACCGGCAGCCAGACGAGGTCGCCCCACGGCGCGCGACGCTCCAGCGCCATGCCGAGCGCCCCGGCCGACAGGTCCAGGAAGATGAACGCCGCCCAGTAGAAGAGCGAGCGCAAGGTATCGTCCGGCGACCACTCCACCGGATGGAAATAGCGGCCGTAGAGGGCCCAGACGAGCGACGAGACGATCGCCAGATCGACGAGCGGCGAAGCCACCGTGAGGACGATCTGGAAGAGCCAGATCTGCGGCAGGGCGACGAAGCCGAGGACCGGCCGGCGGGAACTGAAGAGGCCGCTGCGATGCTTCCACAGGCACTGCAAGGTGCCGAACGACCAGCGGAATCTCTGGTTCAGCAGGCCGGCGACGGTGTCGGGCGCCTCGGTGAAGGCGCGGGCGGTGGAATCGAACTCGACCCGCCAGCCGGCGCTCTGGCAGGCGAGCGTGAGGTCCTGGTCCTCCGCAAGGGTGTCGGCGGGATAGCCCCCCAGCTCGGTGAGGGCGGCGCGCCGCCAGGCCCCGACGGCCCCCGGCACTACCGTTACCGCCCCAAGGGCCGCCAGGGCCCGTCGCTCGAGGTTCTGGGCGGTGACGTATTCGAGACCCTGCCAACGGGTGATGAGATTGAGCCGGTTACCCACCAGGGCGTTGCCGGCCACCGCGCCCACCCTGGGATCGGCGAACCAGCGCGCCAACCGGGGCAGGGTCTCAGGGGGAAAGAGGGTGTCGGCGTCGAGCGCCACAACTACTTCGCCGTGGCAGAGCGCCAGGCCGCGGTTGAGAGCCCTGGCCTTGCCGCCGTTCTCGAAGCTGAGGAGGGTGACGCGCGGCTCATCGCTGAACGCGCCGCGCACGGCCGCGGCGGTGCCATCGGCCGAGCCATCGTCGATGACCAGGACCTCGAGATTGTCCCACTCGCTATGGAGGATCCGCTCCACCGAGGAGACGATGACCTTCTCCTCGTTGAAGCACGGGATGAGGACGCTGATCAGCGGCCCCGTCGCGCGGTCCAGCATGGCCGGCTCGCGGAGCGGCTCTCGGAGGCGGTGGAAGAGCGACAGGGAGGCCAGGAACGCCAGGCGCGCGACGCCCAACACGATTGCGATGGTGAAGAGGGCCTGCATGCCGGCGTTCAGATAGCGGAAGAATCCGAATCCCAACCGGTCTAGGAACAGCTCCCAGGAGCTGCGCGAGGTCGGCGGCAGGGCGTCGGCGCGGCTCATCCCAGCCAGCTGGTCGACGGTGACCAGTCGCAGGCCGCGGGCGCGGATGGCGTCGATGAGGCCGGGCAGCGCCTCGATGGTGTGCCTTCGGTCGCCTCCTGCGTCGTGCAGAAGCACCACCTGGCCGGCGGTCGGCCCTGTGTCCGCAAGGCGGGCCATGGTCTTGTCGATGATCTGCTGAGGCGTCGGCTTCTTCCAGTCGTCCGGGTCGATCCTGAGGCCGACAATGAGATAACCCAGCTTCTGGGCCAGGATCAGGGGCTCGACTTCGCCGGGCGTCGACGGCTCGGCGTCGCCGAAATAGGGCGGCCGGAAGAAGCGCATCGACTTGCCGGTCAGGACCGCGAACAGCCGCTGGGTGGTGTTGATCTCCAGGTCGGTCTGGGCCAGAGGCGTCGCGGCGATGTTGGGATGGGTCCAGGTGTGATTGCCGACCATCATTCCCTCGGCCATCTCGCGCTGCACGATCTCGGGTTTGGCCTGCATGTTCTGGCCGATCACGAAGAAGGTCGCCGTGGCGTGCTTGGCTTTCAGGATGTCGAGGATCTTCGGCGTCCAACGCCCGTCGGGCCCATCGTCGAAAGTGAGCGCCACCCAGCCCGGATGGGCCCCGTAGCGGTCGATGACGTAGGACGTCGGCATGACCTTGTAGTCCTCGCCGGAGATGAGGCCGGTATCCGGATCGATCTCGATCGAGCGCGCGCCGCTGGTCGGCGAGGCGTCGACGTGCAGGACCTCGCCGGTGCCGTCGAAATCCACCCCGACGCTGGGCTCGATGCGCTCGAGCCCGACGGGCTGGGCCGAGCCATAGGGCTGGTGGAGATAGCGCCACACCGCCGGATCCTCCGCTCCCATCCGCCACAGGGCGTAGCCGAGCGGCCGATAGGGATCGGCGACTTTGATCTCGTTGAACAGGGTGGCGGCGTCGAGGAACCATACCGAGTGCTTGCGCTTGTCGTCGCCCTGGTAGGCGAAGGTCGGGTTGAGGGCGTCGTCGTCGAAGCTGACCGACGCGTCGGCGTCGTGGGCGATCTGGGTGGCGTCGTAGAAGGTGACCGACTCGGCCCTGCCCGGCCCTGATTTGTCCTTCAGCGTCCAGTTGTAGCCATAGGCCCCGAAGGCGATGACCGTGCGCGCGGCGGTGAGGCGGCGCATGTCGTGGTCGAGGGTCTGTTCGAACCAGTTCTGGCTGGCCGGTGGGCCGGCGTCGCCCGTGCCCCAGTGCTCGTCGTAGGCCATCAGGACCACGGTGTCGGCGACACTGCCCAGCCGCACGAGAGGCCAGGCCTCATCGCCAAACGGGGTGGCGACCCACACTTCGCGGCCGATAGGCTTCAGGGCCGCGCGAGCCTTGGCGATGAGGCCGGGCAGGCGGGCGATGGCGGCCGGCGAGATGTTCTCGAAATCGAAGACATAGCCGGCATAGCCATGCTGCTGGGCGAGCGCTACGAGGTTGCTGATCAGGGCTTTCTCAGCGGCCGGATTGAGCAGCAGCTTGTCCGCGAGCGGCCCGTCGTTGAAACCATTGTGGCCATTGTGGACCATGGGCAGCACCGAAGGCGGGGTCTTGGCGGTGGCGATGATGGCGTCGGCCTGGGGGTCGGAGGTCACCGCCAGGCGCCCCAGCGAGCCGTCGAGCAGCAGCCACTGCGGCGAAACCACATCGAGCTGGCCGATATGGCGCTTGAGCGAGACGCGGGAGTCCTCGTCCCAGCTGACGTAGAAGCCCACCGACAGGGGGCGCGCCCGCCCGCCGACCGCGATCTTGTTCGGCCTGGGGACCCGGCGCCATTCGGCCGGCCGCTTGAGCCGGTGTGCCGTCTCGACATGCAGGGCCTGCAGGACCTGCGGATCCTTCAACGTCAGGCTGGGCAGGCGCGGGGCGAACGCGAGGGTGGCGAAGAATCCGGCCACGATCAGCGCCGCCGCGGCGATGACGAGGCCGACGCCAAGGTTGGCGCGCCGGGCCCGCCGCCCGGTGGGATCGTGAAAGACGAATTCGTCCATCGCGGGGTTGAGGGGGCTTCCTGGCCTTCGCCGGGTTCGGCGATTCGAGCGCGAACATGACGCAAGGCCGGCGCGATGCAAGGCCGGCGCGCCACCTCGGCCGTCAGGAGAAAATTGCCGAGTAAGGGCGGACGCGATAGAGCCCGGCCGGTCGGCCGCGGCCGTTCAGGAGTCTCGATCAGGGCCGTGGGCGAAGCCAGACCTCATCCCCACCCCGATCCCCACCCCCGGGACATCGCGGCGACGTGGCTGAGGATCATCGCCGCCGCCCTGATCGTGGGGGTGATCATGGCCCTGTCGGGAGGGTTCGGCGTCGGCGGGCCGACGATCGTCTCGCGCCTGGCGTACTGGTTGCTGCTGGTGGCCATGGGCTCGACGATGGGGGTCCTGATCGGGGTCTACCTGATGCCCAGGGCCTGGTTCACGCGCCGTCCGTGGGGGGTGTGGTTGGCCATCGTCATCGTCCTCTGGCCGCCGGTGATCCTGATGGTCATGACGGCCAACACCCTGGTCGAGCACGCCCCGTTCAACCTGGCGATGGTCGCCAGGGTCGCGCCCTCGAGTCTGGCGACGACGGCGGCGATGACCGCCTTGGCCTTTCTGGTGCGCCGCCGCGAGCCGATCGAGACCCATGCCGCGCCGCGCAACGCCGCGCCGGCGAAGTTCCTCGCCCGCCTACCGGGCAAGCTTGCCGGGGCGGATCTGTGGGCCGTTGAGGCCGAGGACCACTACCTGCGCCTCCACACCTCGCTCGGCCAGGATCTCATTCTCATGCGCCTTGGCGACGCCATAGCCGAGCTGGAGGGGATCGAAGGGGCCCGCACCCACCGTTCCTGGTGGGTGGCGCGGGCGGCGGTGAAGCGGGTCGAGCGCGAGGACGGCCGGGCGCAGCTGATGCTAATCGACGGCGCGAAGGCGCCGGTGAGCCGGGCTTACGTCAAGACGCTGCGCGCCGCCGGCTGGTTCTGAACGCCCGCCACTTGTCGGCGCTCTGGGCCCAGACCTCGATCTCCTCGTCCATCGGGGCCGGCATCTTCGCCGTGCCGGCGCGCTCCGAGCCGAGATGCATGGCGACGCCTTGCGAAGCGATGTTGCCAGCGTCGATGCAGTGGATGACCCGCGTCCAGCCAAGCTCGTCGACGGCGAAATCCATCGAGGCCGCCGCCGCCTCCCCGGCATAGCCCTGGCCCCAGGCCGGGCGGGCGATCATCCAGCCGACCTCTTCGCCCGGCCAGCCCTCGGGGCGGTGGGGGCCGACGCGGCCCACCCATCGGCCGCTGGACCGCTCGATCACCGAAAACATTCCAAAGCCGAGGATCGTCCACGAGCCGGCCGCGCCCACGAAGCCGCGCCAGGCCACGGAACGGGCCTGAGGCCCCCCCAGGAACTTCATGGCCTCCTCGTCCGCCATGGCCTCGGCCCAGGGGTCGAAATCATCGACAACCATCGGCCGCAGGATGAGGCGCGCGGTAGTGAGGACCGGGCCGGCCATATCAGGCGAGCGCCGGCTCGATTTCCTTGCAGGCGGCGATGAGGCCGCGCACCGATTCCACCGACTTGGCGAACATCGCCTTCTCACCGTCGTCGAGCGGAAATTCTAGGACCCGTTCGGCCCCGCCGGCCCCGATCACCGTCGGCACCCCGACGTAGATATCGCTCACCCCATATTGCCCGCTGACATGGGCGGCGCACGGGAGAACGCGTTTTTCGTCCTTCAGATAGGAGGCGGCCATGGCGATGGCGCTCTCGGCCGGGGCGTAGAAGGCCGAGCCGGTCTTCAGGAGGGCGACGATCTCGCCGCCGCCGCCGCGGGTGCGCTTGACGAGGCCGTCAAGCTGATCCTGGCTGAGCAGGCCCTGGCGGACGATCTCCGGCAGAGGCAGGCCGCCGACCGTGGAATGGCGCACCATGGGCACCATATCGTCGCCGTGGCCGCCAAGGGTCCAGGCGTGGACATCGCGCACCGAAACCCCGAGCGCCTCTGCCAGGAAATAGCGGAACCGCGCCGAATCCAGCACGCCCGCCATGCCGATGACCTTGGCGTGCGGCAGGCCTGAGAACTCGCGCAGGGCCCAAACCATGGCGTCCAAGGGATTGGTGATGCAGATCACGAAGGCGTCCGGGGCATGGATCTTGAGACCTTCGCCGACCGACTTCATCACTTTCAGATTGATGCCCAGCAAGTCGTCCCGGCTCATCCCCGGCTTGCGCGGCACCCCGGCGGTGACGATGGCCACGTCCGCCCCGGCGATGTCCGCGTATTCACTAGCCCCTTTCAAGGCGACGTCGGCCCCGAAAACCGGCGTCGCTTCAGATAGGTCGAGCGCCTTGCCCTGCGGCACGCCCTCGACGATGTCGAAGAGAACCACATCACCCAGGCCCTCTCGGGCGGCGATGTGGGCTAGTGTGCCACCGATCATTCCGGCCCCGATGAGGGCGATCTTGGCGCGAGCCATGGGGAGCGTGGTCTCCAGGTGGGGAAAGGCGGGCGCGGTCTAGACCGGCCCGCGCGGGGCTGCAAGGCTGGGGCCATGTTCGTCCCCGACCCGGCACTCGAGCACGCCTCGGCGAGGCTCGCCGGCCTCGTTCTGTGCGAGGCGCGGCTGCAACTCGACGCTCGTTTCCCATGGATCGTGCTCATCCCGCGCCTGGCGAACGCCTTGGGCCTGGAACACGTCTCCGCCGCCGATCACGCCCGCCTGATGGGCGAGATCCTGCTGGCCGGGCAGGCCGTGCGCGCTGTCGGCGAGGCAAGCGGAGCTCCGGTGGCGCGGCTCAACATCGGCATCCTCGGCAACATCACGCCCCAACTCCACGTCCACGTCGTCGGCCGCCGCCCCGGCGATGCGGCATGGCCCGGGCCGGTCTGGGGCCATGGGCAGGCGACGGCCTACGTTCCAGAGGCCCTCGCCGCCGCCGTCGCCGCGGCGAATGGGGTGCTGGCCGGCTAGCTGCGCCGCAGAGCCACAGCGAGGCGCGCGTGTTTGCCGCTAAGCTCGCCGGTCCAGATGCCGTGCCGCCGTCGCAGAAGGACGCGGACGATGGCGGCATGATCGTTGAATTCCATTCGCAGCGCGCCGTCGCTGCGGCGAATCTGGTCGATGAAGCCGGCGCGCGGGCTTTTCCCTTCACGCCAGGCCGCCTGGAGAACGCCGCCGCCGACCGGGTCGACGATCTGGAAGACGTAGAGCGTCCGTCCCTTGACGTCTTCGAGCCGCCAGGTCCCGTCCAGGGAGCCTTGCAGGGCCTGGGCGGCGGCGGATGAGGCGGAGATGCGGGCGTCGGGCGACACCGGCGCGGCGAGGAGCACGAGGGCGGCTACAAGCGGCGCCATCTCATCCCCGCGCCGCGATGGAATCGGCGACGGCGACCAGACGCGCGGCCTGATCGCGGTGCAGGCGTTCGGCGAGGCGCCCCTCGACCCTCAGCGCCCCCCTGCCGGCGTTTTCGGGGGCGTCGAAGGCGGCGATCACCTTCCTGGCCCAAGCGATCTCGGCGCCGGCGGGGGAAAACATCTTGTTGCAGATCGCCAGGTGGCTTGGGTGGATGAGGCTCTTGCCGTCGAAGCCCATTTCCGCGCCCTGGCGGCACGCCGCCTCCAGCGCGGCGAGATCCTCGATCTCGTTGTGGACCCCGTCGAGGATCGCGAGATCCTCGGCGCGGGCGGCGATCACCGAGAGCGACAGGGCGGCGTGGAACGGGGCCCGGTCCGGTGTCATCCGCGCCCCCATCTCCTTGGCGAGGTCGTTGATCCCCATCACGAAGGCGGAAAGGCGCGTGGTCCGGGCGCTCGCCGCGATCTTAGCGAGCGCGAGGATCGCTGGGCAGGTTTCGATCATCGCCCACAGGCGCGTCCGGTGGGGCGCGTCGGCGAGGGCGCGGTCATGGGCAAGGACATCCTCGGGGCCGGCGACCTTGGGGACGAGGACGGCGTCGGGTCCGCTCTCGGCGGCGGCGGCGAGATCCTCCGCGCCCCACGGGGTCGAAAGGGCGTTGACGCGGATCACGACTTCGCGCGCGCCGAACCCGCCGGCCCGCACTGCCGCCATCGCCGCCTCGCGGGCGGCCGGCTTGGCCTCGGGCAGAACGGCGTCCTCGAGGTCGAGGATCACCACGTCGCAGTCGAGGCTTCGCGCCTTTTCCACCGCCCGCGGGTTGGAGGCCGGCATGTAGAGGGCGCTGCGGCGCGGCCTGGGCGGCGAGGACATGTCGGGGACCTCAAAGGTGACGTCGGCGGGCTGATGGGGCATAAGCGATCAAGCCATGACCATCCGCTACGACGAGAACGCGCGCAACGTGTTGGGCGGTGAACTGAGCCCCTGCTCGCTCTCGCCCCTCACCGGCTTCTACCGAAACGGCTGTTGCGAGACCGGGCCTGAGGACACCGGCATGCACACCGTCTGCGCGGTGATGACGGCCGATTTCCTGCGCTATTCGATGAATGTAGGCAACGACCTCTCGACGCCGCGCCCGGAATTCGATTTCCCCGGCCTTCGTCCCGGCGACCGCTGGTGCCTGTGCGCGCCCCGATGGATGGAAGCCCTGGAGGCCGGGGCCGCCCCCGATGTCGTGCTGGAGGCGACCCACGAGGAGGTGCTGGCCATCGCCCCGCTTGGCCTGCTGAAAGACCACGCCGCCGCTCAGGCCAGAGAATAGCTCCGCTCCAGGCGGTAGGTCTGGCCGTCATCGGTCCGCCAGCTCGAATAGAGACCGAAGGCGCGCGCGGGGAAAGGGGGCGATTTCAACAAGTTATGGCTCTGCACCCAGGCCGCGACCTGCGACGGCTCGACGCCTGAGAGATAGGCCAAAGTCACGTGCGGGCGAAAGGCGCGGCGGTCGGGCGCGAGGCCGGCGCGGCGTGCGGCGGTTTCGCATCGTCCCGCCAGCCGGGTGAGTGGCGCACTTTCGGCGAGACCGGCCCAGACGGCGCGAGCCTCGGAGCCGTCGGCGAAGAACCCCACCCCGGCGAGAGTCAGGTCGAAGGCCGACGCCCTTATCCTCCCCAGCTCGGCGTCCAGATCGTCGGCGCGATCCTCGCTGACAGGGCCGAAGAAACGCAGGGTGACGTGGAGGTTCTCCAGCGGCCGCCAGCGGGCGCCCAGGAGACCTTTCTGGCGGCGGGCGAGGCCCTCGGCGATGTCTCCGGGGATGGCGATGGCGGCGAACAGGCGGATCATCGATGGCTCGTCCCACCTGGGAGGTGACGAGGGCTTAATGAAGGCTGTCCTTGCGTGGAAGCCCGGCGAAGACGATATTTGCCTGTGCGCGTCCGACCGGGACGCATGGAATTAAAGGGTTCGTCTCTATGAGCGACTTTGATCGCGGCTTGACCCGTCCGACCGGCGTCGCCGCGCCGGATATGGCGCTGGACGAAGGCCTGCGGGCCTTCATGCTCGGCGTCTATAATAAGGTGGCGTTGGGTCTGGTGCTTTCGGCGGCCCTGGCCTGGGTGACCGGCATGTATCCGCCGGCAAGGGCGCTGTTGTTCCGCGTCGATGGGGCCGGCCACATCGGTTACACGATCCTCGGCCTCATCGTCGCCTTCGCGCCGCTGGCCATTCTCCTGTTCCAGGGCTTCGCGCGGCGGCAATCGCCGCAGAGCGCCAGCTTCACCTACTGGGCAGTCGTAGCCCTGATCGGCGCGTCGTTGGGGATGATCTTCATCCTCTACAGCGGCGTCGGGGTGTTCCAGACTTTCTTGGTCACAGCGGCGTCTTTCGGCGGCCTTTCCCTGGTCGGCTACACCACCAAGCGCGACCTCGCGCCCATGGGCAGCTTCCTGATCATGGGCCTGTGGGGCCTGATCATCGCCATGCTGGTCAGCTTTTTCTTCCACTCGCCGATGATGGCCTTCGTCATCAACATCCTGGGCGTCTTAATCTTCGCCGGCCTGATCGCGGCCGACACCCAGAGACTGAAGCTCATGTACTACCAGGTCGGCGGCGACGCGGCGGCGATGAGCACGGCCACGAGCTGGGGCGCGCTCAACCTCTACCTCGATTTCGTCAACCTATTCCGCTTCCTGCTCTATTTCATGGGTGGTAGCCGGCGCTAAGCGCAACGGAGTTCTCTGGAAGGCCCCGGCCGCGAACGCCACCGGGGCCTTTCTCATTTTACGACGGCGAAACGGGCTCGGTCGAAGACCTTGAGGACCTCCGCGAGGTCGCGGCCCCGGCGCATGACGAGCCCGCCGTGGGCCAAGACGCTCCACGCGCCTTGGCGCTGGCCGTGCGCCGCGCGCTTTTCGATGCGGTAGATGGGGATTTCGCTGGCGCGGCGGAACACGGAGAAGACCGCCGCGTCCTTCAGTGTGTCGATGGCGTAGTCTCGCCACAACCCGGCCCCGACCATCCGTCCATAGAGCGAGAGCAGCATATCGAGCTCGCGGCGATCGAAATAGACCAGGCTCTGGGCGGGGGCGGCGGCGATGGGCGCGGAATCAAAAGCCATGCGCCAAATACTCTAGACAACCCTCGCCGGTTTGGCGAGCGGCGCGAAATCTCTTTGCCGACAAGCGCTTGCCAGACCCTTGGCGCCGCCGCGAAATGACCTTGATTCGGCCAAGTCGTGGCCCGCTTGGATTCCGAGTCTGTACCTCGCCGGCTGATCATTCACGCCCGTGGTCTCAAGACCCTGAACAGCCCCCCAGCCCCTGGGATCACGGGCAGATCAGTCGGCGACTCGCCCTCTAGGTTCAGGCGACGGCG
Organism: Caulobacteraceae bacterium; assembly: GCA_036498165.1. Lineage (GTDB taxonomy): Bacteria > Pseudomonadota > Alphaproteobacteria > Caulobacterales > Caulobacteraceae > Acaudatibacter. Next base: position 27,173 of record DASXIE010000243.1, read on the forward strand.
CTGGCCGAGCGGGGGGCGGCGTCCTCGCATTCGGACGAGTTGGCCGCCCCGAGGCGGGCCTGGGCGGCGCTGTTCCAGGCTGAAACGCACGGAATCCGCCGCACGTCGCAGCGGACGGCGTAGCGTTCGGCGATCGTGCGCACCTCGGCGATCAGGCCCTCAGCCAGAGTGACGGGATTTAGGCCTAGGCCCAGGAACTTGTCGTTGGCGACCAGGAGGTTGTTCTCGTCGTCCTCATTCCGCGGGTTGGGCAGGAAATCGACCTTCGCCCCCGAGATGTCGGAGATCATCTTGGCCAGGTCGCGCACCCGGTGGGTTTCGGTCATCTGGTTGAGAATGTTGACACGCTCGCCGCGCCGGGGCGCGTTCTCGAGGGCGAGCTGGATGCACTTGACGGTATCCTGGATGTGGATGAAGGCCCGTGTCTGGCCGCCGGTGCCGTGGACCGTCAGGGGATAGCCCATGGCCGCCTGCATGACGAAGCGGTTGAGCACGGTGCCGTAATCGCCGTCGTAGTCGAAGCGGTTGATCAGGCGGTCGTCGAGTTCGGTCTCGGCGGTCTGGGTTCCCCAAACGATGCCCTGGTGCAGGTCCGTGACCCGCAACTTGTCGTTCTTGTTGTAGAACAGGAAGAACAGCTGATCCTGGGTCTTGGTCATGTGGTAGATGCTGCCCGGATCCGGCGGATAGAGAATTTCCTTCTGCTTATCGCCTTCCGAGGTCTTCAGGGTGACGTTGAGATAGCCCTCAGGGATCTGCATCCCGGCGGTGCCGTAGCCATACACCCCCATGGTTCCCAGGTGCACGAGGTGCACATCCAGGCCACTCTCGACGATGGCTGCGCAAACGTCGTTGGTGGCGTTGAGGTTATTGTTGACCGTGTAGCGCTTGTGGCCGGACGACTTCATTGAATAAGGCGCGGCGCGTTGCTCCGCGAAATGAATGATCGCGTCCGGTCGGAACTCCTGGATCAGTCCAAGCAGGCGATGGTAATGTACGCCGACGGTAAAGCTGTGGACGATGATCCGGCGACCGGTGACTTCCTCCCAGGCCTCGACGCGCTCGCCGAGCGGGCGGATGGGGGTCAGGGAATCGGCCTCGAGCTCAATGTCGATGTGCCGGCGAGACATGTTGTCGACGATGACGATCTCATGGCCAAGCTTGGAAAGATGCAGGGCGGTCGGCCAGCCGCAGAAGCCGTCCCCGCCAAGTACGATGATCTTCATGAGGGGCCCTCGAGTTTGCGCCGGGTTACACGCCAAAAGCTCAATGCGCAACCGATGCGTAGAGACGCTGGTCAAGCGATTGTGATGCTGGCGGGGGCGCCTGAAGGCCGCGCGACGGCACGTGAAGTCGCCTTTGGGCGCGGCGTCGCCGGGGCGGGCGGGCGCGGAAACGCCGGCTTGGGGTTGCCAAGGTATTCATAATCCTGTTGGAGTTTGCCAAGGTCGCGGGGCCACTTCGGGGAACAACAGCAATGGAGCTGGCGAGAAGTGCGATCGGGCATGACGGCGCCGTGTTGGAAGGGCTCGACGCCGCGACTTTGATCGAACGCGTCATTGTCGATCGCTCATTTGGCCGGGTCGGCGTAGTGTCGTCTTTCGGGGCCGAGTCAGCTGTGCTTTTGCATCTGGTGGCCCAGGTCGATACTCAGACGCCGGTATTGTTCATCGACACGGGCAAGCTGTTCGGCGAAACCTTGCGCTATGCTGAACGGCTTCAGGGACAACTGGGCCTGACCGATCTTCGGATGCTCGAGCCCGACGCCGAGGACGTGGCGGTCGCCGACCAGCATGGTGATCTGTGGCGGGAGGACGCCGACGCCTGCTGTGCGGTCCGCAAGGTCGCGCCCCTCAGCCGGGCCTTGAACGAATTCGACACCTGGATCACCGGCCGCAAGCGCTACCAGGGCGCCACCCGGGCCGGCCTTGATAAGACCGAAGTCGTCGACGGCCGACTCAAGGTCAACCCGCTGGCGGCCTGGACGCGCGCCGACCTCGACGATTATTTCGCCGCCCACGACCTGCCGCGCCATCCCCTCGAGGCGGACGGGTTCCTCTCGATCGGCTGTTATACCTGCACCGAGCGGGTGCGCCTGGGCGAGGACCCGCGCGCCGGCCGCTGGCGGGGCCTTAACAAGACCGAATGTGGCATCCATCTGCCGGCCGGAAGCGTCGCCGCGAGGATGCCGCCGCGGTGAAGCCACGCGCCCTGGCGGGCGAGGCTACCACAGGAAGACCAAGCGGGGCGATCCGGCGCGTGGCCATCGTGACGGCCGGCGAGAACCCTTCGTTCGACTATTACCTCGCCCCGCGGCTGGCCCTGAATGCGGCGCCGCCGGTCGACAGGTTCGACCTTTCCGCGTCGCGGCGCGCCCGCGAGAGCGCCGATTGGCAAGGCGTCTTCCTGCTCTTCTGCCGTTATCTCAGCGACGGCTGGCTGCGCACCGCCCAGGCCCACGCCGGCGAACTGGCGGGCACCGGCCTCTTCATCGACGACGACTTCGAGGCCTTGGCCGCAGACAAGCGCAACCGCTGGCGCTACCGCTGGAAGCTGCGCAGACACGGCCTCCATCTGTGGCCGAAGCTCACGCCGCGTCTCCAGGGGCTATGGGTCTCCACGGCGCCCCTCGCCGAACTTTGGGCGCGAAGGCCCGGGGCGCCGGTCCCTCGCCTGACCCCGCCGCTGGCCGACGAAGAGGACCTTGCCAGCACGCCGTCCCGCCCACAGCGACCCCTCATCGGCCTGCACGCCACCTCCTCCCACGGCGCCGACCAGCGCTGGTTGGGGCCCGTCGTGCGCGAGGTGCTCGCTGCCGACCCCAGAGTCGATTTCGAGGTAGTGGCCGACCCAGGCCGTGACCGGCTGTGGCGCGGCGAACCCAGGATCCGGGTGATCCCCTACCGTTCCTGGCCGGCCTACCGCGCCGACACCGCCGCCCACGGCCGCGACTTGCTGCTCGCCCCGCTGCAACCCGGCCCCGCCAACGCCGCACGCGCCTATGTGAAGCGCATCGACGCCGCCCGCTGCGGGGCGGCCCTCATGGTCTCCGATTCGGCGATCTTCCAGGTCAGCCCCGGTGAGGTGACTTTGGGCATGGTCGCGCCCCTGGAGGCTTCGGCCTGGGTCAAGGGTGTGCTTGGCCTCATCGGCGACGAGGCGCGCCGACAGAGCCTGATCGATCTCAACCGCGAGAAGCTCACCGTCGCGCGGCGGGCGGCCTCGGCCTTGTTCGAGCCCGAAGCCGCGGGCATGGATGGGACGTGGCGAGCGATCTGACCATGCTGGGCGGGGCGCCGCCGTCGGCGACCTGGCGGCGCGCCCGCGACCGGCTGACGCGGCGGTCGGCGCATCTGGTCGTATTCGGACCCGTCAATGCCCCGCGCCGGGTCTTGCGCGCCCTGGTCGGCGGACGGCTGTCGGCGATGGCGGAGGGATTCGATCCATCCTTCTATCTGGCCCAGGTACCGCCCGGACTGCCGCGCCGGCGGGCGCGGCGCGATCCCCTGCTGCACTACTGGCTGATCGGCGCCCGCCAGGGCCGCTGGCCGTCGCCCGGCTTCAAGGCTGGCTCTCCCGCTCCGCCATCGGCAGCTGGTGACGGGGTCGCCTTGCTGATCGACCACGGCCGGGGCGGGGGCAGCAGCCGCCTCCTGGCCCAATACGCTGGGAAGCTCGCCCAGCAGGGCTGGACCGTACTCGCCCCGCGCCGCGTCGGCCGCGAGACGCCACTGTTCGTCTTTCCCGAGGGGGACGACTGGCGGGTCTTCGATCTTATCGCCGACGGGACGGCCCTGGCCGATTTCGCCCGCGCCCGCCGGGTGAGCCTCCTCGTCGTCAACCATTTGATCGATCTGCCGCAGGACGCCGCCAGTTTGCTGATCCGCTTCGCCGATGAGATCGGCGCCACGCTCGAGGTGCTCCTGCACGATTATTATCTCGCCTGTCCGCGTATCGACCTCATCGCCAGCGACGGGCTCTATTGTGGCCTGGCGCCGATGGAGACCTGCCGCTCGTGTCTGGCCGCTTCCGGCCCGGGGCTGAGCGGCGTGGATATTTCCGTCTGGCGCTCGAGTTCGGCGTCGCTGCTCGCCAAGGCGGCGCGCATCGTGGCCCCCAGCCAGGATCTTGCTGATCGCCTCGTCGCCGCCTTCCCCAACGTGCGCATAGATGTCGACGAACCGGAAGATGACAGCGCTCTTCCGGCCATATCCGCCCCGCCCCCGCTCGCCCTCGACGAAGCCATGCGGGTGCTGGTGCTGGGGGCCCTCAACCGCCCCAAAGGATTGGACGTGGTCATCGCGCTCGCCCGCGTGCTCTCGGTTCGCCGCGCGCCGGTAAGGATCACCGTCCTGGGTCCCGCTGCCGACGCCCGCGCCCTGCGCGGGGCCGGTGTGACGGTGCTGGGTCGCTATCCTCCCGAGGCGGTCCACGATCGATTGGCCACCGAGGCGCCCCACGTGATCTTTTTTCCCGCTGTCTGGCCCGAAACCTGGTCCTTTACACTCAGCGAGGCCCTGCGCTCCGACGCCGAGATCCTCGCCTTTGATATCGGTGCGATCGCCAAGCGGCTGAAGCGTCTGGGGCGCGGACGGGTTATTCCCTATGCCGCGAGCAGCGATCCGCACGCTCTGGCCGCGGTCTTTCTCGACCTGCGGGAGGAGATCGCCGCGAAGGGGTGACCGTCGCAACGCCCCATATCACCGCCGGTTGCAATGCTCGGCTTCGGCCGTCTAATAGAACCGCTAGGGAGGCATCGCCGCACCGACGGCCGCCAAGGAGAGGTCACGAATGGCGTTGAACGAGGCGGTCCTGCCGGCGGCTGTTCCTGGGCCAGTCGCGGAAAGGCTCGCGCTGCAGAAGCCGGCCGCCATGCGGATGGTCCAGCTCTATCCGCCCTTCGACCGCTACATGGGCGAAGCGCCGCCCGAGGTGCTCGCCACGCCCTCGATGATGAGCGAGAACGAGCGCGTCTTTCTATACAACCTTGTAAGGCGCTATTACACCGGGGCCGGGCGGGTGTTGGACGCGGGGATATTCCTCGGCGGCTCGACCAACTGCTTCGCCGACGCGATCCGCGAGAATCCACGCTTCGATCGGATCACGGCCAAGTGGCCCAAGCCGGTGCTGTCGCTGGAGCGGGCGATGGTCAGCGCCACCATGCCCGCGTTCTTCAACCGTCACGGTATCGGCCTCAAATACAAATCCGGCGATTCCTTCGCCGACCTTCTGGAGAAGTATGTCGCGCCCTGCAAGGATCTCGTCGAACTGCGGATAGGCGATATTCTCGAGTGCGGGGAGATCAACGATCGCATAGAGATTTGCTTTCTTGATGTACTGAAGAATCCGAATATCGCGGCCTATGCGATCAAACAATACTTTCCGAGACTCATTCCAGGCAGGTCGATCGTCATCCAGCAGGATTATTTTTTTGAAGGACTACCCTTCATCAAGACCTATCAGGAATTTTTCGCCGACCAGTTCGAGTACGTGGGAGAAGTCGGTTCCAGCGCGATCTTCCGCTGCATTGCCAAGGTCGATAAGGCGGCGATCGACCGCGTCGTCGGTGGATTGGCGCCCGAGGAACAGGTGCGCCTGGCCTCAATCGCCCTGCAGCGTTCCATAGATCCGACCCGGCGATTCATGATGGCGATGTCCAAGACCCTGCTGATCCGCGAGCTGCATGGCGATGACGCGGCCCGCGCCTATCTCGAATTCGCCGAGGCGGAATATGCCGGCGAGATCGAGCCCGCCGCGCCGCAACGCCTGGCCGGGCCGCTCAAGGCCCTCCGCAAGCTGTGCGGTATGGAGGAGGCCGCCTAGGAGTCCCCATGTCGCTTTTCGATCTCTTCGGCCGGTCCGGAGCGCGGGCTTATCGCCCAAAGCCTGGAACGGCGGGGGCCGCCGCCATGGGGCTCATCCGGTGGATGGACTCGGTGATCTTCATGGTCATCCACGATTTCGGTGACCGTTATCGGCAAAGCAAGCTCAGCGCCTTTTTCACGGTCTTCGAGCCCGTGGGCCTGATCACTGTGCTGTCCCTGGCCCAGGTGGTCATCGGCGGCGGATCGCTGTGGCAGGACGCTCTCTTTCACACTACAGGCATCCTGCCCTACTACCTGTTCTTCCATGTCACCTTGCGGATCCGGGCCTCGGACGTGTCTCGCCTGCCGCCGCGAGTGACGCGGTTCGATCAATTCCTTTCCCACATTCTCAGCGAATTGATCGCCAAGAGCGCCATCGCGGCCCTGATGTTCTCGTTTTTCGCGATCATGAAGACAGCCAACGCCATTCCCTTCAATATAAGCGCCATCGTGCCGCCCCTGCTGCTGCTGTGCGTGATGGGTGTTGGGGTGGGAATGATCAACATTTTCATCGGCCACTTCTTTTCTGGCTGGACCTACATCTATGCCATCGTCGCCCGGGGGATGATGGCCCTTTCAGGCGTGCTGATCCGGCCGGACATGATGCCGGTTCAGCTGAAGCACTTTGTTGTCTGGGACCCGCTCTTCCAGGCAATCACCTGGTTCCGCAGTGGCTGCTATCCGGGCTACCCGACAGACCTGCTGCACCCGGATTTCCTGATCTATTCGGTGTTCGGGATTCTCGGCGTGGGCGTACTACTCGACGCCAGCGTGCGCGAGGTTCGATACACTCGCTAACCACGGCCTACGCCGCCCGCGGTTGCGGCGGCCAGATTGCGGAGATAACGTTTGCAAGACCTCAAAATCATGATCAGCGCCTCTATGATGGCCAGTGGGGAGGAGGCGCCGGAAATGTTGTTCGCTTCACTGAGGACGCCGCATGAGCGTGAGGACAATGCCTACCCGCTGGAGGCCAGCGCCATCTGAAGAGAAGGGGCGCGAGGCGGGTGGGAGGCGGCTCGCCGGATTGGCCGGTCTGGCCCTCCTCGCGGCGTGCTCGGCCCCGGCTCAGCCGGACCAGTTAGCCCAACCGCGGGGCGCCTGCTTCACCCGGGACGACAATCGCACGCCGCCGTTCGAGATCTTTCAGGTCAGTCCCCCGCCGCCGTACTCGCCGGCGACCCGCGACTATCCGGCGGCTAGCGCCGTCTATCCGGCGACGGACTACGTCACCGGCGCGATTCATTCCATCACCGCGCCCACTTTGCCCAGCACCAGCGGCTTCACCTTCCGCAAATATTTCCTGTTGTGGGTCAATCGCTGCATTCAGTTGCCCGGCGTGACTCCGGGCATCGACTCCTGCCGCAATCCGCGCACCAAGGGAAACGGCTACCGCCGCATGATCGATGACGGCGCCGGCGACAAGGTGCGGCCGGCGTTTTCCACTTACGCCAAAGCGGACGCCTGCACGCTCATCCAGGCGCGGCGCGTACTGGGCGAAACCGGCGGCCTCGAAACCAGCGCCAGGGCCGCCGGACTTACCTTATGGGACGGCGACGATCGCGTCCGCCTCGCGCCTTTGGCGCGACGCTTCGCAATGCCAAACGGACAGATGATGTCCTATTTCGTCGACACGTGCATTCTCGAGGCGGCGCCCGAGGCCCCCGACGCCAGCGGGATCGTGCTGGACTATGAGGTGTGGGACAATCGCACTCCAGCCCAGACCGTCGATATCGTACGCAATCTTGCTCGTCTGACGCACCAACGCGGCAAGAAGCTGATTCTGATCACTGATCCCGTTCCCAAGCCTCCGAGCGGGCTGACGGCCGAAAGCGTCCCGGCGGTGATCGATGCGGTCGACGGTTTCGGCTCGGCCATCGCCACCGGCTCTTCCCCGGGCAATCCCTCCACTCATTACCCGGCGCGCGGGCGGATGCGGTCGCCATGGGAGGCCTATCAGACCCAACTCAGTGTAGTGACCGCCGGTGGTCGCAATCCACTGACGCCGCAAATGCGGCGCAAGCTGATCTGGAACATCGATCTCAACGATATCGCCCCACCTGAGGCACGACAGCTGCATGATGAAATCGTCCGTCAAGGCTACCGCGGCATGCTCTTGGCGCGCAATTTCCAGCGCGAGGGCGGGGCTTGCGACCGGCCGGTCAACCAGACCATCGCCTGTTTGGCGCTGGGCCGGTGCGACGGGCGGTTCGGCCTGGACAGGCACTGACCGTCTTGTACGCAATGGCATGCGGCGGTTGGCGACTTCCGGAAGTAAGCGACTTGGCTTTGCAGAACGAGCATGGCGCCTGTGTCATCTGGGATCCTATCACGCGACGAAGTTGTAAATGACGTTCTGGAAAATGCTTTTGGCCATTGGCCCTAAGGCGTGAGACAATCGCAGCTCACGAAGATCGTTCGCGGCGCCGCCTCGAGACCGACATGGAACATGACGCTCCATTGGGGGCAGTCGCTCGCCTGCGGCGTACATGGGCAGCCGGCGCGGTCGGCCACCACTCACGGCCATAAAACATTCGGGTCCGGCGTCAAATCCATGAAGCCGGAAAACGTCTTCGGTCTGAACCACACGACTCGGCCTGGAACCACCACCGTCGCCCACCTGGCCGAAGACGATAACTACGCTTGGAGCGATCGGATTCCAGCCGGCGAGACTTCGATCACCCAGAGCCTCGACAGGATGTCGGTTCTGGCCGCAGCCTCGGGCGTGCCCGACGACGACAACATCTGGTTCGGCAGCGCGCCGGCGCGCGGGGCAATGCGGATGAGCCTGCTCACCCCGGACGCCAAGAACTGGCGGAATGTCGTCGATCATGTCTCAGCGTTCGCCGCTCTGGCCCGAGAGGCCGGGGCGACGCCGATTGTCCGCGATTTCGTCTTCACCCAGGGACAGGTGGATGTCCTGCTGCATACGGAATTTTCACAGTACCGTGCGCAGCTTCTGCAAATTGTCGATGAGGCGGACCGTTTGGCGCGAAACGTTACCGGCCAGGCGGAGCCGGTCATGACCTTCATCAATCAGGTCTCTCACGGGATCGCGCGCAAGGGCGGCGACATCGCCCAGGCACAGCTCGAAGCCACCTTTGCGGATTCCAGGGCCAAGCTGCTGATCCCCGACTATGTGTTGCCGCATTCCAGAGACGGCTTGCATCTGTCCAGCGAGGGATATGCGTTGCGCGGCGTCTATGAAGCGCGGGCGAAATTCTGGACCTTCTTCTGCGATGGACAGGGCGCCGTGACCGGCATCCGGCCCTTGAGCGCCTGCTGGGCCGAGGGTCGATTCTACGTCAGATTCGAGGCGCCAACACCGCCGCTGCGCATCGGCCTCGAGGACATCGTCGTCGGCGCGCCGGACTGGAAGGCCACGCGCCAACATGGCTTTCGCGCCTTCGACCCGGATGGCGACATAGCCCTTGGCGATTTCCAAATCGGGCGCGACGGAGTCACCTTAAGCTGCGCCGGCGAGCGCGCGCCGGGTTGTGGTTGCGTCTTCCGTGGCGGGATGGATTACCAATCTCAATCCAATCGAGGGGTTACCCAAGGTGGCGCTTGCACAGATCTGAAAGACAGCACCAACGAGGTTGTCAGTTTTGGTGACGGCGCGACACTGTTTCGGACTTGGTATCCGTGTCCGCATTTCTCCTTGGCCGTTCAGTCGACCTCAGAAGATCAATCCAGTTCAGGCCGCGCCTCATTCGCTTCCGTCGCTGGGGGCCCCGGGGCTGCGAAGGATCACGCCGCCCTTTTTCCGGCGGAATTTTCCATGCTAGGGAAGTCGCTGGCCTTTTGAGTTGAAACCGAGCCGGCCAGGACTCTAAGGAACGTCGAGCGAGGTCATAGTCTTAGAGGAAATCATGGCGACGCTAATAATTTCAAGCGAAAGAGCACAGCAGAATCTGGCGGAGAACGCCTTCGCAACTTGGCCTTCCCGGCTGCAATCATCCAATCGAATCGAGCCCATTTGCCGTCCGGGGTTCACGCCGACTTTCAAGCTGCAGCCCGGCGGGAAGATATATACGTCCGGCTCTTGTTTCGCCCGCAATGTCGAGGACGCCCTATCGGCCCGAGGTTTCGACGTGGTCAACAGGGACGTAATGGATCTGGGGCCGGAATTCACCCAGATGCGCCGGGGGATTCTCAACAACTACGCCATTCCTTCGATGTTCAACGAGCTGAGTTGGGCCCTGAACCAAAGGACCCCGTTCGACGAGGCCCGCCACTTCGTCGAGGTTTCCAACGGCAAGTTCATCGACATCCACCTGCCGCCGCGCATCCGACCCGCTTCCCTCGAGGCCGTTCGCGCCCGTCGAGCGGCAATCATCAATGTCGCCAAGCGTGTAGTCGAGTGCTCGACTATCGTCATGACCCTTGGCCTGGTGGAGGCTTGGTACGATCGGGAGACCAAGAGCTACATAAATTACGCCCCACCGCGGATGGTGACGACGAGATATCCCGGCCGCTTCGAACTTCATGTCCTCGACTACAAGACCTCGCTTGACTATCTCCGGCGGATTGTCCGCATGTTGAAGGCCAAGGCCGCCGCGGACCACCACATCCTCCTGACGGTTTCGCCGGTCCCGCTGCTGGCGACATTCACCGCGCGGGACGTCCTGGTCGCCAACGCCTATTCGAAATCCCTGTTGCGGGTCGTCGCAGAGGTCGTCGCCGGAGAGAATGACCATATCGACTACTATCCAAGCTACGAGAGTGTCACCCTTAGCGATCGCAAGGTCACCTGGAAGGACGACCAGCATCACGTGCGTGACGACGTGGTGGCGATCAATGTCGGACGGATGATCCACGCTTACAGCGAGATCGAGGGGCGGGGCGACTTCAGCGTGCCTGAGGCGATCAGCGAGGCGCGTAATCATTGGCGCGCGAAGGACCCCGGCGCGGCCTTGAGTTGCCTGATGCCGGTCGCCGACCAGCTCGAGTCCCTGGAGGACATGGTCTTCTACGGCGAAGTCTGCCGGGCGGCCGGCATGAAGGAGGAGGCCCTGCGGGTCGCCCTCAGCCTGCCCGACGAGGGTAATATCGGGGCCCAGATCTCCAAGGCGGATTTGCTGTTGAAAGTCGGCGAACCGGCCCGCGCCCTGGCGACCGTACAGGCTGCCCTCGACGGCACGCCCAGTCCGCCTGGCCGGATTCTCGCCGTGCGCATGCAGGTGCGGATCCTGATCGCCTTGAAGGCCTACGACGAGGCCGCCGTGGCCGCCAAGCTTTGGTCGCAGCTCTCCCCCGCGCGCACGGAGCCGCTCATGACTCTAGCGGAGATCTACCGCGACGGCGGCAAGGTCGAGCTTGCCCGGCATGCCTACAACATGGCCCTTGAGCGCGATCCCAGCGCCGAGAAGATCCGCCTGGATTTCGCCGAATTCCTCATCACTCATAAACAGCTCGACGACGCGCGCAGCGTCTTGTCGAACATGGAGGCCCGCACGCCCGATGCCGTTTCACGCCTCCATGAACTCAACCTGCATACGGCGGCGCCCGTCTAGAGCGTGATGGCTTTGCATGGAACAGATGCGAAGTCCGAATCTGGCTCTGCCCTTCGAGTCGAGAACGAGATTCATCCTTCCGACGATTCCGTCCAAGACCATCCTGCTCCAGGGGGCGCCGGTCGCAACCTTGTAGCAACCTGTCGTGGCCGATAAGGTCGGCAATGTTCCCAAGCGTTTCTAAGAGGGTATCGGCGTGATTTCTCGTTTCGGCGCTTGGGCGGAAGTGGCGCCCGATCCCTCCGCGCGGCCCGGTCGAAGGCTTTTGGCCGCCGGTCTGTGCGCGGCCGCCATGCTGGGGCTCGCGGCCTGTTCCAGCCTTCCCGAGGGCGGACCGCCGACCCGCGATATAGTTCGGGGCGCTCAGGGCGCGCCGGAAGCCAAGCATGAGTCCGTCGGCTACTATGTGGTCGAGGTAAACCCGGCCGTGGTGGCGAGCCTGCGCGGCGAGGAGCCGGCGCGCCTTTCGCCGGCCTTCGCCGACGGCCATCAGGCCCCCAGCCCGATCATCGGGGTCGGCGACATACTCTCGATCACCATCTACGAAGCCGGCAGCCCGCTGTTCGGCCTCTCGCAATCGGCCCCAAGTGGCGGCGGCGGGGGTGGCGGCGGCGGTGCGCCTCCGGCTTCCGGGGGCGGCATGAATGGCGGTGGTGGCGGCGGCTCCGGCGGTATCGGCGGCGGCAACATGGAGACCTTGCCGAACCAGCAGGTCGATATCGCCGGCCAAGTGACGGTGCCCTACGCCGGGCGGATCGTCGCCGCCGGCCTCACCCCCTTCCAGCTCCAGTCAGCCATCGAGCACGCCTTGGTCGGCAAGGTCATCGGACCGCAAGTGCTGGTCAGCGTCGTGCAGAGCCAGAGCTCCCAGGTGACGGTCACCGGGGATGTCAACCATCCCGGCCGCGTCGGGCTGGCCCTGACGGGCACTCGGATCCTGGACGCCATCGCGCTCAGCGGCGGCACCATCGCCCCGGCGTCGGACATGGCGGTGAGCCTCACCCGCCGGGGCGTCAACCGTCGCGTCCGGCTGGCTTCCCTTATCGAGAATCCGCAAGACAACATATTTCTTGAGCCGGACGACCTGGTCTTTCTCGTGAAGCAGCCGCAGTCGGTGGTTATCCTGGGCGCGACCCTGAGAGACTCCCAGATCGCGTTCAATCAGCCCACTCTGAGCCTGGCCGAGGCGGTGGCCAACGGCAACGGCCTGGCCGATCCCCTCGCCGACCCCGGGGGCATCTTCGTCTTCCGCTACGAGCCGGCCGCGGAGGTCAGGTCCTTGGTTCCGGGCGCCGCCCCTGTCGGCGATCTGGCGCCGGTGGTCTATCGGGTGAACCTCAAGCAAGGCTCGGGCTTTTTCCTGGCCCAGAACTTCCCTCTGCATGACAAGGACGTGGTCTTCGTTGCCAGCTCGCCCTACGTGCAGATCGGCAAGATGATCATCCTGCTGCGCGATTTGTCCTTCATCTTCCAGAAGAACACGGTGCTCACAAACTAGGTGATGCGGATCCTATCGCCGCTCAGGGCCGCAGCGAACCACGCTCGAAAGGCCGCCTCGGCGCCGAGGTCCGATGTGAACCGGCGGGCAATCTACGTGCGCTCGGCGACCAAGATCCTTGGTCGCGGTCAACACCGTTATTATGTCCTCGACGACGTCAGCATGGTCTTCGACGCCAGCCATCACTACGTCGTCATCGGCATCCAAGGCTCGGGCAAGAGCACCCTGCTGCGCCTGCTCACCGGGATGCAGAAGCTCGGCCGAGGGTCCATCGAGCGGCAATGCAAGGTCATGCCGCCTTTGGGCTCGGCTTACGTCTACGGCGATGGCGCCTCGGGGCGGGAGCTATGCAAGATCTTCGCCCAACTCTATGACGCCGATCCCCGCGAGATCACCAACTACACCTACGCCTTCTCCGGTATCGGTGACTATTTCGACCGCTCGACCCTGGACATGCCGGCGACCGTCCGTAGCCGCCTGTCGATCGCCCTCGGTTACGCCGTCCCAGCCGACATCTACATCTTCGACGGGGCAGTGGGCGCCGGTTCGGCAGAGTTCCGCGAGAAGTGTCGCCACGCGTTCGACCAGAGGCGGGCTAGCGCAGGGACCATCTTCGCGACCCGCAACCTTCAGGCCGCGGCCTCCTTCGGGGATCGCGGCGTCATCATCCACGGCGCCAAACTTCATGAGTTCAGCACGGTCGAGGAGGCGCTCTACGCCTTTAGCTACATCGAGATCCAACCCCAGTTCGGCACCTTGAGGTACGCCGAGGAATTGCTTGCCGCCGGCCGGCCGGAGGAGGCGAGGGACTACCTTGAGGATTCCGGCCTGGTCGGTCCGGAAGACCCCGCTGCTTGCGAACTCTACGCCAGGATCGCCTCGGAGATGGGCGACGATCCGTCGGCCAAAGCCGCCGCCTTGAGCGCGCTTGGCGCTGACTCAAACCTCATTGCGCCGCGCCTTCTGCTGGCCCAGATCGCCTCCCGCTCCGAGGACCACGGTGCCGCAATCACTCACGCCGAAGCCTTCTTAACTCACAAGCCCGACGACGCTGAGATGCTGCGATTGCTTGCCCGGGCCTGTGAGGCCGACGGCTCCTATCGCCGCGCGGCACAGGCGTGGCGGCGGCTCGCCGAAACGACCGGCAACTCCCTAGCCTCCCGCATGGCGCTTCGCTGCGACCTCAGGGTGGCGCGAGGCGAGCTGGATGCCGGGCGCTGGCAGGCTGCGATCGATCATCTCGAAACCGTGGCCGACGCCCGCGAGGACATGGCCGTCATGGATCTCGAGGTCATCGCCCTGCGCGGTCTGCGCCGCTGGGGCGAGTTGGGGCGAGTTGTCCAACGGATCAAGGCGAACGATCGCGATCGCGCCGTGACCGTCATCTGCCAGGCCCTGCTCACCGACGACACCGAAAACGCCATCGGCCTGCTCCACCTCCTCAGCGATGAGGATCTGTCCTCCAGCGCCGGCCTCAAGTCCTGGCGCCACGTTGTCGCTCATCTGGAAAAGTCAGCCCGGCTGGCCCGGCGGGAAGGAAACGAGCCCGCCGCCCAGACGTTCGCCGCCGCGGCCGACCGGGTCAGCGCGGCCCGCGCCCGGGCGCTAGGCCCCGCCCCCGGCGAGGCGGAGCCTTAGGAGAGCGGCGCGCGGATGTGGTCTATGCCCCTGGGAAGTGGTAACAAGGCCGGCCTCTCCAAGATCGTTCCCACTCACCTTCTTAAGCGAAGCGCATCATGTCGGAAGTGAAGTTTGATCGAGACGCCGGGGGTCCCCAGCAAGGTCGCTTGCCGCGAGGGCCGCGCTCGGAAGAAGCCTTCTACCCGAACGTCCGGTCGGCTAAGGCCGGGTTCGACGAGTCCCTGGAAGTGCCGCCGCTGCCGGCCGCGGCGGCCGAACAGCCGCGCACTCTTTTGATTTCCTTCCTTATCTGCGTGGCGCTCCCGACCCTTCTCGTGGCGATCTATTACTTCTTCATCGCCAGCGCCCAGTATGAGACCCAATTCCGCTTTACAGTGCTTCAAGGCTCGCCGGCGGTGCCGGGAAACGCCGCGCCGGGCACGCCTCAAGCCAGCGGCGGCTCCAGCTCTACCAGCTCCATGGTCCAGGCCCTCGCCGGCATGACCGGTCAGGGAACCTCCATCGCCAGCGCCCAGAACTATGTGGTCGTGGATTACCTGCAGAGCAGCCAGGCCATCGCCGACCTCGAGAAGCGGCTCAATCTTCGCGCCATCTATTCGCGGCCGGGAATCGACTTCCTCTCGCGCTTCAATCCGCGCAAGTCGGACGAGTATTTGGTCGATTATTGGAAGAATATGGTCTCGGCGAGCTACGATCCGATGACGGGCTTGGCCATTGTGACGGTGCGCGCTTTCAAGCCGCAGGACGCCAAGATGGTCGCCGATGGCCTGGTCAGCGGCTCGGAGAGCTTGGTCAACAACATCATCAACAGGCCCAATCTCGACGCCGTGCATGCCGCCGAACAGCAGGTGGCGACTTCGCAGCAGCGGGTCAGGGACGTGCGCCAGCGGCTGGCGGCTTTCCGCAACTCCGCAGGGGTCATCGACCCGACCCAGAGCGCGGTGCCGGTCAACACCCAGCTCATCGAATCCCTACGGCCCAACGTCATCGAGCTTCAATCCCAACTGTCGGCTATGAAGGCTCAGGGCCTGGGCTCGTCGCCGGCCGCCGGCGTCATTGCTGCCCGCCTCGCCGCCGCGCGCCAGCAGTTGGCCGGGGTCAAGGGCGAGGTTGGCGGGGGCCGGCAGCCACTGACAAGTGTGGTCGGGCGCTATGAGAAGGTGAATTTCGACCTGCAGTTCGAGCAGAACCTGCTCGACAGCGCCCTGCAGACCCTGGCCCAGACCAGGGCCTATGCGCTCCAGCAGAAGATGTACATCCTACCGTATGAGCAGCCGGGGCTGCCCCAGGCCTCGCTCTATCCGCACCGCCTGCAATCCACGGTCCTGGCGGCCTTCCTGCTGTTCGGCCTGTGGTTGATCGGCTCGCTGGTCGTGAAGGCCATCCAACAGCACGTCGACTAGTCGCTGCAAAGACTCGAGCGCAGGGGAGTTCATGACGCCGACGGCATGGCCGCAGGACGATACCGAGCTTAGCGAGTCTGAGCAGCCGGCCGCCAACGACCGCCACGAATCCTCGTGGCGAATCCCCGTCCGCGGCTGGCGGCCGATGGCGGAGAACATCTTCGGCTACAACATGCCCGAGCGCTTCTCGGCCGAGGACATAATCCGGGACGTGCCGATGGACATTCTCCCGGTCCCGGGCGCCTTCATCTCCAGGCGGGAGATCGAGCGGCCTGAGAACGGCCAATGGGTGCAGCGCGGCGGAGTCTATGACGCCAAGGGCGTCCTGCTCCCCGAGTTCGATATGATCGCCGGTCTCTATCCTGATCGGATCGTCAATCCGCCGATCATTGAGGCCGAAAGGATTGCGGCGGCCGAGCGGATCCGGCGGCCGTGCATCTATCTCGGCACTCTCAACGGCCACTTCGGCCATTTCCTGGTCGAGTCCCTGGCCAGATCCTGGGCCTTGTCCCACATAGACCGCGGGGTGGGCGCGGTCTTCCACTTTGCAAATTTTGCCGGCGCGCCGGACATAGCCCAACTTCTGGGAACCTTTCCCGGCTATATCACCACCACGCTCGATCTCCTGGGCCTCACCCCTTCGCGGATCGAGTTGGCCAATCGCGACCTGCGCTTCGACAACCTCTATGTGCCGACCGCGCAATTCTGGATCAATCACTTCGGCGGCCCGGGCCTCAGTGAGGTCTACGACGACATCCGCGAGGAGATCGTCCGCCGGACCGGTCTTCCGGTGGGTCCCTCACGCAAGCTCTACCTTACGCGCCGAAAACTAACCGATCCACAGCCGCACAAGATTCGCAAGAACATCGCCAACGAGGATGAAATCGAGGAACTGTTCCTTGCCCAGGGATTCGAGAGCGTCGCCCTCGAGCAGATGAGTTTCCCCGAACAGATCATGGTGATGGCGACGGCCTCCCATATCGCTGGGACCACAGGCTCTGCTCTTCACATGGCGATGTTCACCGCCCAGCCAGAGGCCGAGCTTATCGGGATCGACTGGCGAAATTCGCGGACCCAGTACATTCTCGATGCGGCGCGGGGCCTCAGGGCGCACCATATCTATTGCTTCAGGGGGCGCGATGATCGCGGCGCTCCGCTGGTCGACGCCGATACCGTCGCCGCCGCCTTGGCCGATGTCATGTCCCCATCGGGCGCGCCGGGCGGCCCCAGGCAGGTCTACGCCACCGCTTTAGAGGCCCAGCTCGCCCGCCGAAGCCAATCGCTCGCCGACCGCAAGGCTCTGGCGGCGGATGTGAGCCTGATCGTCCCGGCGGCCCCGCCGCCGCCGAGCCTGTCGTCGGACGACGGCCTGGAGAAGTTGAAGCGCTATAGCGAAGTGCGCCCCGACGGCAGCCGAATGGCGCGACAGACCCCGGCCATCTGGTTACTTCTCGACGCCATTCAGACTTCCCTGGGGATCGAGGGTGATATCCTCGATGTCGGGGCAGGCCTTGGGGCGACGGCTGTGCTGGGCGCCATGCTGCTCAAACCCGGCGAGTGCGCCGTGGCCATCGATCGCGCACAACACCCAAGCTTCAGTCGATCCCTCGAGGCGCTGCCGCCGGACGTCAAGGACCGGATCCGCTTCGATGCAGTCGGCCCGGACGATCTTGCCGCCGCCGCACTGCCGCCCAGCGGGTTTCGCCTAGCTCACATCGACGCCCATCTTCGGACGGATCGTCTCATGGCTCAGATCGAGGCGGCGGCGCCGGCGCTGCGGCCGGACGGCCTCCTGGTGTTCAACGACTTCTTCGAGCCCAGCTCGCCGGACGTCACCACGGCCGTCTATGATCTCTTGAGAGGGGACGAGTGGCGGGTGGTGGCGATCGCCTTCAATAAGGCCTATCTGGCCCGCGCCCAGAGCAAGCTGGTCTACGCCCAGGCGCTCGAGCGCGAAGCCAAAGTCTACTTGGCCGCCTTTGGCGCATTCGCGGTCAACCACGAAGTGATTCTGGCCGGCGATAAGGTGTGCGCCTTGAAGGGCAATCTTCGGGCCGCGCTTCTGGCCCATGAGGCCCGTTGAAGCGCCCTGCGCTCAGGCTTCGCGCTGGAACTTCCTCATCCGTCGCACGGCTTCGACCACCGCTCCGAGAATGAAGGCCTTTTCTGTCTCGGTGGCCTCGGTCTCGAGGTGCTCCATGGCTTCGCGGAGAATGACCGGCAGGGCCAGGGCGTTCGAGCGTTTGCGCTGAATCTCCGCTTCCTTATAGCCGGCCACGACCCGCTCGACCTCGGCGCGCTCGTCGCCTTGGAGCTGTTCTTCCAGCGGCGCCTCGATTTCGAGGGTCATCTTCGACACCCGGCCCAAGGGGATGCGAGTGATCTTGCCTTCGTCGTCAGTCTCAACTCTGAAAAAGCGAATAAACTTCGCGATATCAGAAAAGATCAGCATATTTGCTCCCTGGTGACTGTACGTCGAGGCCGCGAAACCCGCTCTTGGCGCACGATCGCCCTCGCCGTTCTCATTGACGCGAGGCGTAGAGCTGTCGCTTTGTTTCATTCTACGAACGGGAGACTTAGACATTGGCCGAGCGCCGCAATGATTTTGGAGGTTTGCCCAATTTCATAAGCCCGTAGCACGTGGCGGCGGGGTCCCTCAAGGTCGCGCTTTCGCCATTTCGCGTCGCGGCCGAACAAATCCCGCCGGTAGGCAATCGCCGGCTTTTGTAGCACGGCGATCGTCAGGCCGCGGGCCTGGGCCTTGGCGAAGAACACCCAGTCAAAGGCTGCCACGTCGTCGTCGGCGAAACAGCCGATTTCGGCGAACCGGTCGCGGCGGATGGCGAAGTTGGCGTCGCCGAAGCCGTTGTAAAGCAGCCCGGCCCATCCGGCCTCACCCATGAAAACCAGATCGGCCGCCGGAAGGCCCTGGCCTGGCGCGCCGTCGAACAGCGAGAGGGTGGAGACCACGATATCGATGCGGGGGTCCTCGAAGGCCGCGACCAGCCGGGCCAGGCCATCGTCGATGAAGAGGTTGTCGTCGTCGAGGAAGATGAGGATGTCGCCCCCGGCGTGCTCGGCGGCCAAGTTGCGGGCCCAGGGCTGGCGCGCCCCTGGACTGCCTTGGATGATGCGCACATCATCGCTTTCCAGGGCTCCCAGCGCATCCAGGGTCGCCGTTTCGCTGCCGGTGTCCACAACAATCGTGGTCAGGCCTGCGGTCCCGCCCCGACTGGCGAGCGCCGCGGCCAGCGCGTCCGGCCGGTCGCGATGGGTGATGCAAAGACTGGCCGAGCGGGTTTGGCGGGTCCGCACCACCGGGCTCGACCGACGCGCGGCGATCGCGGATTCAAAGACCTCCGGCCAGTCGGGAGTCTCGAAGGCCGGCGGCCTTTGGGCGACGACGCTGTCGAAATGATCGGCGAGATCGGCGAGGTCCGGATCGATGATGCTGGCGGCGCCGCTGACCCAGCTGGCCATGGGGTGGTGCGACGCCACCACGCTCGCCACGCCGGCGCTCAGGCAATCGGCGAGGATCACCTCGTCGTCGGCCGCGGCGCCTGGGAAGACCGCCAGGACGCCGGGACGGCGAAGATGGTCCAGCACCTTGCCGGGGCGGGATTCGTCGACCTGGGTGAATGCGAATCGCCAGTCGCGGGCGCGCCGGCCGAGCATGGCCTTGCCGAGGCCCGCCGTCCCCTCGCGCCACGGGCCAAGGAAGGTCACCGTTCGGCCCGTCAGAACGCCCTCGTGGCCCAGCCGCTCGATCACGGTCAGGAAGGCGTCGGCGCCGTGGCGTCCGGAGGCTGGACCCACGCAGACGATTTCCTGGGTCCGGCCGCCTCTCGAGGCGGTGCGAGGCGATGGACGGAACGGGAAGGCGAGGCGGATCTCGCCGGGCCGATCCGCGCTCGCGTCGGGCCGCGCCGTGGCATCGGCGAGGCGCCGGGCGGCGCTCTCCATGGCTTCGGCGATCACCGCCTCGACCCCAACCGGCTCGATGTCGCCCAGTTCCATGCGCCGTGCGGCGCCCGCCTCGCCCCACAGGACCATGGCGGTATCGCCAAGACTCTCGCCCAGATCGCGGCTCATCAGGGCCGGCTGGAGGATACCGCCTCCTAGCGGGGCCAGGACGATGTCGGGCGGATTGGCTGCCAGCCGACGCCAGAGTTGGTGGCCGGCGCGCAGAGAGAGGCTGAGATGAGCCGCCGCCGGGCCGGCGAGGATTGGCGGGTCACTCCAGGCGAGGGTGGTAACACGAGCCGGGAGTTCGGTGGCCGCGCCGGGTAGGGCGAAGACTTCGACCTCAAATCCGCCCCCGGCCAGATCCTCGGCCACGCGGGCGAAACCGGCCGCGAGGTTGGCGGCTCGCCATTCGTCGGCGCCGACCGGCAGAACGAGCGCGGCCTTGGAGGTCACAGGCTCCGAGCGCCGAGCCAGGCCAGGCGCCGGCCGCTGTCGGCGTCGACGATCTCCACTCCCCCTTCCAGCATCCGCAGCGGGGCCGGCAAGGCGAGGATGAATCCATGGAAGCCGTCGCCCGCCTCCCCGCGCCGCCGCCCTCGGTGCAAAGAGGCGGTGGTTGACGAGACGAAATCGTCGCCCCGGCGGGCGCGCAGCCTCAGGCGCCGCAGCGGTTCGTGGCGATCATGGACGTAGCCGGTGAGGCGGGGATCCCCCGGATTTGGCGGATCGAGCGACAGCATCACCGACCCGGCGCGGAACGCGCGGCCTGAGCCCCGCGGCGCCGACCAGGGACTGCCGCTGAGGGCTCGCCCGCTGTCGCTCCACAGGCATTCGACGCCTCCCTCGGCGTCCGGCAGGACGGCGAGCGGAATCGAGAAGCCATGCCAGCCGTCGCAGGCGCCAGCGGCCTGAAGGTCGGCCCGGAACCGGTCGGCGAGAATCGAACGCCGCGCTCCTGAGGCCGTGGCGAGGGTGACCTCGAGGGGGCGTCCGGGCCTCGCCGGATCGTAGGTCCAGCCGCAGATTCGATCATCGCGGACGCCCTCGAACCAGCCAAGCCGGCCGTCGATGGGACGCTCGAGGTCGGACGCGCCGGAGGCGTACATGCGGCCCTGGTCAGCCGCCGTTCGCCCGCTGCGCGAGGAACCAGGCCCAGGTCTCGGCGAGGCCGTCCTCGAGGGGGGTCGACGGGTCGAAACCGAGGTCCGTCCGGGCCCGGTCGATCTGACACCAGGTGTCGCGAACCTCGCCGGCGCGATGGGGCCGGTACTCCACTTCGATCTTGACGGGGGCGACCACTCTCTTCATCGCCACGATGAGGGCGTTGATCGTCAGGGGACGGCCAGAGCCGAGCTGGATAGCGCCGGTCGCGTCGCCCTTGAGGCCGGCGGCAATTCCTTGGCACAGGTCCCCCACGAAAACGAAGTCGCGGGTCTGTTCGCCATCGCCATAGACGATGAGCGGGTTGCCCTTGAGGATTTCCTTGAAGAAGGCCGCGACCACGCTCCCCTTGTGGAAGGATTTTGGTCCGTACACGTTGGAAAATCTCAGCGACAGGGCCTTCCAGCCATAGCTTCCAGCGTAAGCTGAACAATAGCCTTCCATCATCAGCTTGGCGGCGCCGTAAGGCGACATCGGCCGGGCCACCATGTCCTCATGCACCGGCGGTGTCGCCTCGCCGATAATTGCCCCGCCCGTCGAGGCGTTGACCAGCCTTTCCACCCCTTCGGCGCGCATGGCCTCGAGGAGATTGAAACCGCCCAGGACATTGACCTGGAAATTGTATTGCGGGTCGGCGATCGAATCCATCACCCGGGTATCGGCGGCCAGATGCACGACCGCATCGACGCCCGCCACCGCGGCGGCCACGGCGGCCGCGTCGCGCATGTCGCCGTGGATGAACTCACCGTCGAAACCGTTCAGGTGAGCCCGCTTGCCCAGCGTCTCGTTGTCGAACACTCGAATTTCGATATCGGGATTGTCGGCGAGGCGGGAGACCAGGTTGGTGCCGATAAAGCCGCAACCGCCAGTGATCAGGATCTTCACCTTGCCGCCTATCTGGTGTTCTGCGGCCGATGGGTGAGACGCCGGCCTTCCGCCCATAGCGGCGAGCGGGCCAGCGGCAGGCCAATGTCGGCCACCACCACGTCTACCCGGCGCCTGGTCCCATCGCGATAGGTCGGCGGCAGGGTGACGCCGAAACCGTATTCGCCGTCGCCATGGCCATGCTGGTGAACGTCCTCCCGGTAATGGTCGGCGCGCACCCTGGTCAGGAACCGCTGGTCGACAAAGATCGCCAGATCGAGACGATCCTCCATCGCCGGCTCGCGCCGGGCCCAGCCCTTGACGACCCCGTCGTCGCTGGCGTCGCAGAATCCCTGAATGCCCACCGAGGAGAGGTCGGCGCCGACCCCGGGCAGGGCGATGTCGCGGGTCAGAACCAGACCCTCGGCGGTGCGCACGGTCAACTTCGCGGGCGACTTCGACCCCAGGACCGGCGACCACAACTTGCGGCCGGGAAGGCGATCCAGCCAAGCTGGCCGCACGGGAATGCGGAAGCCATGTCCCTCGACGCCGTCGGGGGTCTCCAAAGCCAGGGGCAGGTCAATGTTGGCCACGCTGGCGATCTCTTCTCCCAGACCATCTCCAGACATGACCAGGCGGACATGCTTGGCCGGATCCTCAAGATCCAGCGCCCAGCCGTAGATCGAGCCGCCGTAGACGGCCAAAATCTGACCGATTTGCGTGCCTTCCTGGACCACGTTGACGCCCAGGCGGCTGGCCGGAGGTCGCCGGACCCTCGGTGGCGAAGGCGCCCGCGGCGTGTTCTCGAAGGCATCTATAAGGGTCATCATCCCGGCCCCGCGATGGCCGTTTGGTTTGGGGCGCTGGCCGTTCACCGCCGTCCCCTTGGCTTTGGGCTGGGCCGGCGGCCGCGGGCCTTGGCTGAAGTTGTGCATCATCCGGCTCAGCGCCTGATCGACAGCGGCGTCGGCGTTCTCCTTGGGCTTGCCGACCCGGCCCATGCCGCCGGGCCTGATCTGCAGCCCCTTGCTCAGGAGGAGCATGTCGCGGAGGCCGAGCGGCACGGCGGCGAGTTGCGGGCGGATCGCTCGAAAATGGCTCACCGGGATGTCGTATCCCTTGGCGGACAGCCATTTTTCGTCCCACGCCGGAACATCACCGAGCT
Source organism: Caulobacteraceae bacterium (assembly GCA_036498165.1). Taxonomy (GTDB): domain Bacteria; phylum Pseudomonadota; class Alphaproteobacteria; order Caulobacterales; family Caulobacteraceae; genus Acaudatibacter. The sequence goes on from DASXIE010000243.1 coordinate 50,251, forward strand.
CCAGAAGGATGGTCTCGCAGCGACGCCCGGCCAGTTGCACCTTGGCGGCGAATTCATAGTCGCCACACAGCACCCGGTAGTCGGAGCTGAAGCCGCCCAGTTCGATGAAGGTCTGCCGGCGGACGAACAGCGGAAGGGCGGTGATGTCCTTTCGAAAGAAGGCGTCCGTGGAACTGCCCATCACCAGGGCCTTGAGGTAGGATGGTTTCTCCGATCCCGGCTCGACGACGCGGTAAAAGTAGTTGAGCAACTCGGCGCCGCTGGATTGGGCGACGGTCTCCAGGGCTCGCAGGGCCGCCGGGCGCAAGGTCGCGCCCTCCCACAGCAGCAACAGGAAGTCGCCACTGGCTTGGCGGGCCATGGCGTTGAACGAGGCCCCGGCGTCGAGATCGAAGGTTTCAACAACACTCACCGGCATTTTGAGCTCGGCGGCCAGATCGCGCGCGTCCTGGGCCGAGGCGCCGTCATCGGTGTCGACGGCGACGAAGATCTCCTGGGGCGCGGCTTCCTGGGCGGCGATGCTCTCCAGGCTGGCCCGCAACGCCTCCTTGCGGCCGGCGTGATAGATGCAGACGCTCGCCGAGACGGCTTCCGCCGGCTTGGGCGCGACGCGCAGCTGGCTCAGCAATTCCTCGCGCAGGCCGCGGGCCAGGGACTGGTGAAACCCCCGCCAGGTCTCGAGATTCTCGTCGTTGTCGAAGCTCGGCCGCGGCACATAGCCGCCGCGCTCGATCGCCTCGCGGAGCTTGTCGCCCAGAGAGAGCGGATGGGGGTCGCACAGCACCTGGGTCCTGTCCATGGGCGCGACCAGCTCGGCATTGCCGCCCACCGCGGTGGCGACGCTGGGGATGCCGCATATCGCCGCCTCGTATATCGCCATCGACGAGTTTTCGATCACTGAGGGCATCACCGCCAGGCGGGCTCCGCCGAGTAGGTATTGGATGGCGTCGTGCTGCTGGAATTCGGTAAGGATCTGAACCTCGGTGGGCCAGTCGCGAGTCTCGTCCTCGATGTATTCGATCACTGTCTGGGTCGGCCGGGCGGTGAGCTTGGCGCCAGGCTTGCCCATGAAACTGATACGCGGCGGTAGGGGCACGCCCTGGCGGATCAGACGCTTGATCGCCTGGCAGAAGATGAACAGCCCCTTGCGCGCCTCGAGACGGCCAAAAAACACCAACTCGTCGATGGGAATCCGCGTCCCGGGCGTGAGGCTGCGCTGGCTCATCAGATCCTGCAGCGCCTCGAACGTCGCCACGTTCGGCTGTACGAACGTGCGGGCGCGCGGAATGCGATAGCCCTGGCTGCTCATCCAGCGCAGCAGGTGCAGGCTGCCGCCGATCACCACATCGGCCAGTTCGACGCTCAGCCGTTCGGCGTGGACCTTGGCGAGGTCCTCCAGGCGTTCGAGCGGCTGGGAGCCGTAAAGTCGGTTCCACATCCACGGGGAGGAGGTCTTGATCACGAACAGAGTGTCGTTGAACGCCAGGCCCTGGCTCTTAGCCAACAGGCTAAGATAGGCCGAGCCGCGCCACTCCGACGCATGCACCACGTCCATCGGATGGTCGATCAGATAGCGCAGCATGTTGTAGGGAGCGCGAAGCCAACGATCGGCGTTGGTCCGGATATCATCGCGCACCGCGTAGTTGGGCACGGGTGTGAAGGTGACGCCGCGATCGGCGTAGTAGCGGACCCACTGATCGATATCGCCGGTCTCGACGTCCTGGCCACGCAGATAGAGGATCGTGACCTCGTGGCCAATCTTAGCGAGCAGCTCGGAAAGCGCCGCGTAAGTCGTGCCAATGCCACCGTTGCGAACCGGTCCGACGATATCCTCGGTGGCGATGCAGATGCGCAGCGGCTTGAACTCGCCTTTGCCGGGCGGCAGGGCGCGCAAATCGGGAAATACCACCGACCAGGCGTCGTCTATCCGGGGAGCGAGCTGCTCGATGAACCCTAGAGCTGAAGGATTGCACAGCAACCGCTCCAGTTCACTCGGGCCAAATTCGAACTCTTCTAAGCCATCTCTCATTACTTGAATGTATCCGCTCGCCTCATCCAAATAAAAATTTGCGCCGTCAATTCTAAACGGTCTAGAACAGGTTTAGTGAATGCCTGCGGGCGGCGCCGCCCATCGATCTCGCTGAAGCGCCCCGTGTTTCAACTTTGTAGCTTACCGCTATCATTTCCTGACGACGGTTCCAACCTTCAACCGTGGCGAATTCGCAAAGAGCCAGCGCTCGCCAAGCTCATTAGCGCGCGAACCGCCCGTCGGCCAAGCATCGCCGGCTCGAAGATCACGATCTCGTCAACCCCCATCTGCCTCAACAATCCCGCCGTTGTCCCCGGCGCCGCGTCAAGCCGCAATGCCGGAAGGTTCGGAGTGTTCCCGGCCCGCGGCGAAACGATGTCGAAAAGGTCCGCGGCGCCGGCGAATTTCCTTAAGCTGAGATCATCCGCCTCCGGCGCCCCGTGCACCAGGCGCCCCGAGTGCCCGGCTCGGGCGATGCGCGCCAGGTCGAGGTTGGCGCGGACCGATGACAGAGAGTCGGCGCGGTTGAAGGCCCCGATCCGTTCCCGATAGCCGGGGTGTTTGGCCTCCATGGCCGCCATACCTTTGGCCAGAAGTCCGTGGCGTTCCTCGCCGAAGCTGCGTGATCCGATATGGCTGACGAAGGTGTCGGCCGCCGCCAGGCTGCGCCAGCCGCGCCTCGCGGCTCGCAGGCAGAAGTCGTTTTCCTCTCCATAGCCGCGGGGAAAGGCGGCTTCGTCGAAGGGGCCGACTGAGTCGAGGCAGTCGCGCCGCACAAAGAGACAGAAGCCGACGCCAGTGGGGATTTCGACGGGACCGAGGGCCAGGCGAGCGGCCAGGGCGGCCAACTCAGCGTGGCTCAGCTCCAGGGGCGCGGGATTGTCCCGCAGGCGGATAGGGTAGCTGAGGATTGTCGCGGCGTTGGACAGCGGGGTGACCGTTCCGATATTGCCTGCCCCGTGAGCGTGGGCGCGCAGCCGGTCCAGCCAACCGTCATGGACCTGGCAGTCGGCGTTGAGCAGAACGACATCGCGGCCTGGCCCAGCCGCGAGGCCGAGGTTGGCCGTGGCCGTGAACCCGAGGTTGGCCTCGTTGGCCTGACGGGCGATGAGGCCGAGCGCCTCCAGTCTCGCGAGATCGGCGGTCAAATCCGGCTCGGGGGAGGCGTCGTCGATGATCAGTAGCCTGAAGTCGCGCGCGACCCTGGCGCTCAGCACGCTGTGAATGGCGCCAAGGGTTTCGGCGCGGCCGCGATAGACGGGCATCACCACGTCGATATCGCCGGCAAGTTCGGCCCGGCCGACAAGACCGGTAAAGTCGGGGGCGATCCTCGCCGGCGCGGGCGGGGGCGTCAGGCGGCCCTCGCGCCAGCCCCGCTCGACGAAATGGCGGACCGGATCCCAGCCGGCCAGGCGGACATCTGGATTATCCGCCAGGTAGGCCTCGGCGTCGAAGCCCTCGGCCAGGCCATCGGCTCGCCGGTTAAGGATGAAGTGGACGAACGGATCGGCGTCGGGCGCGAGGCCGGCCAGGGCGCGATAGCGCTCGCCGTCGAAACGGGGCTGCGGCGAGGGCGAGCCCGGATTGGCCAGGTAGTGGCTGATGAGCGCCCGCTCGCCGAGGCCGGACAACTTGGCCGCGGCGGCGTAGGCGTAGGCGTCGAAGAGACCGGAGCCGCGGATGTGATCGGCCAGCAGGGCGCGGTTCGGCCAGGCGGCGATGAGACGCCGCTCAAGGCGGCGAACCCGGCGCGCGATGGCTCGTTTCAACCTCATCCGCGATCGGGTCGAGCGAAAAAATCGGCCGTCAGGCGCTTGCGCTCTGGCCCGGTGTTGGCCCCTTCGAGGCGCCGGATGGCGCTTTCGGTAGGGGCGATGGCGGCGAAGCCGGCCCGCTCGATCAGTCGGCGCAGGGATGACGTCAAGGCAACGGCTCCGCTCCACGCCCGTCCGCATGTTCGGCTTTGTAGCCGAGGATTGCGGTCGCCGGCGACCGTCCGGCCAGGGGCGTGACTTCCCCGACACGGACCGAAATTCATTAAGAAGTGGCAACGATCGGCCGTGAAAAGACCTTATTTCGGTCGTCCGGCCGCCGGGTTACGGGTCGATGTTCGGGTCGTCGGCTGCTCGGGGCGCTTCTGATCCCGGACCCTGAACAGCCCCCCCAGCCCCCCTGGATTGGCGGGTCCCGGACAGCCGACGCACCGCCTTTGCAGAGACGGCCCCATGAGATGCGAAGCCCCGCGGTCAGGCGTGACCGCGGGGTTTTCGTTGGCGGTGAGCCTCAGGGCTTCGAAATCTGGCGCAGCGCTCCGACGATCTTGCCGCCATCGGGGGCCTGGAGCACGATCAGGGTCTCCAGACCCTCCTCCTTGGCGGCGGGGAGGTGGAAGACCCTTCGCCTGCCGGTCCATTTCCCCAACTCGACCAACTGGCGCACCACGTTGCGGTGAGCCATCGTCTGGCCCTTGGTCTCGCCATCCTTGACCGCCACGCTCTGGGTGCGCGGGTCGTAGCGGATCAGCCAGATTTCATCTCCGCCCCTGGGGGCGCGGGCGGCGGCGATGGCGATCGTCCCGTCAGCCCTCGGGGTCATTTCGGGGCCGGCCTCGCGGGTCCGCCGCGCCGCGTGGATCAGGCTGTCGATCTCCCCCGGATTATCGCCGGAGGCCTGGGCGGCTCCGTCGACGATCACCTGGGGCGTGTAGACATCGCGCAGGCCGAAGCGCTTGTCATAGGCCCTCTGGCGATCGGCGAATTCCGGCTGGGCGAAGGTGTCCTTCCAGCCCAGATAGTCCCAGTAGTCGACGTTGAAGGTCAGGACCGTGACCCCCGGATGGTCGGCCAGGCCGGCGACGAAGCTGTTGGCCTTGCCGCACGAGCCGCAGCCCTGGGCGGTGTAGAGCTCGACCACCACCAGCGGGCGGGCGGGCGCCGCCCCGGCCGCGAGGACGGCGGCGAAAAGCCACGGCGCGAGGAGGGCCCTCTTCATCGCCGCGCACTTAAGCCAACTTTGCCGACGGCGACAGGTCACGAAAACGTGAGGATCGCCCGCGTCTCCTACGCCGCTTGGCGGGCGAGGTTGCGGAGGACGAAGTTCAGCACCCCGCCGTTCCTGAAATACTCGAGTTCCGTGGCCGTATCGATGCGGCAGCGCGCAGGGAAGCGGGCGATCTTTCCGTCAGAAGGCCGATAAAGCTCAACCATCAGCTGGCGGCGCGGATGGATGTCGCCGAGGTCACGGATGGTGACGATCTCCTCGCCGGTCAGGTTCAGGCGCCGCCAGCCCTCTGCGATGAACTGCAGCGGGAGCACCCCCATGCCCACCAGGTTGGAGCGGTGGATGCGCTCGAATGTCTCGGCGATCACCGCCCGCACGCCCAGCAGCCGGGTCCCCTTGGCCGCCCAGTCGCGCGACGAGCCGGTGCCATACTCCTTGCCGGCGAAGACCACCGCCGATCGGCCCTCGGCCTTGTAGCGCATGGCCGCGTCATAGATCGACATGACCTCGCCGGAGGGGAAGTGGCGGGTGACGCCTCCCTCGATGTCGGGGGTGATCTTGTTGCGGATGCGGATGTTGGCGAAGGTGCCGCGCATCATCACCTCGTGATTGCCGCGCCTGGCCCCGTAGGAGTTGAACTCCGACTGGCTCACCTGATGCTGCGAGAGGTACTCACCGGCCGGCGAGGCCTTGCGGATATTCCCTGCCGGACTGATGTGGTCGGTGGTGATCGAATCCCCGAAGATGCCCAGAATCCGGGCCTCGACGATGTCAGTCACCGGCTCCGGTGTCATGGTCAGGCCCTCGAAATAGGGCGGGTTCTGAACATAGGTCGAGCCGAGGTCCCAGCCGTAGGTCTGGCCGCCGGCGACCTCGATGCCCTGCCAGGCCTTGTCGCCCTTGAAGACATCCTTGTAGCGCTTGGCGAACATCCCCGATTCCACGACCTTGTGCTGGACGGCGGCGATTTCCTCGTTGCTCGGCCACAGGTCCTTGAGGAAAATTTCCTTGCCGCCTTTGCCCTTGCCCAGCGGCGCCGTGGAAATGTCGGTGAGCATGCTCCCGGCCAGGGCGTAGGCCACCACCAGGGGCGGCGAGGCCAGGTAGTTGGCTCGCGTATCCGGATTGACCCTTCCCTCGAAATTGCGGTTACCCGAAAGTACCGAGACGGCCACTAGGTCGCCGTCGGCCACCGCCTTGGAGATCGGTTCGGCCAGGGGGCCGGAATTGCCGATGCAGGTGGTGCAGCCGTAGCCCACCAGGTTGAAGCCCAGGGCGTCGAGCGGTTTGGTGAGGCCGGCCTTGGTCAGGTAGTCGGTCACGACTTGCGAGCCGGGAGCCAGCGAGGTCTTCACCCACGGCTTGACCTTCAGGCCGGTCTCCACCGCCTTCTGAGCCAGCAGGCCGGCGGCGATCAACACGCTGGGGTTGGAGGTGTTGGTGCACGAGGTGATGGCGGCGATGACCACGTCGCCGTTTCCGATGTCGAATTTCTCGCCTTCCACCGGGGTCCTCTTGGCCATGGAGACATCGTCCTTGCCGAACTCGGTCTCCAGGGCGGCGGCGAAGCTGGCCGCCGCCTCGGCCAGCGCCACCTTGTCCTGCGGCCGCTTGGGCCCGGCGAGCGAGGGCGCGACGTCGGCGAGATCGAGCTCGAGCGTGTCGGAGAACTCCGGCGGCTCGGCCCCGGCCCCGGCCATCAGGCCCTGTTCCCTCGCGTAGGCCTCCACCAGGGCGACCCGCTCGGGCGCGCGGCCGGTGGCGGCCAGATAGTCGAGGGTCGCCTGGGTGATCGGGAAGAAGCCGCAGGTGGCGCCGTATTCGGGGGCCATGTTGGCGATCGTCGCCTGGTCCTCGACGGTGAGGCCGTGCAGGCCATCTCCGAAATATTCCACGAACTTGCCGACCACCCCTTTCTTGCGCAGCATCTGGGTGATGGTGAGCACCAGGTCGGTGGCCGTCGCCCCCTCGGGCAGGGTCCCGTTGATCTTGAACCCGATCACTTCGGGGATCAGCATCGGCAGGGGCTGGCCGAGCATGGCCGCCTCGGCCTCGATTCCGCCCACTCCCCAGCCCAGCACCGAGAGGCCGTTGACCATGGTGGTGTGGCTGTCGGTGCCCACCAGGGTGTCCGGATAGGCGAGCGTCGCCTCGCCCTCGGCGGCGGTCCACACCGTCTGGGCCAGGTTCTCGAGGTTGACCTGGTGGCAGATGCCGGTGCCGGGCGGCACGACGCGGAAGTTGTTGAACGCCCGCGAGCCCCAGCGCAGGAACCTGTAGCGCTCCATGTTGCGCTCATATTCGCGGGCCACATTCTCGGCGAAGCTCTTGGCGGTGCCGAAGTGATCGACCATCACCGAATGGTCGATCACGAGGTCGACTGGGTTGAGCGGATTGATCTTCTCCGGATCGCCGCCGAGCTTGGCGAGGGCGTCGCGCATGGCCGCCAGGTCGACCACCGCCGGCACGCCGGTGAAGTCCTGCATCAGCACCCGGGCCGGGCGGAAGGCGATCTCGTGTTGGCTGGAACCCTTGTCCTTTACCCACGCGCCCACCGCCTTTATGTCGTCCTCGCTGACGCTGACGCCGTCCTCGTTGCGCAGCAGGTTCTCGAGCAGCACCTTCATCGACACCGGCAGGCGCGATATGCCGGAAAGTCCGGCCGCCTCGGCGGCGGCGAGGCTATAGTAGTCGTAGGTCCGCTCGCCGACCTGAAGCTGGCGGCGGGTCTTGAGGCTGTCGAGCGACGGCATGATGGGGGGATCCTTTTCCTGTTCCAGACCCACCGAAAATCGGTTCGGAGGATCGCGCGCTTGGCGGACCGGACTCACAGCGTCCGGCCCCGGCGGCGGGTCTCGTCCTGGGCCGGCCGTCTCTTAGCTGCCCGCCGCGCCATAGTCATCTTTCTTCCCCCCACACCGGGCGGAAGAGGCGCGAAGCGCCGGTGGGGGCACGGACGCGCCGGCGTCCCCGATCCCCCATCCCGGCCTTCGGCCGTACTTCCCCCTTGTGAACGGGGAAGAGAAGTCTCGCCATGATCTCCGCAGTGCGCCTGGAAAATCTCGCCATCGAGCGTGGCGGGCGGGTGCTGTTCGAGCGGCTGTCGGCGCGGGTGGGGGCCGGCGAGGCCTTGGCGGTCACCGGAGCCAACGGGGCCGGCAAGACCAGCCTGCTGCGCGCCGTCGCCGGCCTGCTGGCGCCCCAGTCAGGCCAGGTCGTGTTCGAGGGCGCCGCCGACTCCGGCGAGGCCCGCCGCGCGGCCTGCCATCTCGTCGGCCACCAGGATGGCCTCAAGGGCGCCCGCACGGCCCGCGAGGAACTCCTCTTTCAGGCCAGGTGGTGTGGGGCGGCGGAGGCCGTGGCCCTGGCGGCGGCGGACCGTCTGGGGCTCACCCGTCAGCTTCGCCTGGAAACGCGCCGCCTTTCCGCCGGCCAGAGACGCCGCCTGGCCCTGGCCCGCCTGATCGCCGCGCCCCGCCCCCTGTGGCTGCTCGACGAGCCGCTCGCCCCCCTCGACGCCGCCGGCCGCGCCCTGATGGGCGAGGCGATGGGAGAGCACCTGGCCGCCGGCGGTTTCATCCTCGCCGCCGTTCATGATCCTCTGCCGCTGGCCGTCCGCACGCTGGACCTCGGCCAATGAGGCCTCTGACCACCTTGCTGCGCCGGGAAGTCTCCCTGGCCTGGGGTCGCGGCGGCGGCCCGTTGCTGGCGGTGGGATTCCTCGTCGCCGCCGCGACGCTCTTCCCCCTCGCGCTTGGCCCCGCCCCGGGACCCCTGGCGGCGGTGGCGAGCGGCGCGGCTTGGGTGATCCTGGCGCTCGCCTCCCTCTTGACCCTCGAGCGCCTGTTCGAGCGCGACTACGAGGACGGCGCCCTCGACCTCCTGGCGCTCGGCCCCCTGCCGCTGGAGAGCGTGTGCGCGGTCAAGTGCCTGGCGAGCTGGCTGGTCGTCGGCCTGCCCCTGGCCGTCGCCGCGCCCCTCGCCGCTATCGCACTGGGCGAAGCGCCACGAGCTGCGCCGCTGATCGCCCTGGCCGCCGCCCTGGGGGGCCTCGCCTTCGCCTTCGTCGGCGGGACCGGCGCCGCCCTGGCCCTGGCCACCCGCCGCGGCGGGGTGCTGATGGCGGTGATCGTCCTTCCCCTCCTGATCCCGCCGGTGATCTTCGGCGGCGGGGCCATGGCTGCCTGGAGCGGAGGCCTCGAATGGCGCACGGGCCTCGCCCTCCTCGCCGCCTACGCGCTGGCCGCCGCCGCGCTGGCTCCGTTCGCCATGGCCGCGGCGTGCCGAAATGCGCTCGGCTAGACCCTACTCGTCCATTCGCTCGCCGGTTTTGCCGCGGTATTTCGGCAGCTCATGAATTCCCTCGAGCCAG
>DASXIE010000244.1:0-11679 GCA_036498165.1 Caulobacteraceae bacterium
GCCGGTGCCGTCGGCGAAGGTCACGGTCTCGGCGAAGGCCTGGGTGACGATGAGCCGGCCGCTGGAGAGGATCCGACCGCTCCCCGCGCCTGTGACCGTCCCCTCGAGCTTGAGGGTCCCGCGGCTCTGGGCGATCAAGAGGCCGCTGTTGGCCACCGCGCTCTTCACGTCCACGCCCCCGCCCAGGGCCGTGGCGGCGATCGTTCCGGCATTGGTGATGGTGCTGATTCCGGTGTCGATCGTGAGCAGGGTGGCGTCCGGGTTGGAGATCACCCCGGCCGCCTCGTTGATGAGGATCATGGAGCCGCCGCCGAGGGCCCCCGAACCGCGGATGTGGTTGTCGATGTTGGTGAGGGTGGCCGTGGTCGTCGCCCCGGTGATGAGGTTGGCGCTGCTGTTGGAGAGGATCACCGAGCCCTTGCCGGTGAGGCTCGCCCCAGCCGCGGCGATCAGTATGTGGCCGCCCAAGAGATCGATCTGGTTGGAGTTGGCGATGGCTCCCGCCACCGTCAGGGTGGTGTTGGTCACCACCTGCAGATGACCGGTGAGCGCGACCGGACTGGTCGTCCCATCCAGCATGCAGTTCCCCGAGAACACCCGCACATAGCCGATGCCGGTGGAGGCCACGGCTCCCCCGATGATGTCGGCGCTTTCGATGTCCACCCGCCCGCCGGCGGCCAGGATCGTCCCACCTCCGCTCTGGTCGATCACCGGGGTGTCGAGGGTCAGCAACCCGCCGCTCGCCGCCTCCATCAGGCCGGCGTTGCTGAGGCTCGCGCCGCTGGTCGCCACGTTCAGCGCCCCGGTGGCGTCGATCACACCGCCGGCCTCATTGATCAGCACCAGCGTCTTGTTGCCGATATTGCCGGCCCCGGTAATCGTGTCGAGATTGGTCAGGGTCGCGGTGGTCGTCGCGCCGATGATCCGGGCGTTCTTGCCGCCGAGGCTCACGGTCCCCCCGCCCGAGAAGGTCGCGCCGCCGGCGAGGACGCGCAGCTCGGTCAGGCTGCTCGTCGCGGCCACCGCGATCGATCCGGCGTTGGAGACCTCGCCCTGGACGAGGGCTGTCGCGGCGTTGGCCAGGCGCAAGGTCTGGCCGCTCAGGAGCGCGCCCGACGCGCTCAGGGTCCACAGGCCCTTGTCCAGTTGGTAGAGGCCAAAGCCGCCGAAGCCCAGGCTCGCCGCCCCGGCCATGGCTCCCGTCCCGCCGGCCAGGGAGAGGGTTCCTCCGCCCTCGTTGAATTCCACCGTTCCGCCCCCGCCGACCGCGGCGCCGGTGAATTTGGCCCCGGCGTCGACGATCAGCCGGTCACTGTCGGCGGCGAACAAGACCGCGTCGTGGGTTCCGCCGATCGATCCGGCGTTGGCGACCGTCAGGCCGCCCGCCCCGGCGTCCTCGACACCAATGAAGCCCGAGATGAGGCCGCCGATCCCGTTGACGAGGCGGCCTCCACCGACGGCGAGCACGCCATCGCCGGCCGGGCCGGCCGCGGCCAATTGAGAGCCCGCCCCGCCGGCCCCCCCGAGGATCATCCCGGTGTTGGTGAACCCGCCGCCGGAAATCAGCAGGCCCGCCCCGCCGGCGCCGCCCGCCCCGCCGCAGGTCGGGATGATCGAGTACCCGCCGGCCCCGCCGCCGCCGCCCTGGATCGTTCCGCTGTTGGTCGCCGTGCCGCCGGCGACCGAGACCCCCGCCCCGCCAACGCCGCCGGCGCCGCCGGAGGCGATGCCGGCCGGTCCGGTCGGAAAGGCGCCGCCCCGACCGCCCGCGCCGCCTACGCCGCCGATGATGCTGGCGGTATTGGTCAGCCGGCCGGCGTTGACGGCGGCGCCCGCCCCGCCCGCGCCGCCGGCCCCTCCGGGGAAGGAATAGGCGATGAAGCCCTTGACGCCGAAGACGCCGACGCCGCCGGCCCCGCCGACGCCGCCGATCACCGACGAATTATTGACCAATGTTCCACCGGAAACGGTGGCGGCGACAGAGCCCGCCTTCCCCGGTCCAGCCGGTCCATAGTACGTCGCTCCGGTCGCGCCCGTCCCGCCGCGCATGGCGCCGAGATTGGTCAGGGTCCCGGTGACGAGCGCGACGCCGCTGTTGGTGAAGGTCTTGCCCGCGGCGAGGGTCTCGACGCCGGCAAGGGTCAAGGTTCCGCCCGCTTCATTGTAGGAATTGAAGCCGCCAAGAACGCCGCTCGCCGATCCGCTGAGCGTTCCCAGGGTTCCGCCAAGGCCGGTGAGGGTGTCCGATCCGCCGTCGGCCACGATGGTCCCGCCGCCGCCGCGGATCGCCCCGCCCGTGAACCTGGCCCCCGCCTCGACCACCAGCAAGCTGGAGGCGTCGCGGAATTCGACCGAGGCGATCTGGCCGCTGATCGAGCCGGCGGTCACCACGGTGGCCGCCTGGACGCTCACCACCCCGTAGTTATAGCCCTGCAAGGTGCCCGTGGCGGTGTTGGTGACGCTCGCCGTGGGCCCGTCGATGAAGACGCTGCAGTTGTTGTGCCCGACGACCACGCCGTAGTTGACCAGGGTGAAGCCGGCCCCGCTCAGGCCCTCCTGGGCATAGATGACGGCCCCGGCGTAGTTGACGATCCGCCCGCCATTGTCGGCCTCGACGCCGCCCCGGTAATTGGTGGCGGGATTGTCGCTGATCAAAGCGTGGTTGAGGATCGTCCCACCCGCCGACAGGGTGACGCTGTTGGGCGAGGGCGTCGTCACGGTGCCGTTGTTGATCAGCGTTTGGCCCGAGCCGATCGACCCGGTCTCGAGCACGAACGCCCCGGCGTCCACCTGGTAGGCGCCGAAGCCGGTGAAGGCGAGGCTGGACTCCCCCGCCAGGGTTCCGACCGAACCCAGGCCCGTTATGACATCCACAAGGAAGGCGCCGGGGTTGGTGATCTCCAGCGTCCCGCCGCCACCCACCGCCACGCCGGCGAAGGATGATCCGTTTTCGAGCACGAGGCGATCAGAAGCCCGGTTGAAGAGGACCGAGTCCCGCGTCCCGGAGATGGCGCCGTAATTGACGACCGTGAGCGCGCCGGCCCCCGTCTGGCGGACGCCGTCGTAGCCGCTAATCTGGCCGAAGTTGAAGACGGTCCCGCCGGCGGCGACGGAGACCCCGGCTCCGCCGAGACCCGACGTCCCTCTCGCCCCCGGGGAGCCCGCCGCGCCGCCTTGAAGGTCGCCGGTGTTGGTCACCACGCCGCCGCCGCCCAGGAACAGCCCCGCGCCGCCTGCGCCGCTCACGCCCGGAGGTCCGGATTTGTTCTTTCCGGCCGCGCCGCCCGCCCCGCCCTCGATCAGGCCGGCGTTCGAAACGCTGCCACTTGCGTCGAAGTTGACCCCCGCCCCGCCGGCGCCGCCCGTGCCGCCCGAGCTCTTCCCAGTTCCGCCGTAACCGCCCGCGCCTCCGGCGAGGGTGACGCCGGCGGCGACCGTGAGGGAACCGGTGTCGACGAAGTCGATGCCGGCCCCGCCCGCTCCTCCCGCCCCCGGCGGGTTGGAGCTGTACGCGTAGCTGATGCCGAATATCCCCGCTCCGCCGCGGACGACGCCACCCGCCAGGTCGATCGACGCGGCGAGCGTCCCGCCGGTCACGCGGATCGCCGCCCCGCCGGACGATCCGATCGATCTCCCGGGCGCCGCGAGTATGGTTCCGCCGGCCACCTGGGTCAGCGAACCGCCGGGCGCCAGTTCGACGGCGTACTGGTCGGCGATGATGTTGCCGCCCTTGAGGTAGCCGGCGTTGTAGACGAAGGCCGCGCCGACGCCGCCGCCGACGCCGTAGTAGATCGACCCGTGATTGGTGACCGAGGCGTGACCCGAGACGCCCCACCGTCCGCCGGAGATCTTGCCTGAGTTGACCAGGTCGACCGGTCCGGCCACACCGGCCACGGCGCCGGAGATGACGCCGGCGTTGGTGACCGATTCCGCCGAGTGCGCGTAGATGCCGTAGTTGCCCCCCTCGATCGTTCCGCCGGCGTTGTTGGTGATCTTGGAGACGGTGAACTCGTAGGCGCCCCCGGAAGTGAGATAGACTCCGCAACTGTTGTAGCCGTTGACGAGGCCGGAGTTGACGAGAGTGACCGACAGGCCGCGCACGCCATTGTAGCCCTCGATGATCCCGCCGGCGGCGTTGGTGATCGTCGACGTGTGGGTGACCTCCACCGCGCCCTGGGCGTTGGTGAGGCCCGTGCCGCGGACCGTCCCGGTGTTGGAGAGTCGCCCGTAGAGACCCAGGGTCACGGCCACCCCGTCCGAAGAGACATAACCGCCGTTGGTGAACACGCCGTAGGTTTTGACATCCACTCCGTCGTGGAAAACATCGCCGTTGTTGCTGAGCGTGCCGTAGAGGTTGAGGTGGCCATAGTTGGCGAAAGTGACGCCGCTTTGGATCGCGTTGGTCCCGTGCATCGACCAGGAGCCGCCGGCATCGATCCGATAGGCGCCGAAGCCGGTGTAGGAGCCCCCGAGCGTGTCGCGCATGTAAGTCGCTGCGCCAGCCGCGAACTCGAGCACGCCCCCCGCCGCCTTTACCGTGCCGATCAGATCGCTCCCGGGATGGGTGATGAAGCGGTCGGAACTGTTGAGTAGATCGACTGCGTCGCCGGCATCACCCTGGATGGTGCTGAAATTGGCTATGGTCACGATGGCCTTCGCGCCAGCGATGACGCCCATGTGGCCCGCGATGCGGTGATAATTGACGATATTGACCTGCCCCCCGGAGATCGAAATCGCCACGGAGCTCGGGCTGTCGATCCCGCCCGTATTGGAGATGCTGACCGCCCCGGCCGTGATGGTGATGCCCGACGTGCCCTCGATCTCTCCCGAATTGGTGATCATCACCGTCCCCCGGGCCACCGATACGCCGTAGGCAGGCGCAATAATCTCGGAGCTGTTGTTCAGGACGCCGTTGCCGTTGAACAGAATGGCGCCGGACCCGGTTTGGCCAATAAGACCGGAGTTGGTGACCGTTGCCCCCGAGCCCGTCGTGCCGGTGTTCAGATGGATGGCGGCGAAAGGTCCGCTGATGGTGCCCGAGTTCGAGATAGTCGCGTCGTTCCCGACGTTCACGAGCGAATTTATGTTCCCATCGTTCACGACCGTCGTGTTGTAGCCGCCAACCGCGTAGACCCCGTCGTTGGGGCCGCCGTAGGAAAAGATCACGCCGCCACTGTTGTTGACCAGGTCGCCCCCATGGGTGAATTCGAACCCGATCGCGCCGCCCTTGATCGTACCTGAGTTGGTCACCGTGTTGGGGTTGAGGACCTTCACGCCGATGCCATGGGAATAGATTGTGCCGGTGTTGGTGAGCGCGGGGGGCGTGTAGGGCGCCGCGGCGCCGGCAAGCACGACGCCAGCGTTCGGGCCGAAAATGCCCCCGGAATTGTTGATGGTTCCGTTGGCTTTGAGCTCGATGCCAACCCGGCCGGCGACGATGTCTCCGTTGTTGGTTATCGTCGCCGAATTGGTCGCATATATCCCATACCAGTCAGTGTAGAATACGCTATGGCTGATCAAGTCATAGCGTCTTTCCAGAGTGATCGTGGATTTATTGATTATTGTACTAGACTGCAGTGATATGGCGGCGAATATTTGGACTATATTATTGGGAGTATAGATGACTGCGTCATCCGCAACGCCGACGATCGTCCCGTAGTTGACGAGTTTCACGCCCTTCCCATAGGCGTAGATCGACGAGCTCGAGAAATGATAATTGTTGCCGCTTCCACCCTGAATGACGCCGTGGTTGACGATTGTGTCGTTGCCGCCGATCGCGATCGGCGCGGTGCCATAGATGTATCCGGACGTGCCGATCGACAGGTTGACCCCGTTGGGGATCGTGAGGTTGTGGTGTCTGGAGTTGTAGTAGATCGTGCTCACGTCAGGCTTCCTGGGCGGCGGTGCGTCTCGGGAACGAGGTTGGCTCATAAAGGCCGAGCCAGGCACTGCACATTTTGACGGGCGTCAGGCCTCCGCGGCGCCCTTCCCGGCGTGGGTCTGCAAGGCGTCCAGGGCGGCCAGGCGCATGGTCTGGAAGGTCACGGCGAAGTGCCGTTCCGCGTCCGCGTTCATGGTCTCGCTGAAGGCCACCCGGTCGCGGCCGACATAAGACAGGTGGCCCTGGGAGGCCGCCTCGTCGAACAGACGGGCCACGTGCATGCGGGACACGTCAAACCGCCGCGCCAGACGCGAGCGTGAGAAGGCGGCCGCTTCCAGCAGCCGCTTGCGGTGCGGGTCCTGGGCGAGCAGCAGGTCGTAGAGCATCATCAGGCCGGCATCGTGAACCAGGAACAGGCGCACGCCGGGGTTGGGTGGGCCGCGCTGCTCCGGCGGCATCCGATCGAACCGGCCGAGGGCGGCGACGAAGCGCCAGAACACCGCGTCGCCTTGCATCAGGGCGGCGGCTGGCCGGACCTCGGGAGCGACGATGGCGGCGGCCTCCACTTCGAGGATCGCCCGTTCGCGGAACAGTTGCAGGAAGGCGGGGCGGAATGCGATGCGGCGCGCGCGCCAGGGGCCGTCCTCCGGTTCGATGGCCACGAGGCCCGCCTCCGCTGCGGCGGCGAACAAGCGCAAGACCCGGCTCTCGCTGGCCGGATGGCCGGCGCGCACCCTGGCCAGCACGTCCGCGACACTGGCCTCGCCCCGCTGGGCGAGGATGATCAGGCAGCGCATCAAGGTGGAGGAGCGGCCGAGATCCTTGGTCAGCCACTTGGTGACAGGACTGCGATGGTCGAACTGGTCGAGCACGCCGGAGGCGTTCCGCTCCACCGCGGCGCGGAATTTAGGATGGTGAAGCAGTCCGTACCAGCCGGCAGGGACAATCGGCGTCTCGGTCAACAGCCCGGCCCATTCGATCGGGCCGCCCCGCGCTCGCCGCCCTGAGGGCGAGACTAGGCCGAAGGCCGCGTCATCGCAAATCGCCGCGGCTCCGGCCCCGCCCTTGCGAGCGGCTCCTTGCGGCCCCGCGATGCAGTGGGCCGCCTAAGGCCAGCGCGTGCAGGGCCGGCGACCTCGGCACACGGTAAGGCGGGCCCGCGGCAAGGCTTTCAGGGCCGCAGCCCGCCCGTCGCGGGAGAGCGCGCCGCCCGCTTGGCAAGCTGGTTTGAAAGCCGTATGCACCCCTCGCAGGCTCGAACGGCCGAGGCGCGGCCGGGGGCGGTTTGGCCCTCCTTTAAGAGCAGCGGCGCCGGTCAGGTAAGGCAAGGCCGAGAGGGACATGAATTTCAGGTTGATGGGGATTTCACGGCTGACGGTGGCGGCCGGGGCGGCCGTTGTGGGATTCGCACCGATGGCCTGGGCCGACATACTCGGCCAGCCGGTCGACAAGGGGATCGACCTGCAGGGCGCGGCCTCGCACATCCGCGCCGAGCAGATCTGGTTCCACAACTGGCTCCTGAGCCCGATCATCATCGGCATCGCCGGCTTGGTGCTCATCCTGCTGCTGACGGTCATCGTGCGGTTCAACAAGCGGGCCAATCCCGAGCCGGCGCGCTTCAGTCACAACACCGCCGTTGAGATCGCCTGGACGGTGATCCCGGTCCTCATCCTGATGTTCATCGCCATCTTCTCGTTCCGCCTGCTCTTCGAAGAGCACGACATGCCCAGGCCCTACATGACCGTGAAGGTCACCGGCCGGCAGTGGAACTGGGACTATGAATATCCCGACCAGAAGATCGCCGCCTATACGTCCACGCCGATGGACGAGGACATCGCCAAGGCCAAACACCTGCCCTATCTGCTGGAAGCCAACGCCCCGATGTATGCGCCGGTGAACCAGGTGGTCCGGCTCGACATCACCGCCGAGGACGTCATCCATTCGTTCTCGGTGCCGGCTTTCGGGGTCAAGATCGACGCCATTCCCGGCCGCCTCAACCAGACCTGGTTCAAGGCCGACCGCACCGGCACCTTCTATGGCCAGTGCTCGCAGCTGTGCGGGGCCAACCACTCCTACATGCCCATCGAGGTCAAGGTGGTGAGCCAGGCCGATTTCGACGCCTGGGTGGCCAGCAAGCAGCCCAAGCCCCCGACCGCCCCGGCCCCCGCCGCGGCCGCCGCGCCCGCCCCAACGCCCGCGGCCCCGGCGGCGGCTCCCACCGCCAAACCGGGTCCAGTGGCCGCCACGCCCGCCGCGCCCGCGCGCTAGTGAAGTAAGGACGTCAGAAGGATCATGGCCGAAGTCACTCACGACCGGGTCGCCCACGCCGAGGGCCACGCCTATGGTGGCCATTCCGGCGCGCCGGGGTTCTTCACCCGCTGGTTCATGTCCACCAATCACAAGGACATCGGCACCCTCTACATCATCTTCGCCATCCAGGCCGGCATCATCGGGGCCCTCCTGTCGGGACTGATCCGCTGGGAGCTGGCCGAGCCCGGCCTGCAGATCTTCACCCCCAATTCGGCCATCCACCTGATGGGCCTCGTCGAGCAGACCAAGCACGGCTACTACGTGGTGGTCACCGCCCACGCCCTCACCATGATCTTCTTCATGGTCATGCCGGCCATGATCGGCGGGTTCGGCAACTGGTTCGTGCCGCTGATGATCGGCGCGCCGGACATGGCCTTCCCGCGGATGAACAACATCAGCTTCTGGCTGCTGGTGGCCTCGTGGATAATGCTGCTCACCTCGATGTTCGTCGACGGCGGTCCGGGAAGAGGCTTCGGCGGCGGCTGGACGCTCTATCCGCCGTTGTCGACCATCGGCCACACGGGTCCGGCCATGGACTGCGCCATCCTTTCCATCCACCTCGCCGGGGCCAGCTCGATCCTGGGGGCGATCAACTTCATCACCACCATCTTCAACATGCGCGCCCCGGGCATGACCCTGCACCGCATGCCGCTCTTCGTGTGGTCGATCCTGGTGACTGTGTTCCTGCTCCTCCTGGCCCTGCCGGTCCTGGCCGGGGCGATCACCATGCTGCTCACCGACCGCAATTTCGGCACCCACTTCTTCGACCCGGCCGGCGGCGGCGATCCGTCGATGTTCCAGCACCTCTTCTGGTTCTTCGGCCATCCGGAGGTCTACATCCTCATCATCCCCGGTTTCGGGATGATCAGCCACGTCGTCTCGACCTTCTCGCGCAAGCCGGTGTTCGGCTACCTGGCCATGGCCTACGCCATGGTGGCGATCGGCTTCCTGGGCTTCATCGTCTGGGCCCACCACATGTTCACCGTCGGCATGCCGGTGGACCTGCAGGCCTATTTCGTCGCCGCCACCATGGTCATCGCGGTGCCGACCGGGGTGAAGGTGTTCAGCTGGATCGCCACCATGTGGGGCGGCTCGCTCGACTTCAAGACGCCCATGCTGTGGGCGATCGGCTTCATCTTCCTGTTCACCGTCGGCGGGGTCACCGGGGTCGTCCTGGCCAACGCCGGGATCGATTACGCCCTGCACGACACCTACTACGTGATCGCCCACTTCCACTATGTGCTGAGCCTTGGGGCGGTGTTCGCGATCTTCGCCGGCTTCTACTACTGGTTCGAGAAGATGTGGGGGGTGCGCTACAACGAGTTCCTCGGCGCCACCCACTTCTGGATCACCTTCGTCGGCGTCAACCTGGTCTTCTTCCCGCAGCATTTCCTCGGCCTGCAGGGGGTGCCGCGCCGCTCGGTGGACTACCCGGTCGCCTTCACCTTCTGGAACAATCTGAGCTCGATCGGCTACGCCATCACCCTGGTGGGCCTCATTGTGTTCCTGGCGGTGCTGGCCGAAGCGGCCATCCGCCGCCGCCCGGCCCGGGCCAATCCGTGGGGCGCCGGCGCCACCACGCTCGAGTGGACCCTCCCCTCGCCGCCGCCTTTCCACCAGTTCAACGAGCTGCCGGTCTTCCACGCCGAGCCGCACTGATGGCGGGAATCGATCTCACTCTCTTCCCCCTTCACAAGGGGGAAGTACGGCCGAAGGCCGGGATGGGGGATCAGAAGCGCAGGCCGGCGTGTCCGTCCCCCCATCCCCCGCTGCGCGGGGACTTCCCCCCGGTGCGGTGGGAAGAGAGAGTGGCCCCATGACCGATCAGGCCATTCCCGCCGCCGTCCGCGCCGCCAGCTGGCGCGACTTTGTCACCCTCCTGAAGCCCCGGGTGATGTCGCTGGTGGTGCTCACCGCGGTGACCGGCCTGGTCTGCGCCCACGGCAGCCTCAATCCGGTCCTGGCCGGGGTGGCGATCCTGTGCATTGCGCTGGGGGCCGGGGGAGCGGCCGCCCTCAACATGGGCTACGACGCCGATATCGACGCCCTGATGCGCCGCACCCGCGGCCGCCCCGTTCCTGCCGGCCGGGTGCAGCGGGCCGACGCCATGGCCCTTGGCGTCGTCCTGTCGCTGTTCTCAGTGGCCATCATGGGTTTGGCCGCCAATCTCCTGGCCGCCGGCCTGCTGGCCTTCACCATCGTCTTCTACGCCGTGGTCTACACCCGCTGGCTGAAGCGCCGGACGGCCCAGAACATCGTCATAGGCGGCCTCGCCGGAGCCCTGCCGCCGGCCGTCGGTTGGGCGGCGGCCAGCGGCGCCGCGCCGCTCCCAGCCTGGCTGCTGGTGGCGATCATCTTCGTTTGGACGCCCCCGCACTTCTGGGCCCTGTCGCTCTATACCCACGAAGATTACGCCAAGGCCGGGGTGCCGATGATGCCGGTGACGGCCGGGCCGGCCTCCACCCGCCGGCAGATCCTCGCCTACAGCCTCGTTCTCGCCCCGCTGGGCCTCGCCCCGGCGCTCATCGGACTGGGCGGCGTGGCCTACCTCGCCGTGGCCGCGCTCGGCGGGGCGGGGTTCGTGCTTTTGGCCGTCCGCCTGGCCCTCAGCCAGGCCGGCGAATCCGGCGAAGCGCGCCATCGCGACGGCGATCTCTATGACGTCAAGGCCGGGGCCAAGGCGGCGCGCAATCTCTTCGCCTTCTCAATCCTCTATCTCTTCAGCCTGTTCGCGGCCTTGCTGGCCGAGCACCTGCTGGGCGCCGCCCCCCTGGTCCAATGAGCAACCCCTTCGGCGAGGATGAAGCCGCGGCCAGGGCGCGGCGGGCCCGCAGCTTCTTCATCGCCCTCAGCCTGGCGGCCTTCGTGATCCTCGTCTTCGTCATCACCCTGATCAAGAAGAGCGGAGGATGAGCGAGGCGCGCAACACCCGCCTGGCGCTTGGCCTCGCCGCCGTCTTCGTGGCCATGGTCGGGCTGGCCTTCGCCGCCGTCCCCTTCTACCGCGCCTTCTGCCAGGCGACCGGCTTCAACGGCACGGTGCGGCGGGCGAGCTTCGCGCCGGGCGAGGCGGCCGGCCCCGCCGTCACGGTGAGCTTCGATACCAATGTGCGCGGCCTTTCCTGGACCTTCACCCCGGTGCAGCGCAGCCAGGACGTGATGCTCGGCGAGGCCAAGCTGGCCTTCTTCAAGGCGACCAACACCGGCAAGACCGCCGTGACCGGCCGGGCCCTCTACAACGTCACGCCGGAATCGGCCGGGCCCTATTTCTCCAAGCTGGAATGCTTCTGCTTCAAGAACCAGACCATCCAGCCGGGCCAGACCGTGGAGTTCCCGGTGGTCTATTTCATCGACCCCCGCTACCGCGCCGACCGCGACGCCGTGGCCGCCGGCCCGATCACCCTTTCCTACACCTTCTTCCCGGCGGTGACCGGGGCAAGGGCGCAGGCGGAGGCTCCGACGCCGCCCGGGTAAGGTGAGCCGCGCCAG
>DASXIE010000245.1:0-2086 GCA_036498165.1 Caulobacteraceae bacterium
CCGTCGAACATGCGCTCTTCTTCAACTCCTCAGTGCGGCCCCGCATGGGCCCAACGCCAAACGGCCCCGTGCGCGTTCACGCGGACGGGGATCCTCTCCGCCCTCGTCCCGGCGGGCCAGGGGTCGTGACGGAGGAGGCGCTCAACAACGGGCGCCGGAAGGCGCGGCTTATGCGCTGGGGGGGCGGGAAGGTCAAGGAAGGGGGCATTTGGCCGATCGGCCGAAGGCGGAAGGCGGACCTAGGCCGTGAGGCAGGCTTGGAGCACTCGCGCGAACTCATCGGGCGCCGCCTCCATGCCCATATGGCCCTGGCCCTTTAGCAGCTTCACCTTCACTTGCGGAATGACGCGCGCCAGGGCGCGGGCGGCGTCGTGGAAGGGGTGCTCGGGACTGAGCTCGCCCTCGATCAGCCAGGTCGGGGCGGCGATGGCGGCCCAGGCGCGCGGATCTCTCGGCAGGGCGTCGAGGGCGGCCAGTTCGCGCAGGCCGTTGTTCATCATCGCCGCCTGCCGGTTGAAATCGGGCGTGCCGGCGAGGGCGGCGATCCGCTCCGGGTCCACCTGGACGATCCTGTCGAGGAAGGTCTTGAAAGCCGCGTTCTGGCGACCCTGAGCCACCAGGGCGCTCAGCTCGTCCATCAGGCCGCCGGCCACCGTTCCGCTGAGCGGCAGGGCCGGATCGAACAGGATGAGCCGGCCCGGCAGGGCGTGGGTGCGGGCGAAGTCGGCCGCCAGGGCGCCGCCGGCCGAATGGCCGAACAGCGAGGCTCCAGGCCCGGCGATGGCGAGCAGGCGGGCGATATCGGCTTTCTCGCGCTCGAAGGGGCGGGTTCCATCGTCGGGCGGGGGTGAGAGCCAGCCCCGTCGGCGCAGGATGAAGAAGGTGAACCGGCCGGCGAGACGCTCGGCGACTGGGTACCAGGTCCGCGGCTCATCGAAGGCGCCGTGGACGATGACGACGCCCGGGCCGGCGCCCAGGCGCCTGTAGTGGATGAGCGCGCCGTCGTCGGAGCGGAAAGCCTGGTCCGACCAGGCGCCGCCGGCCGGCGGGACCCCCCGGGCCAGGGTCGGCCAGACGGCGAGGGCGGCGACGAGGGCGCGGCGGCTTTGGCGGATCACCCTAGTTCACGCTCTCCGGACCCGCAGCGACCTGTTTGAGCTGCCCCGAGGCGAGCAGGGCGGTCTCCATCTGCTTGAGGCCGTTGAGGAGGGCGAGCGCGGCGGCCAGGGTGAGCACCGGACGGCAGGCAGTGACCTGGGCGCCGGTCGGCGCGGTGTCGGGCGCGGGCGGGTCGACGCGGTTGACGCATAGTTCCAGGCGCACCGTGTTACCGTCGATCCAGATCGAGCGCACGGCGTCGACGAGGACCTCGGCGACCTCCGGGCGGTTCACATAGACGAGGTTGCCCGGCTGGGTTTCGGACATTGGGCCTCCTTCCAGCGGGCTGCCGGCGCCCCGGTCTTCAGGCCGGGAACAGGGTCTCGAAATTGCGGCGGAAGAAACGGTCGCGGGTATCGTCGCTGAGGCCCTCGAAACTCATCTCAAAACGCTCGATGGGGTTCCGCGTCCCCTCGGGATGGGGGAAATCGGAGGAAAAGAGGAAGAGCTCGGGACCGCCCTCGCGGATGATCGCCCCGGCGTCCTCGGTGGCGTAGGGGGTGAAGCGCACCGCGCGGCGGATATACTCCGAGGGCGGGGCCGAAAGGCTCGCCACCACCGGGTCGGTCTTGCGCCAGCCCTTCCAGGCCTGGTCGAGGCGGCGCAGGAAATCCGGGACCCAGCCGGCCCCCAGCTCGATGACCCCACCGCGCAGGGCCGGGAAGCGCTCGAACACCCCGTCCAGCGCCAGGGCGCAGAGGAAGTTCTGGGGGGCGAAGGAAAGGGCGAAATAGTCCTTGGCGCGCAGGTTCTCACCGCCACCCAGCCAGTCCTTGGGGCGGGGATGGCCGTTCTTGTGATAGGCGCCCGGCAGCATGTGGCTCGCCGCCCCGACGTGGAGAACGAAGGGAACGCCGGCTTCGCTCAGTCGCCGCCACACCGGGTCGAGGTCGGGATGGCCCGGCGAGCGATCGCCGGCCGGGGCGGC
>DASXIE010000246.1:0-29343 GCA_036498165.1 Caulobacteraceae bacterium
CCGAACACCTCGACGTTCATCCCGCTCTGCGAGCCGTCGCGATCGATGTCGGTGATGATGAGGGCGCCCACGCCGGCGTCCTCGAACCGGCGGGCGACGCTGATGGCGTCGAGGCTCGTGTCTTCGGTCCAGCCCTGAACGGCGACGCGGCCGGCGCGGACATCGACGCTGACCGCGATCCGCTCCGGCCACCGCCGCGCCGCTTCACGCACGAGTTCGGGAGCGCGCACCGCCGCTGTGCCGAGGATCACCCGCGTGACCCCAGCCTTGATCCACGCCTCGAGGTCGGCGAGCGAGCGCACCCCGCCTCCGAGTTGGACCGGGATCGTCACGGCGCCGAGGATCGCGCGCACCGCCGCCGCGTTCACCGCCCGCCCGGCCACCGAGCCGTCGAGATCGACGACGTGCAGCCAGGCGAACCCGGCCGCGGCCCAGGCGCGGGCCTGGGCGGCCGGGTCGGTGTTGAAGACGGTGGCGGTGGCCAGATCGCCGCGCACCACTCGCACGCACTCGCCGTCATTCAGGTCGATGGCCGGATAGAGGATCATGGCCGCCATTCCAGGAAATTGGCGAGCAGCTTCAAGCCGGCGGCCTGCGACTTCTCGGGGTGGAACTGGACCCCGGCGAGGTTGCCCCGACGAACCGCGGCGGCGAAGCGCCCGCCGTGGTCGCTCCAGGCGATCGCCTCGGCCTCGTCGCGCGGGCGAAAGGCGAAGGAGTGGGTGAAGTACATGTCGACGCCGCGCGGCAGGCCGCCGAACAACGCCACCCCATCCGTGGTCTCGACGCTGTTCCAGCCGACGTGGGGCACCTTGGCTCTGGGGCTCGCGGGGGCGAGGCGGACGACATCGCCGGCGATCCAGCCGAGGCCGGGCGTCTCGCCGAACTCCAAGCCTCGGCTCGCCATCAGCTGCATGCCCACGCAGATGCCAAGAAACGGCGCCCCGCGCGCCCGCACCGCCTCGCCGATCGCCTCCACCACCCCCTCGCGGTCCAAGAGCGCGGCCCGGCAGGCCGAGAACGCCCCTACGCCCGGGAGGACCACGGCGTCTGCGCGGCCGATCAGCGCCGGATCGTCCGTGGTTACGACGTCGACCGATGAGGCGAGCGCGGCCGCCGCCCGCCGCAGGGCCTTTTCCGCCGAGCGCAGATTGCCCGAGCCGTAATCGATCAACGCGACCACCCGGGCCATCGGCTTGGCCCTTTACAGCACGCCCTTGGTGGAGGGAGCGGCGCCGGCGGTCTTGGGGTCGGGTTCGACCGCCTCGCGCAGGGCCCGGGCCAGGGCCTTGAAGCCGCTCTCGGCGATGTGGTGCGAGTTCTCGCCGTAGAGGGTCTCTAGGTGGACGCAGGCCCCGGCGTTCATGGCCAGGGCGTGGTGGAATTCCTTGAAGAGCTCGGTGTCCATTTCGCCGACGCGCGGCCGCGAGAAGCTCACTCGCCAGATGAGATAGGGCCGGTTGGAGAGGTCGACGGCGCAGCGGGTCAGGGTCTCGTCCATGGGGATGTAGGCATGGCCGAAGCGGCGCACGCCTTTGTAGCCGTCCAGCGCCTTGGCGAGGGCCTGGCCGATGACGATGCCGGTGTCCTCCACCGTGTGATGCATGTCGATGTGGAGGTCGCCCTTCGTCTCGACTTCGAGGTCGAAGCCGCCATGGCGGGCGAAGCTGTCGAGCATGTGGTTGAAGAAGCCGATGCCGGTGGCGATCTTGGAGCGGCCCGTCCCGTCGAGGTCGAGGCGCACCTTGATCTGGGTCTCCTTGGTGTTGCGCGTCAGCTCGGCGATCCGCGACATCCCTAAAGCCCCCTGGCCACGGCGAGGTCCTTGAGGCTGACCAGAGGCCTTGGCCCGAAGTGGGAGATCACTTCGGCGGCGGCGATCGCGCCCAGGCGGCTGCAGACTTCCAGGGAACGGCCGCCGGCCAGGCCGACGAGGAATCCGGCGGCGTACTGATCGCCGGCCCCGGTGGTGTCGACAACCTTGGCGACCGGCTCGGCCGGCACGGTCACGGCTTCGCCGTCGGCCAGCACCACGGCCCCATTGGCCCCGCGGGTCACCGCCGCGATGCGCATCCGCCCGCGCACCCTGGCCAGCGCCTCGTCGAGGTCGTTTGTCTCGAAGAGGGCGGTGATTTCGGCCTCATTGGCGAAGAGGATGTCCACCTCGGCGTCGATGAAATCGAGCAAGGCGGGGCGGTGGCGCTCGACCACGAAGGCGTCGGAGAGGCTCAGCGCGATCGAGCGACCGGCCGCGCGGGCCACGTGGGCTGCCTTGCCGAAGGCGGCGCGGGCCTCCTCCGGATCGAAGAGGTAGCCTTCCAGATAGAGGATCTCGGAACCGGCGATGGCCTCCGGGTCGATGTCGGCGGGGGTGAGGCGCACCGCGGCGCCCAGGAAGGTGCACATGGTCCGCTCGCCATCGGGAGTGACGTTGATCAGGCAGCGGGCGGTGGCTGGGCCATCGGCGAGCGGCGGAGTGGCGTAATCGACCCCAATGGCGCGGATGTCGTGGGCGAAGATCTCGCCCAGGGCGTCGGTGGCGACCTTGCCGGCGAAGTGGGCCCGGCCGCCGAGGCTCGCGACCCCGGCGACAGTGTTGGCCGCCGAGCCGCCCGAAGCCTCCACACCCGCCGCCATGCGTACATAGAGTTGGTGGGCGCGGGCCTCGTCGATCAGCATCATCGAGCCCTTGGCGAGGTCCTCGGCGCCGAGGAAGGCGTCGTCGGCGCTGGCCAGGACATCGACAATGGCGTTGCCGATCGCGGCGACGTCGAACTGGGCGGGCATGGAAACTCCGGCGAGAGAAGACGGCGCGAGGTACACCAGGATCCGCCCCCTGGCGAGAGCGCGCGCCTCGTTCAGACGCCGAGGAACATCTCCCTTGAGGGGCAGAGGTCGGCGACGAGGCAGGCGGCGCAGCGGGGGGCGCGGGCGGTGCACACATAGCGGCCGTGCAGGATGAGCCAGTGATGAGCGCGGGTGCGTCGCTCTGGGGGGATGACGCGCATGAGGTCGGCCTCGACCTGGTCGGGTGCTTTGCCCTTGGAAAGGCCGAGGCGATGGGCGACCCGGAAGACGTGGGTGTCGACGGCGATGGCCGCCTCGGCGCCGAGCTCGTTGAGGACCACGCTGGCGGTCTTGCGGCCCACCCCCGGCAGGGCCTGGAGGGCGGCGCGCTCGAGCGGCACCTCGCCGCCGTGCGCCTCGATCAGCTTGCGCGAGAGGGAGACGACATTGCGGGCCTTGGTCCGGAAGAGCCCGATCCGGGCAATAAAGGGGATGAGGGCCTCTTCGCCCAGCGCCACCATGGCGGCGGGCGTGGCCGCGACTTCGAACAGCCGGGCCGTGGCCTTGTTCACCGACACGTCCGTGGCCTGGGCCGAAAGCACCACGGCGACCAGGAGGGTGAAAGGCGAGGCGTAGGAAAGCTCGGTGCGCGGCTCGGCCGTGGCGGCGGCGAAGCGATCGAATATGGCGGCGATCCGGGCCGCTTCCCTGGTCGGTTTTCGCGCCATGGCGGCGATCCTTGACCCGGTTCGGCGATCTCGCCAAGGCCGGGCCGGCGGCCTATGGTCAGGCGCCATGTCCGGGCCGCTCTACATGGACGCCGTGATCACGCCCCACCGCTCGCTCTCGCGGCGCGGATTCATCGTGGTGATCGGTGTGCTGACGGCCATCAACACCACCACCGCCGTGCTGTTTTTCGCCATGAACGCCTCGCCGGTCCCGATCTTCCTCGGCCTGGCGGTGATCGCGCTCGCCGCCGCCCTCGTCGCCAGCCAGAGGGCCGGGCGGCGGCGCGAGCGCATCCAGGTCACCGCCTCGGAGGTGCGGGTGGTGGTCGAATCTCCGGCCGGAGCCCAGACGGTATGGATCTCCCCGACCGCCTTCACTCGCCTGGCCAGGGTCGGGGAGGAGGACTCCGGGCTCGAGCTTCGCCTCTCCGACCGCGGCTTGGCTGTGGGTCGCGCCCTCACCCGCTCCGAACGGGCCGATTTCGCCGCGGCACTAGAGCTGGCCATTCGCCGCGCGCGCCAAGGGCCAGTGGCGATCTAGGTCTGCCGCTTTACGAGCAGGGCGCGGCCGACAAGATCCTGGAGCAGCGGCGTGCGCGGGTAGGGTTCGCCGCGGTAGTGGCGGAAGGCCTCGGCATGGGCGACCCCGAATTCGGCCCCGCGGCGTCGCGTCCACGCCTCCATGGCGGCGAGGGGGTCGGCGAGGTTGTGCTGGTCGGCCAGCCAGGCCACCTGGCTGAGGTGAGCGGCCAGCATCGCCCGTTTCGTCTCGAACCGCGGGCCGATATCGACCGCGAAATCGGGGGCGATCTTGCGCCCCTCGCGATCGCGCCCTCCGATTGGGTCGGTGAAATAGAGGTGGGGAACGGCGGCCAGCGGCGCGGCCGGCCCGGTCCGGTAGTTGCGCGCCGATGCGGCGAAGCAGGCGTCGCGGACGAGCGCGCTCGTCGCCTCGTGGTCGGGATGGTAGTCGGCCGGCGGGGCGGTGATGACCAGGGCTGGGGCGACGGAGCGGAGAAGTTCGGTGACCCGGCGGCGGGTGGGGTCGTCGTTGAAGACCGCGAGATCGGGAAAGCCCAGGCAGGCGTACTCGGCCCCGATCATCGCCGCCGCGGCGGCCGCTTCGCCCCGGCGGATGGCGGCGGTTTCCTCTGGGCCGGGACCGGACGAGCCGCAGTCGCCGGCAGTGAGGGTGGCCATGACGATCCCATGCCCGGCCGCCGCCAGCAGAGCCAGGGTACCCGCCGCCAGGATCTCGAGATCGTCCGGATGGGCGTGGATCGCGAGGATCTTGACCATGGGGCGGACTCCATCTCCCGCGGAAACAGGGCGGTCCGCAGTTTACCCCCTCACAACCACTCGACCCAGGCGCCGTGGGGGTGGGCGTGGGCGAGGAGGCGGTCGTGGCCGCCGGGCCAGAGGGTGAGGCGCAGCTCCATGACGGCGGGGGAATCGGCGGCCGGCTCCATGCGCAGCCACGCGAGGGGGGCCTCTGGGCGCGCCGCGGCACCGAATTCGCCGAGGGTCGCCACGAGGGCGGCCTGACTTTCCGCTGGCATGTACTGGAAGAAGACCGAATGGACGATGACACTCGCCACCCCTGGCCGGGGTGCGCCGTGGCGGGCCGTCCACGCCGGGGCGTCGGCCCGCTCGACCGTGACACGTTCGGCCAGGGCCTCGGCGATCGTCGCGTCGAGACGCGCCAGGCGATCGAACTGGTCGGCCCAGACGAAGGCTTTCAGCCGCCGCCGGGCGGCCGGATCGGTGAGGTCCACCGGACTGCGGTCGCAGGCAGCGCGCCCGGCGACCTCAACACGCGCCGCCAGCGGCGGGGCGCCGCCGCGCCACTCAGCGTCGATCACCACCTTGGCGTCGGCCGGCCCCCATTCCGGCAGGTCGCCGAGGCGATAGAGGCGGCGGTCCCACAGCTGGTTGAGGCCGGCGCTCGCCCCCAGTTCTAGGACGCGCAAGGGCAGGCGCGTCTCGGCGGCGACGGTCAGGAAGCCCGGCAGCAGGACGGCGGCACGGCGCGGTTCGTTGGTCTGCGGCTCGTGGGTCATGAAGTCGGCCATCCAGGCGGCGCGCGCGCGGGTCAGCTCGGCGGCAATCGGCCACGCAGCCTCGGGATCGCCGGGTCGGTCCGGACGCGGATAGGTCGCCGCCAGCGGCCCGTCGGGCTCGGCCAGGACGATATCATGCAGCGCCGCCAGCCAGCGGAGGGCGACGGCGTGGGCGAAGAGTTGGCGCAGGCTCTCTTTCGCCCACGGCGCGAAGATGGCCGCCGCCGGCCCACCGGCATCGACGTCGGCGCCGGCCCTCTCCATCAGGGCGGCGGAAAACGGCGATCCCAAATGGGCCGCGCCGGCGCCCTGCAGGCGAAGATGTTCGAGGAGTGGGGTGGTCATGGCGGCGATGAGGCCGGGGCCGGGCGCCGGGTCAAGCTTGAATGAGCACGTCAATCTCCGCCCCGGCGATGGCGAGCTGGACCGGCCGCCAGGCGAGACGATGGATGGCGCACGGGCCCAGCGCCTTGAGCGCCCGGGCGTGGGCCGGGACGCCGTAACCCTTGTGGGCGGCGAAGCCGTAGCCGGGATAGGCCTCGTCCATGGCCCGCATGAGGCGGTCGCGGGCGGTCTTGGCGAGGATCGAGGCGGCGGCGATCGAGGCCGAGATGCCGTCGCCGCCGACCACGGTCGAGATCGGACAGGGAAGGTCGAAGGCGTAGTCGCCGTCCACCAGGGCAAAGGCCGGAGTGTGGGCGAGGCCGGCCACCGCCCGGCGCATGGCCAGGCCCGTGGCTTGGAGGATGTTCAATGTCGCGATCTCCTCCACCGAGGCGAAGGCCACTGCCCAGGCGATGGCGCGGGCCTTGATCGCCGGCTCCAAGTCCTCGCGCTGCTCCGGCGTGAGGCGCTTGGAGTCGTCGAGGCCCTTCAACCTATGGCGCTCGGAAAGGATGACCGCCGCGGCGGCGACCGGCCCGGCCCACGGCCCGCGCCCGGCCTCGTCCAGCCCGCACACCGGGGCCGGGCAGCCGCGCTCAAGCTTCAGATGCACCCGGACGCGCTTCATGCCACCCCAGCCAGCTCGGCATGGCGGAAGCAGTCGGTGACGTGGTCGTTGACCATGCCGACGGCCTGCATGAAGGCGTATGTGATCACCGGGCCGCAGAATTTGAATCCCTTGGCTTTAAGGGCGGCGGCGACCTCGGCGGCGAGGGGAGTCTGAGCCGGGACCTCGCCAATGCTCGCCCAGCGATTCTGCACCGGCTTGCCGTCGGTGAACGCCCACAGGAAGGCAGCGAAATCCTCGCCCCGCTCGCGCATGTCGAGCCAGATGCGCGCCCCGCCGATCGCCGCGTCGATCTTGGCGTTGGAGCGCACGATGCCCGGATCGGCCATCAGGCGGGCCCGGTCCGCCTCGCCGTAGCGGGCCACCACCTCTGGATCGAAGTCGGCGAAGGCGGCGCGGAAAGCCTCGCGCTTGCGCAGGATGGTGATCCACGCCAGGCCGGCCTGGAAGCCGTCTAGCACCAGCTTTTCCCACAGGGCCCGGCTGTCATATTCCGGCACGCCCCATTCGCTGTCGTGATAGGCGACATAGAGGGCGTCGGCGGGCCTGGCCCATGCACAGCGGTTCACATGCGCATCCTGAACGTGGCGGACTTCAACTGGATGACGGGCGCGGAGCGCTCGAGCGCCAATCTCTCGCTGTTCGACATCTGCCGCAAGTTCACCCTGGCGGCCAGCCGCGCCAACCATCTGGTGGTGGAATTTTCCGACCGCGCAGTGGCGCGCACGGCGCCGTTGGGGCGCGGGCGGCGGCGGTGGGCGGAGCGGCGGTTCCTGCAGGCGGTGGACGAGTTCGCCCCCGACCTCATCCTGCTCCACTTCGCCGACAGGATCGGCAATAGGGCGCTCGCCGAGGCGCGGGCCCTGGCCCCCGGCGTCGCCATCGCCGACATCAACATCGACCCGATCGATACACGGAAGAACGAGCGCCGACTGGGGATGCGTCGGGGCGCGGCCGACGCCCTCTTCGTCACCACAGCCGAGCCGACGCTGGGGCGGTACGTGGGGCGCGGCGCCTTCGCGGCCTACCTCCCCAACCCGGTGGACAGGGCGATCGAGAGCGGGCGGGTTTTTGAGGTAGAGGCCCCGCCCTTCGATCTCATCCTGCCGGTGAGCGACGAGGCCCCGCGGGAGGTGGGAGACGAGCGTCTCAGCCCTGCCGAGGCGGCCCGGCGGCTGGCGGCGAGGGTTCCCGGCCTGCGCCTTTCCACCCCCGGCGCCCGCGGCCAGGCCAGGGCGCGTGGGGCGCGCTATTTCGCTGCCCTCCAGTCGGCCAGGATGGGCTGGTCGCTCTCGCGCCGCGCCGGCCTGCCGCTCTACGCCTCCGACCGCATGGCCCACTTCTTCGGCTGGGGCCTGGTCGTGGCTTTGGACCGGCGGGCTGGATTCGATCGCTTCTGGGGCCCTGCCGAGGCGATCTTCTACGACGACCTCGACGATCTGGCGGGGTCGCTGCGTCGCCTCAAGGACGACGATACGGCGGCGCGTGCCATCGCCGAACGCGGCTGGACGCGGACCTGGGAATTGTTCGAGAGCGGCCGGGTGCTGGATTACGTGTTGGCCCAGCTCTTCGAGAGCGGCGGGGCAAAGGGCTACGAGTGGCCTTGCGAGCGATGGGGCGCGTGAGAGGAAGCTAGCCACTCCGGCAAATCCGCCCGCCACGCCCGGCCGTCGGGCAGGCGGCGCGGTTCGAGGTCCATCCGGTCCAGGCGAAGCACGGCGATGGCGCGGCCGGCGGCGCCGGACCGGACTTCGCCGGCGCGCAGGTCTCCGGCCAACAACTCGGAGCCCGGCTCCGGCGGCGGCCCTTCAAAGGCGACGGGGGCGAGGCGGGATTTGACCGTGCCGCGCCGCTTCATCCGCGAAGTGGTCTCCTGGCCGACGAAGCAGCCCTTCTTGAAGTCGATGCCGGCGAGGAGATCGAAATCGGCTTCAATCGGATATGAGGCGTCGACGCCCCAGTCGGCGGGGCCGGGGACGCCGAGGGCGAGGCGATGGGCCTCGTAGTCGCCCTCCGCGCCCTCCGCCGCCAGGCCGTAGCCACGAAAGCCGAGCGCGGTGAGGCGCGGGTCGGCGAGCCAGCCGGCCGGCGCGGCGTGGTCCCACAGGGCGGCGACCGCGTCGTCGGACGGCGCGATCTCCACCTTGGCCCGGAGGCGGTACATCGTCAGGCGCTCGATGAGGGCTCCGCGGTGCGCGGCGGCGCAGTCGAGGCGGGCGCCGCCGTCGGTGCCGATCACAAAGAGGTCATAGAGCAGGCGGCCCTGTGGGGTGAGGAGGGCGGCGAAGCGGATCTGGCCGGGCTCCAGCGTCTCGACGTCCTGGGTGATCAGGCCCTGGAGGAAGCCGCGCCAGTCCGGCCCGGCGATGCCGATCAAGGCGCGGTCGGCGAGGGTCGCGTGGGCCATGGCCCCAATGTGGCGGCGTCCGCCTTTTTGCGCCAGGGGTCCTTGGCCTATAGAAGGCGGCGCATGGCGGCGACCTTCCCGATCCTCTTCATCGCCCCCAGCCGGATCGGCGACGCGGTGCTGGCCTCAGGTCTCGTGAAAGAGCTGGTCGACAAGGTCCCCAACGCCCGCTTCACCTTCGTCGGCAGCGCGCTCACCGCCCCCCTGTTCAGCCAGACGCCGGGGCTGGAGCGCCTGATCGTCATGGAGAAGCAGCTCATGTCCGGCCACTGGATCGGACTGTGGAACCAGGTGCGCGGCGTGCGCTGGGGCCTGGTGGCCGACCTGCGCGGCTCGGCGATCTCGGGGTTTCTGGTGCGCAAGCGGCGGGCCGTGCACAAGCCCTCGGCGGCAATGGAGCACAAGGTGGTCGAGGCGGCCCGCCTCCTGAAGCTGGAGAGCGCGCCACCGGCGCCATTCCTGTTCACCGACGAGGAGACCGAGGCGCGGGCCGAGGAGATCACCGCCGGCGAGGGGCCGATCCTGGCCATGGCCCCGGTGGCCAACTGGGTGGGCAAGGCCTGGCCGGCCGAGCGATTCGCCACCGCCGCGCGAAAGCTGACCGCCGCCGACGGGCCCCTGGCCGGCGGCCGGCTGATGGTGCTGGGCGCCTGGCGCGACCGCGACGTCACCGACACGGTCAAGGCGGCCGTCCCCAGCGAGCGGCAGATCGACCTGGTCGGAATCGACGACCTCCTGATCTGCTACGCGGCCCTGAAGCGGGCGCGCCTCTTCATCGGCAACGATTCGGGCCTGATGCACCTGGCGGCGGCCGCCGGGGCGGTGACGCTCGGCCTCTTCGGGCCCTCGGACGAGCGACTCTATGGGCCGTGGGGGCCACGGGCCAAGACCGTGCGTGGGCCGCGCGCGTTCGAGGAATTCCAGCGCATTGATCCTGGGCTCAACCATGCCATGAGCCACATGATGGACCTGCCGGTGGGTCAGGTGACCGCCGCGGCCGAGACCCTGCTGGCGGAGACCAACGAGAATGGCTGAAACCTTCGATCTTCTGGTGCGCGGCGGCGAGGTGGTGAGCCACGCCGGGCGCGGGGCGGCGGATGTCGGCATGCGGGACGGCAAGATCGCCGCCGTGGGTGACTTGGGCCAGGCCTCGGCCGGCGAGATCATCGACGCCCGCGGCCTGACGGTGCTGCCGGGGGTGATCGACAGCCAGGTCCATTTCCGCGAGCCAGGGCTCGAATGGAAGGAGGACTTGGAGAGCGGGTCGCGATGCTCGGTGCTGGGCGGGGTGACGGCGGTGTTCGAGATGCCCAACACCGAGCCGACCACGACCGACGCCGACGCCCTGGCCGACAAGCTGGCCCGCGCCCGCGGCCGGATGCATTGCGACCACGCCTTCTATGTCGGCGGCACCCACGAGAACGCCAGCCAGCTGGGCGAGATGGAACGGCTGACCGGCTGTTGTGGGGTCAAGGTGTTCATGGGGGCATCGACCGGGACGCTTCTGGTGCCCGACGACGAGGGCGTGGCGGCGATCCTGCGTCATATCAACCGCCGGGCGGCTTTCCATTCGGAGGACGAATACCGCCTCGCCGAGCGCCGTCCGCTAGCCCGCACCGGCGACTGGACGAGCCATGTCGAGGTGCGCGACGCCGAGTCAGCCATCCGCTCGACACGCCGCCTGGTCGGCCTGGCCAAGGCTCTCGGCAAGCGCATCCACGTGCTGCACGTCACCACCGCCGAGGAGATCGAATTCCTCGCCGAGCACAAGGACGTGGCCAGCGTCGAGCTGACGCCGCAGCACCTGACCCTCACCGCGCCGGAGGCGTACGAGCGGCTGAAGGGCTTCGCCCAGATGAACCCGCCGATCCGCGATGCTTCGCACCAGGCGGCGTTGTGGCGGGGGATCGCCATGGGCGTCGCCGACGTCATGGGCTCCGACCACGCCCCCCATACCCTGGAGGAGAAGGCGCGGCCCTATCCGGCCTCGCCGTCGGGGATGCCGGGCGTCCAGACCCTGGTTCCGGTGATGCTGACCCACGTGGCGCGCGGCCGGCTGACGCTGGAACGCTTCGTCGACCTCACCAGCCACGGCCCCCAGCGGATCTTCGGCCTGGCCGACAAGGGCCGCATCGCCGAGGGCTACGACGCCGACCTGACGATCGTCGACGTCGCCGCCCGCCGGACGCTCACCCACGCCGCCATGGCGACCCGCAGCGCCTGGACCCCCTTCGACGGAATGGAAGTCACCGGCTGGCCGGTCGTCACCGTCATTCGCGGCGTGGTGGTCATGCGCGACGACGAGGTGATCGCCGAGGGCCTGGGCAAACCCGTCCGCTTCCTGGAAACCTTGCCGGGGGCGTGAGCCTCCCGAAAGGGGAAATTGCAATGACTCCCGTGGAGGGGCCGGCAGGCATCAAATGAGCGCCGTGCCCCCTGCCTCGTTTCAGCTGACCATCTGCGGGCTCGAGGAGCTCGGGCTCCATCGCCGGGCCGGCGTGACGCATGTGGTTTCGATCCTCGATCCGGGCTGGCCCGAACCGGACGAGATCGAGCGGTGGGAGGGGTGCGAGCGCCTGCTGATGCGTTTCCACGACGTGATCGAGGCCGATGCGGAGGATTGGGTGGAGGCGCCGGCGACGGATCACGTGGCCGAACTGCTGGAATTCGGCCGTGGCCTTCCCACTGACCGCCCGGTCCACCTGCTCGTCCACTGCCACGCCGGTGTCTCGCGCTCGACCGCGTCGGCTCTGGTCCTCATGGCCCAGCGCGAGCCGTCGCGCGACCCCGGCGACATCATCGGCGAAATCACCCGCTGTCGGCCGCAGGCGTGGCCGAACCTGAGGATCGTTGAGATCGGCGACGCGCTCCTGGGGCGGAATGGGGCGCTGATCGAAGCGGCTTTCGCGCACTACCGCGAGGCCGCCGCCGTCCGCCCCGACCTCGCGCAGGCCATGCGCGCCGGCGGCCGTGCCCGCGAACTAGGAGGGTGAGCCCCTCCCGCAGTAGCGGGAGGAGATGTTTCAGCTCTTGTTATTTCCCGGCAATTGACACCCGCCGCTGATGCCCTTGGCCTGAACGCAGAGGACGAGGCTCTTGGGGGCTAGGGTGGCCATGTTGTATTCGATCATATAGCCGGGCAGCCCGTCGGCGCACCCGACCTCGATGTAGCCGGTGCCGCTGGCGGTGAGCCCCACGACCCGTGACGAGGAGACCGTGCACGTCGCCTTGCCCAAGGTCTTCAAATCGGCGGTCAACCTGGGGTAGGCGGCCGAGGGCTTAGTCAGGCTGCAGCGGAAGCTCTTCAACTCGGAATGGGCGCAGTCATAGACCTGGCCCATCCCGCCACTGACCGGGAAGATGCCGATCCCGCCGTCCGGGCGATTGGAGCAGGCGAGTTCGACCACCTCCTTGCCGGCCAGATCCACATTGAAGGGGGCGTAGCCGGAGACATTGCAGTCGAAGCCCGCCTTCTTGGACAGCTGGGTGTAGAGGCCGGCCTGATCGGTCTTGGCCTTGCGGGTGTCGGTGAGCTTGCAGCCGCCGGCGATGGCGTCGGCCTCGGCGCACGGGATGGAGCGGCTGAAGGAGCCGTTGGAGGCCTGCTCGAGGACGTAGCCCTTGCCGTCCTGGCAGGCGACTTCGTAGTAGGCCTTGCCCGAGGGGGCGATGCCGATCCAGCCGCGATCCTTGATCGTGCACGGCTTGCCGGACGCCGTCACCAGGCGATCGACAATGCTCATCTGGGTGGCCCGGTCGGTGAGTTCGCAGTGGATGTTGCTGGACGGATCGAAGCCGATGCAGGCCTCGGCCTTGATCGGCCTGGAAAAGCTCGGCGGCGAGGAGATCTGCAGGATGTAGCCCGGCGCCCCTTCCTTGCACGAGACCTCGAAATAGACGTCGGTGGACGAGTGGCCCAGGGCGCGCATCTTGTCGGCCGTGCAAGTCACTCCGGTCTTGGCGAGGTAGGCGAGGATTCCGGCCTTGGGATCGGAATTGGCCGGCAGGATGCACTGGGTGGCGCCCTTGTTGCCGGAGGCGGCGGCGCTGGCGGCCTCTTCGCAGGTGAAGAGATCGGCCTTAGGCTGGTCGGCGACCTTCATGACCAGGAGGCCCTCGTTGCCGGTGCACGCGACCTCATAGACGGTGGTCTTGGCCTTGGTCTTGGGATCGACGGCGTTGCCGACCAGGCGGGCGTCAGCGACCTGGCAATCCGACCCGGCTCCGCTGACGAGCGCCGGCGCCTCGGCCATGCCCTTCGCGCGGGCCTCCTTGGAGACCGTGGCGGGCGCGGCGGCGGCGAAGGCTAGTGACGGGGCGGCGATGACGGCGGCCATGGCTATGGCCAGCCCAATGATCCGCATGGGGGCGGTGCTCCTCGAAGGCGTGTTCCTCACGGGCGGCTCCATGCCCCCCCGGCGGCGGCGGGTCAAGCCGGCCCCGGCGTCCGTCGGCCAAGTGACGGCGCGATGTCAGCTTGGTTTTGGCGGCCGGCCGGGCGACAAGGCGCGATGTGGCGGAGGGTTGCGCCGTCCACTTAGGAGCGGCGCGGCATGAGCGAGCGGATCACCTCGGCCTTCGGGCCCTTCAGCGAAGCGCGCGAAGTGGCCGCCGGCCACGATCTCACCGGCCAGCACGCGGTGGTCACGGGCGCTGCGAGCGGCATCGGAGTCGAGACGGCCAGGGCGCTCGCCGAGGCGGGGGCGGCGGTGACGCTGGCCGTGCGCAACCGCGAGGCCGGCGAAGCGGCGGCGGCCGACATCAACCGCACCGCCAGGGGAGCGAAGGCGAGCGTCGGGCCGCTCGATCTTTCCAGCCTCGCCTCGGTGCGGGCCTTCGCGGAGGAATGGGGCCGCGCGCCGCTCAACATCCTCATCAACAACGCCGGGGTGATGGCCTGCCCCCTGGCCTACACCGCCGACGACCTCGAGATGCAGATCGGTACCAATCATTTCGGCCATTACCTGCTCGCCGCCCTGCTGGCCCCGGCCTTGCAGAATGCCGCCCACCACGGCGGGCGCAAGGCGAGAGTGGTGGCCCTGACCTCGATCGGCCACCGGCGCAGCGCTGTCGATTTCGGCGATCCACACTATCGCCGCCGCGCCTACGACAAGTGGGAGGCCTACGGCCAGTCGAAGAGCGCCAATGCCCTCTTCGCGGTCGGATTCAACGCTCGCTTCAAGGACAAGGGGGTCGCGGCGAACTCGGTCATGCCCGGCGGCATCATGACCCCCCTGCAGCGCCATCTGACCCGCGAGGAGATGATCGGCCTGGGCTGGATGGACGAGGCCGGGACGGTGCGCGAGGGCTTCAAGACCCCCAGCCAGGGCGCCTCGACCAGCGTGTGGGCGGCGCTAGGCCCCGAGCTCGAGGGGACCGGCGGGCTCTATCTGGAGAATTGCGCCCAGGCCGAAGCTTGGTCGGCGGAGACGCCATGGGCGGGGGTCATGCCCTACGCCCTCGACCCCGCTTCCGCCGACCGCCTGTGGGAACTGAGCGTGGAAACGACGGGGGCCTAGCGTCAGCGGCGCCGGGTCGGGGGCTTGCCGGCGGCGATCTCTATGGCGCCCTTGTGCGCGATGCGGCCTTTTTCGAAGACGACGACACTATCGTAGAAGGCGACGGAAAACGTCTCGCGGGTGAAGGCGTCGGGAGCGACCGCGCCCTGCGTATGGTCGGCGTTGAGGCGGTCGACGAGCCCCTTGGCGACGTTGAAGAAATTCGCCGGCTCGGCGAGGCCGCCGCCGAACTTCGGCCAATAGGCGGTGTGGAGATCCTCGATCAGGTAGACGCCGTTCTTATCCATCCTGGGATAGAGGAAGTCGAAGCTGGCGGCGATGTGGTCCATCTGGTGGCTGCCATCGTCCAGGACGATGTCGGGGACGCCGAACTCATCGACCACCGAGCGCAGGAACTTCGGGTCCGACTGGTCGCCGATGCGCACCGCCACGGCGCCGTCGTCATGGGCCTGGCACTTCCTGTCGATGTCGATGCCGACGATCCGGGCCAGGGGCCCGAAATAGCGCCGCCACATGGCCAGCGACCCGCCCTTGGCGACGCCGATCTCCAGGAAGGTCAGCGAGCGGCCGCGCCAGGGGGCGAAATGGCGCTCATAGATGGGGAAATAGTGGCTCCATTTGTGAATCGCCTTGCCCTGGTTAGTGAGGAAGTCCTGCCACAGATCCATGGATTGTCCGCTCATCTAAAGATCCCAATCGCCGTCGGCGGCCTCAATGAAGCCGGCCTGGCGCAGGATCCGGCGGGCGTCATCGGCTTCGTCCTCGGCGATCATCAGCCGCATGGGGATCACCGCCTTCCACAGGGCCCCGGCGGCGGTGTCGAACACCTCGCAGGCGATCCCCTCCTGGGCCAGCAGCGCCCGCACCGCGCCGAGCTTGACCGGATCGAGGGTGGTGAGGAGGGCGATCATGCAGGCTGTTTTATCCGCATTCGCGGATAAGATAGAACGGGCCATGGCCTCGCCGCCGCCATCGACGACCGCCCGAAACGCCCTGGTGATCATCGCCGTGGTGGTGACCGGCGCGGCCCTGCACTGGATGGGGGTGATCATCACCCCCCTGCTGCTGGCGATGTTCCTGGCGGTGATGGTCGACGGCTTCACGCGGGTAATCCGCAATCGGGTCCCGGTGTTGCCGGCCGGGGCGGCGACTCTGATCGCCATCCTCGTTTCGATCATCCTGGTGTCCGGCTCGGCGGTCGTGGTGGCGGTCAACGGGAGCGCCTTCATCGCCACCCTGACCCGCGATCAGCCGCGGCTCAACGTCCTGATCGCCGAGGTCGCCACCCGGCTTGGCCCCCACGCCCCGGCCTCGGTGAACCAGATCATGAGCCGGTTCGATCCGATGCAATACATCGGCGCGGTGGCCCAGGGCCTGCAGAACTTCGGCTCGGCGGCCATTCTGGTGCTGATCTATCTCGGCTTCCTGATCGCCTCGCGCCATGCCTTCGAGCGCAAGGCGGTGATGCTGTTCGCCACCCGCGAGGCGCGCCACGAGGCTCTGAACGTCTTCCTGCACATCCGCGACGCCATCGAGCGCTACCTGTGGATCCAGACCGTCACCGGCTTGATGATCGCCACCGCCGCCTTCGGGGTGATGACCCTGATGGGCCTCGAGCACGCCTTCTTCTGGGCCTTCCTGGTCTTCATCCTCAACTATGTGCCGATATTGGGCGCTGTGGCGGCGATCGCTCTGCCGACCCTCTTCACGGTGCTGCAGTTCGGGGAATGGAGCCACGCCGCCGCCCTCCTGACCATCCTCTTCGGCATCACCTTCGTGGTAGGCAACATCTTCCTGCCGAGGATGCAGGGGAACAGCCTCAACATGGACCCCCTGATCGTGATGATGTCGCTGGGGTTCTGGGGCTCGATCTGGGGCCTGCCGGGGGCGTTCCTTTCCACGCCGCTGACAGTGCTGGCGATGGTCGTCCTGGCCCAGTTCGAAGGCTCGCGATGGATCGCCATCCTGCTTTCCGGCGACGGCGATCCCGCCGCCCTCGGCCGCGGCGCCGAAGCCTCTCCCGACGAGCCTGCCGCGGCCCATCGCACGGCGTGACGGCGGCGAAGACCCGTTCAAAAGCTCCGCGAGTGGCCTTAAGAGTGGCCGGATGATGCAAAAAGCGGCGCCGGCCGGGGAATTCTCCCTCGAAAATCTCGAAGAGGCCTTCGTTTCGGCCCTCGGCGGGCGGGCAAGCAAGGCGCAGAGCGCTTTCGTCGCCGGGGTGCTGGAGGACTTCAGGCCCGGCGAACTCGAGGGCGTGGGCGTGGCCGACCTCGCCCACGTCCTGGCCGGATTCTGGACCTTCGCCAAGGCCCGCGACAGCCGCGATCCGACCGTGCGCCTGAGCCGGGCTCGGGGCGCTGACGGCCGCGATCTGATGCTTGATCTCCTGGAGATCGTCCAGCCCGACGCCCCGTTCCTGGTCGACAGCGTCATGGGCGAGGTGGGCGAAAGTGGCGCCGACGTGCGGGCTATGTTCCACCCCATGGTCGAGGAGGGGAAGACCGAGACCTCGATGATCCAGGTCTGGCTGACCCCGGTGGCGGAGGAGCGCCGGGCCGGTCTGATCGAACGGGTGCTGGCGGCAATGGCCGACGTCCGCGCCGCGGTGAGCGACTTTCCCGCCATGCGCAAGCTGCTCAGCCGATGTATCGCCGCTCTCGAGCGCGACGGGCCCAAACTGCGCCACGGTGCCGAGGACATCGCCGAGGACCTTGAGTTCCTCAGGTGGATGGAGGCGGGCCACTTCGTATTCCTTGGGGCGCGAGTCTACGACTATCCGCGCATGCCGGACGGAGCCTACGCGGCCGAGGAGCCGACCTTCGACCACGCAAAGGGGCTGGGGGTGCTGCGCGATCCCGCGCAGCTCGTGCTGCGGCGCTCGAGCGAGCCCCTGGTGCTGGCCTCGTCCCTGCGCTGGCGGACCGAGGCGGCGACGCCGGTGGTGGTGGCCAAGGCCAACCTTCGCTCGCGGGTGCATCGTCACGCGCACATGGACTACGTCGGGGTGCGCCGCCATGGCCACGGCGGCGAGCCGATCGGCGAGACCCGCTTCGTGGGCCTCTTCACCGCCCAGGCCTATGAGGAGCCGGCCCGGGAAATCCCCCTCCTGCGGCGCAAGATCGACCAGGTCATGGCCCTCGCCGGTTTCGCCAAGGGAAGCCACAACGCCGTCCGCCTGGCCTACATCCTGGAGACCTATCCCCGCGACGAGCTGTTCCAGGTCACGGTCGAGGAACTGCTGACAACGGCGCTCGACATCCTCCACCTCCTGGACCGGCCCAAGATCAAGCTGTTCGTCCGCCGCGACCCATACGACCGCTTCGCCTCGATCCTGCTCTACGCTCCCCGCGAACGCTATGACGAGCGGCTGCGCGAGCGGGCCGGACAGTTGTTCGCCAAGGCCTTCGGCGGCCATCTGTCGGCGTGCATTCCGAGCTATTCGGAAGACCCCCTGGCCCGCATCCACTACATCATCGGGGTGCCCCCCGACGGCTACCTCAATCCGGACATCGCCGCCCTGGAGGCGGAGGCAGGACGGCTCGCCCGCACCTGGGGCGACGAATTCGAGAATGCGGCGCGGACCAGGATGGCCGATTCAGCCGTCGCCGGGCGCCTGCTGGCTTCCTGGCGCGAGGCCTTCCCGATCGGCTATCGCGACCGTTACGACGGCGAGGAAGCCCTCATCGACGCCACGGCCATGGAGGCGCTCGCCGAAGACGGCCAGATCAGCGTG
The DNA here is from genome assembly GCA_036498165.1 of Caulobacteraceae bacterium. GTDB lineage: Bacteria > Pseudomonadota > Alphaproteobacteria > Caulobacterales > Caulobacteraceae > Acaudatibacter. The sequence continues at coordinate 18,250 of DASXIE010000246.1, forward strand.
CGGGCCTTCCGGACCAGCTATGACACGCCCCTGCAGTTCCGCTTCAAGCTCTACCGTCGGGGGGCCGAGCCGGCGCACCTTTCGCGGGTGCTGCCGATCCTGGGCGACATGGGCCTGGCGGCGCTCGTCGAGGACGGTTTCCCGGTCGGTCCGGCCGGCGGCGGTCTGGTGTGGGTGCACGAGTTTCTGGTCGAGGATCCGGGCGGCGAGCACCTGACATTCAAGGAGCGGCGCGAGCCGTTCGAAGCCACCTTCACCGCCGTGTGGACCGGCCAGACCGAAAGCGACGGCTTCAACCGCCTGGTCCTGGAACTGGGGGTGACCTGGCGCGAGACGGCCCTCGTGCGGGCGCTGTCGCGCTATCGCCTGCAATCGGGGCTCGATCCCCGACCCTCCATCCAGGCCCAGGCCTTGTCGAACAACCCTGAGGTCGCCCGCCTGCTGCTCGATCTCTTCGCCGCCCGGCTCGATCCGGCCGGCGGAGAGCCCATCGAGACAAGGAACGAGACGGCGGCGGGATTGCGCCTGAAAATCGAGGAGGGCCTGCGCGCGGTCGAGAGCCTGGACGACGACAGGGTCCTGCGCCGGCTTGCGGCCTTGGTGTCGGCGATCACCCGCACCAACTACTACCTGACCGACGCGGCCGGCGAAGCCAAGCCCTACATCAGCTTCAAGGTCGCCAGCCGGGAACTGATCGACCTGCCCCATCCCAAGCCCTACCGCGAGATCTTCGTGGCCGCGCCCAATGTCGAGGGGGTGCACCTGCGCCTGGGGCCGGTGGCTCGCGGCGGCCTGCGCTGGAGCGATCGGCGCGACGATTTCCGCACCGAGGTCCTGGGCCTGGTCAAGGCCCAGCAGGTGAAGAACGCGGTGATTGTGCCGGTGGGCTCCAAAGGCGGATTCTTTCCCAAGCACCTGCCGCGCGGCGGCACGCCGGACCAGATCCGCGCCGAGGCGGTGGCGGCCTACAAGACCTTCCTGGCCGGCCTGTTGGATCTCACCGACAACGTCGATCCGGCCGGGGCTGTGATCCACCCGGCGGGGGTCGTCGTTCACGACGGCGAGGACCCCTACCTTGTGGTGGCGGCCGACAAGGGCACGGCGAGCTTTTCCGATATCGCCAACGAGGTGGCCGAGTCCTACGGGTTCTGGCTCGGCGACGCCTTCGCGTCAGGAGGTTCGGCCGGCTACGATCACAAGGAGATGGGGATCACCGCCAAGGGGGCGTGGGAGGGCGTCAAGCGGCACTTTCGCGAGATGGGGATCGATATCCAGCGCGAGAGCGTGACCGTCGTGGGCGTCGGCGACATGTCCGGCGACGTGTTCGGCAACGGTATGCTGCTCTCCAAGGCCCTGAAGCTGCGCGCCGCTTTCGACCACCGGCACATATTCATCGATCCCGACCCCGATCCGGCCTCCGCCTGGGAGGAGCGCAAGCGCCTCTTCGACCTGCCACGTTCGTCATGGGACGACTACGATCGATCGGTGATCTCGCCCGAAGGCGGGGTCTGGCCGCGCAGCCTCAAGTCGATACCGCTGAACGACGAGATGCGGGCCATGCTGGAGGTGCGGGCCGAGGCGCTGAGCCCCGATGAGCTGATCCACGCCATCCTCAAGAGCCGCGCCGACCTGCTCTATCTCGGCGGCATCGGCACCTATGTGAAGGGCGCCCGCGAGGCCAATCTCGACGTCGGCGACAAGGCCAACGATGCCCTCAGGGTCAACGGCCGCGACCTGCGCTGCAAGGTGGTGGGCGAGGGGGCCAACCTCGGCTTCACCCAGGCCGGACGAATCGAATACGCCCTCATCGGCGGACGCATCGACACCGATGCGATCGACAATTCGGCCGGGGTCGATACCTCCGACCACGAGGTCAACATCAAGATCCTCACCGGCATGGCCGAGCGGACTGGGGCCCTGGCCCGCATGGATCGCGATTCCCTGCTGGCCTCGATGACCGAGGACGTCGGCCGCCACGTCCTGGAGCACAACTACGACCAGACCCTGGCTCTTTCCCTGCACGAGGCCGACGGGGTCGACGGGCTTGAGTTCCAGGCCGCTTTCATGAGTCGGCTGGAAGGGCTGGGCCGGCTCGACCGGGCCCTGGAGGGACTGCCGGACGCCGCCACCCTGGCCGACCGCGCCAAGGCCGGTCGCGGCCTCACCCGCCCCGAGCTGGCGGTGCTGTTGGCCTACGGCAAGCTCGACCTCTCAGACGACATCGTCGCCTCGGCGGCGCCCGACGATCCGTGGTTCCTGAAAGTGCTGGAGGACTATTTCCCCAAGCCGCTCGCCCGCTTCGACGACGAGATGAAACGCCATCGCCTGAGGCGCGAGATCATCGCCACGGTGATCGACAACGATCTGGTCAACCTGTGTGGTCCGACCTTTCCCGGCCGCCTGCGGGCCGCGGCGGGCTGCGATACGGCGACCCTGGTCACCGCTTTCGAGGCGGCCCGCCAGACCTTGCGCTTCTCCGAAGCGTGGGCCCGGGTCGAGCGCCTGGACGGTAAGACCGCGTGGCCCGGCCAGCTTGTGCTTTTCCGTGAACTGGTAAACCTCATCCGCGGCCAGACCTATTGGCTGGCGAGGCGCGCCAAGGATCTTCCGGTCGGCGAGAGCCGCGTGCAGGCCCTGATCACCGCCTACCGCCCGGCGGTGGACGCCCTGAAGGAAATGGTGCCGGGCGTGCTATCGCCCTTCGAACAGAAGGCGGCCGTGCGGCGGGCTTCGGCGTGGGTCAAGGCCGGCGCCCCCAAGGCGGTGGCCCACTCGGTGGCCCTGATGCGCCCGCTCACCCTTTCGGCGCCCCTGAGCGATCTGGCCCGGCAGAAAGGCTGGCCCCTGCGCCCGGCGGCCATCCTCTACCACCGGGTGGGCGGCGTGTTCGGGTTCGACAAGCTGAGAGCGGCGGCGGCATCACGGGCCGGCGGCGGCGACTCCTACGAGCGCCTAGCCGTGCGCCGACTCCTGGAGGACATGATCGCCGAGCAGGCCGAGCTGGCCGGAACGATCATGCGGGATTGCGGGGCCCCGGCCGACGGCGACAAGGCCGAGCTCGCCGCCCACGCCGTCACCGCCTGGAGCGCCGATCGCGCCGACACCGTGCGGATGGTGCGCCGCACAGTCGAGGAGATCGAGCGCGCCCCGGGCGCATGGACCTTCGCCAAGCTGACCATCGCCAACGCCGCCCTGCGCGAACTGGCGGAAGCTTAAGGGGCCAGCCCCCGATTCAAACCAGGAGTAGTTTTAGATGAAATACCGCAAGCTCGGGGCGAGCGACCTGATGGTCTCGGAAATCTCGCTGGGATCGTGGCTGACCTATGGGGTGGGGGTGGAGCGCGACGCCGCCAAGGCCTGTGTCGACAAGGCCTTCGACCTGGGCATCACCTTCATCGACACCGCCAATGTCTATGGGCGCGGGGCGGCGGAGAGCTTCCTGGGCGAAGCCCTGGCCGGGCGCCCGCGCGACAGCTACATACTGGCCACCAAGGTGTTCTTCCCGATGGGGCCGGATGATAAGGGCCTGTCGCGGACCCAGATCGCCAAACAGATCGACGCCTCGCTCGCCCGCTTGAGGACCAACTACGTCGATCTCTACCAGTGCCACCGCTACGATCCGGAGACCCCGCTCGAGGAGACCATGGAGGCGCTCAGCGAAGTGGTGCGCTCGGGAAAGGCGCGCTGGATCGGCTTTTCCGAATGGTCGCCGAAGAATATTGAGGATGCCTTCGCGCTCACCGGCGTCGAGCGCTTCGTCTCCAGCCAGCCGCAATATTCCCTGCTGTGGCGACGGCCGGAGGAGCAGGTCATCCCCCTGTGCAAAGCGCACCATGTTTCGCAAATCGTCTGGTCGCCCTTGGCCCAGGGCGTGCTGACCGGCAAATACACGCCGGGCGCGGCTCCGGCCACCGACACCCGCGCCGCGAGCGAGGCCATGGGCGGCTTCATCGGCCGGCTGATGAAGCCCGATGTGCTCGGGGCGGTGGAACGCCTGAAACCCCTGGCGGCCGAAGCCGGTGGCACCCTTGCCCAATTCGCCCTCGCCTGGGTGCTGCGCGAGCCCAACGTCGCCTCGGCGATCGTCGGCGCCAGCCGACCGGCCCAGCTGGAGGAAAACGCCGCCGCCGTCGATCTGAAGGTCGATCCGGCCCTGTTCGCCGAGGCCGAGGCGATCTGCGCGGCGATTCCGCGGGAGTGACCGCGCCGTCAGTGCCGAAACACCCGCACGCCGGTGAAGGCCATGGCGATGCCGGCCTCGTCGGCGGCGGCGATGACCTCGGCGTCGCGGATCGAGCCGCCCGGCTGGATGACCGACGTCGCCCCCGCCTCCACGGCCTGGAGGAGGCCGTCGGCGAAGGGAAAGAAGGCGTCCGAGGCGCAGGCCGAGCCCTCGGCGAGGGAACGCGGCAGTCCAGCGGCGGCGGCCGCCTCGGCGGCTCGGAGGGCGGCGATGCGGGCCGAATCGCGACGGTTCATCTGGCCGGCCCCAATTCCGGCGGTCTGGCCACCCCTGGCGAAAACGATGGCGTTGGACTTGACGTGCTTGGCGACGGTGAAGGCGAAAAGCATGTCGCGGACCTGATCGTCCGTAGGCTGACGGGCGGTGACGATCGTCAGGTCGGCCGCGGTCAGCGCCGCGCTGTCGCGGGCCTGGACGAGGAAGCCGCCGGCCACCGATTTGAATGTCTCGCCGGCGGCGCGCGGGTCGGGGAGGGCGCCGGTCAACAGCAGGCGGAGGTTCTTCCTCCTGGCGAAGAGGGCGACGGCCGCGTCGTCGGCCTCCGGAGCGATCACCACCTCGGTGAAAATCTCGACGATGCGGGCCGCCGCCGTCGCGTCAAGCCGGCGGTTGACCGCCACGATGCCCCCGAAGGCCGAGACCGGATCGCAGGCGAGGGCTCGCTCGTAGGCCTCTTCCAGGCTCCTCCCCAGGGCGACGCCGCAGGGGTTGGCGTGCTTGATGATCGCTACGGCCGGCGAAGCGGCGGGGTCGAACTCGGCGACCAATTCGAGAGCGGCGTCGGTGTCGTTGATGTTGTTGTAGCCAAGGGCCTTGCCCTGAACCTGGCGGGCGGTGGCGACGCCTGGGCGGGGGTTGGGGAACACATAGAAGGCGGCGCCCTGGTGCGGATTTTCGCCGTAGCGCATGGCCTGGCTGAGGCTTCCGGAGATGGACTTGCGGGCCGGCCATTCCCCGCCGCCGTGAGCGGCGAACCAGGCGGCGATGGCGCTGTCATAGGCGGCGGTGCGGGAAAAGGCCCGCCCGGCCAGGCGGCGGCGAAGCGCGAGGCGCGTCCCCGCTTCACTCTTGAGGGCCTCCAGAACCTCGACGACGTCGGCGTTCTCGGTGCAAACGGTCACATAGGCGTGATTCTTGGCGCCCGAGCGGATCATCGCCGGGCCGCCGATGTCGATGTTCTCCACGCAGGCCGCGAAGTCGGCCGCCGAGGCGACCGTGGCCTCGAACGGGTATAGATTGACGAATAGAAGATCGATGCCGGCGATGCCGTGGGCGGCCATGGCGGCGGCGTGGTCGGGGGCGTCGCGGACGCCCAGCAGGGCCCCGTGGACGGCCGGGTGCAGGGTCTTGACGCGACCGTCCATCATCTCGGGGAAGCCGGTAAGCTCGGAAACGTCCTTCACCGCGATCCCGGCCGCGGCGATCGCCGCCCTGGTGCCGCCGGTCGAGATCAATTCGACGCCGAGAGCGGCGAGATCGCCGGCCAGCTCGGCGAGGCCGCTCTTGTCCGACAGCGAAATGAGGGCCCGGCGGACCGGGGCGAGATCCGGGGCGGGGGGGAATTGCGGCGCGCTCATGGGTTCTCCGAGAGAGTAGGAGGTGGGCGCCCAGGCGTGCGGCTTGAATTCACTTCCTGTCGCGCTTCCCGGTGGTCATTCCACCTTCATCGCCAGTCACGCGCAGGCAAAGCGGAAAATAGGCGCCGGCCGGGGCGTGTCAACGATCACCGCCCGGTTTGGCTCTAGCCCCTCAGCGCGGCGATGTTGGCGGCGTAGCGGGCCGGGCCATCGTTGAAAACGGCGCTGCCGGCCACCAGGGCGCTGGCCCCGGCGGCGACGCATGCGCGGGCGGTGGTCGGATCGACGCCGCCGTCGACCTCGAGGACGATGTCGCGCCCGTTGGCCTCGATCATCGCGCGCAGGCGCTCGATCTTCTTCAGCTGGCCGGCGATGAAGCTCTGGCCGCCGAAGCCGGGATTGACGCTCATCACCAGGATCTGGTCGATCTCGTCCATCACCCAGGCGATGGCTTCGGGAGGGGTGGAGGGGTTGAGCACCACCCCGGCTCTGGCCCCCAGTTCGCGGATGCTGCGCAGGCTGCGGTCGAGATGCGGCCCGGCCTCGGGATGGATGAGGATGTGGTCGGCGCCGGCCTCGCGGAAGGCTTCCAGGTAAGGATCGGCCGGGGCGATCATCAAGTGGACATCGAAGGGGATGGCGATCAGCGGCCGCAGGGCTTTGACGACCAGCGGGCCAATGGTGAGGTTGGGGACGAAATGGCCGTCCATGACATCGATGTGCAGCCAGTCGGCGCCGGCCGCCTCGACGGCGCGCGCCTCCTCGCCCAGACGGGCAAAGTCGGCCGAGAGGATGGAGGGGGCGATGATCGGTCCGGCCATAGCGCCCTTCGTTTAAGGCCAAGCCGACGCCTGGGCTAGGGCCGACGCCGGAACCTCGCGATGAAGAAGCCGTCGAGCCCGCCGCTCCCATGATGGGGGAGGATGCGCAGCCAGCCGTGCTCCGCGAGACTGGCGGCAGGCGCGCCGCCTTCGCCCGCCGCGATCGGATCAAGGGCGAAACTGGGATGGGCGGCGAGGAAGGCGCCGACGTGATCCTCCCCCTCCTCGCGCTCCAGAGAGCAGACGCTGTAGACGAGGCGACCGCCGGGGCGGGTCCGCGCCGCCGCCGCCGCCAGCAGGGCCGCCTGGGCGCCCGCCAGGGATGCGATGTCCGAGGGCCGGGCGTTCCACAGCACGTCGGGATGGCGGCGGAAAGTCCCCGTGGCCGAGCATGGGGCGTCGAGGAGGACACCGTCAAAGTGGCGCTCATCCGCCCAGGCGCGGGCGTCGGCTTCCACTACCTCGGCCTCGAGATTCAGGCGGGAAAGGCTCTGGGCTAGGCGGGCCAGGCGCGATCCGGCCCGGTCGAGGGCGGTGACCTCGGCCCCGGCGGCGGCCAGCTGGAAGGTCTTGCCGCCTGGGGCGGCGCACAGGTCGAGAACGGTCTCCCCGGCCGCCGCCGCGAGCAGGCGGGCGGGGATTGCGGCGGCGGCGTCCTGAACCCACCAGGCCCCCTCGGCGTAGCCCGGCCACGCGGCGAGATCACCGCGCCGGGGCGTGCGCAGCATGCCGCCGGCCAGCACCTCAGCCTCGAGGGCCTCGACGAGATCGGGCGACGGCGGATCTCGCGGGGTCAAATCTGTCGCCGGTTCCGCGGCGATGAGGGCGGCGATGGCCCGGGCATCGCCCTCGCCATAGGCGGCGCGCCAGCGCGCGAAGAGCCAGGCTGGGCAGAGCGTCTCGGCGTCCTCGCCGGGCGGGCCCTCGCGCAATTGGCCGCGCAGCACCGCGTTGACCAGGCCACGCAGGGGCTTTGGGGTCATGGCGACGGTGGTGTCGACGGCAGCGAAGGCGGGCGTGTCGAGCCAGAAGGCCTGGGCGAGGCCCAGGCGCAACAGGTCGCGAACCGGGGGCGGCGGCTCGCGCTTGAGACGGGCGTCGAGCACCCGGTCGATGGGCCCCAGATGGCGCAGGGCGGCCATTGCCAGGGCCCGGGCGAAGGCGCGGTCCTGCGCGGAGAGGCGAGCCAGGCCCCGATCGGCCAGGGCCGCCTCGAGCCCGCCGCGTCCGCTAAGCGCGGCGGTCAGCAGCCTGGCGGCGGCGAAGCGGGCGGCCAGGGCGGGATCGGTCGGTTTCAAAGCCGGCCCGTCTTAGCTATTGGTGAGCGTCGTGGCGACCCAGTCCCCCTCCGACCCGCCCGGCGCGGCGCCTGGCAAGAGGCTCACGCCGGCGGCCCGGCGCGCCCTGGAGGAAGCCGCCGCCCGCCGCGCCGCCGATCCAAAGCCGCAACCCGGTCCCGCGGAGATGGGCGGCCCGGCCGGGCCCGAGCCGACCCGGTTCGGCGACTGGGAGCGCAAGGGCGTGGCGGTGGATTTCTAGATCCCTATGGACTCCGCCACCTTCGCCATCAACTTCTTCATCGCGCTCTTCGCCCTCATCGATCCTGTGGGCAACGTGCCGCTCTATGCCGCCGCAACCGTAGGGGCGAGCCCGGCCCAGAGCCGGCTGACGGCGATCTACATGGCCCTTTTCGCCCTCATCTTCCTGGCCTTCTTCTTCCTCACCGGCCTTTCGCTGCTGCGCTTCTTCGGCATTTCCCTGCCGGCGTTCCGCATCGCCGGAGGCATCGTCCTGCTGCTCATGGGGCTGGACATGGTCCGGGGCGACATCGTCAAGAACTTCGCCGCCGGTGAAAAGGCCGAAGAGCCGCTGTCGGTGCGGGCCTATGCGGCGCGGCGTTTCGAGGCCCTGATCGTCCCGTTCGGCATGCCGCTCTTGATCGGCCCAGGCGCGATCTCCTCGGCGGTGATCTACGCGGAGGAGGCGCGGCGGCTGGGGGCCAGCGGCGTCGCCATCGGCCTGGGCGTCATCGCGGTGACGGCGCTCACCATTGTGCTGGCATTCTGGTTCACCAGCCAGATCTCGCGGGTGATGGGGCGGGTGGGGATGGTCATCGTGGTGAGGGTGCTGGGTCTCATCCTCACCGCCATGGCGGTGCAGTTCATCCTCGCCGGCTGGGCCGCCTCGACCACCGGCGCGGTTCGTCACGACGTCGCCCAGCCCTATCAGAGTGGGTCAGCTATCATCCGCAGATGATGCGGATCGGCGCAGGGCGCTGATCAGCGGCGACGGCGGGCAATCAGGGCCATTGTCCATTCCTCCGGCAGGACGTGGGCAAGGGCGGCGATGGCCTTGTTAGGCGCGCCGGGGACGCAGACCGGCCGGTTGGCCTCGGCCGCCTCATAGCCGCTTGCCGCCACCTCGTCGGCGCCCATCCACATCCAGGCCGGCATGCCGACGGCGTCACGAGAGCGATTGACGTCGTGGAACTCGGAATAGGTGAAGCCGGGGCACAGCGCGCTGACATGGACGCCGGTGGCGGCGAGCTCGAGGTGAAGGCTCTGCGAAAAGCTGAGGACAAAAGCCTTGACCGCGCTGTAGAGGCCGGCGCCCGGAGCGCCGGGCAGGATGCCGGCCAGGGAGGCGACGTTGACGATGCGGCCGAAGCGGCGCTCGACCATGCCCGGGACCACGCGATGGGCGAACTCGGCGACGGCGGCGACCATCACCTGAAGGGAGGCGCCCTGGTCTTCCCAGGCGCTGTCGGCGAAAGGGCCGACGAGGCCATAGCCGGCGTTGTTGACGAGGGCGTCGACCTGGCGCCCGTGAGCCTCGATCTGGCTCAAGACCGCGGCCGGCGCGTCTGGGTCGGCAAGGTCGGCGGGAATAACCAGGGCCTCGATTCCGGCCGCCAGGCGCAGTTCGTCGGCCAAGGTCTGAAGGCGATCCTCGCGGCGGGCGGTCAGCGCCAGGTCGTAGCCGTGGGCGGCGTAGACCCGGGCCAGGGCCGCGCCGATGCCGGCCGAAGCGCCGGTGACGAGCGCCAGCCGCCCGCTCACGGGCGGCGGACCGGTAGGGGCGCGGGCGCGATCATCGAACGCGAACCTAGCCGTGGGGAAGACGGATGGGAAGGCGCGCCCCCGCTGGCGGCCCGGCGGCCACGGCATGGCCGTGCATGACGCCGATGCGCGTTGCGGGGCCGGGAGCTCTGATGCAGACCCTGGTCGACCCGGCCGCCATCGTCCGCCAGTTCACTGGGCGCGCCGCCGCGACGATTGAACGGGGGCGGGATTGGGTGTAGCGCGACCGGCCATGGCGGGCGCGCGTTCGCCGCGTCGGGCGCCATGCGGAGATTTCGAGCTTGGGCGAAACAGGCCCCGCGCCGTCCCAGGCTCGTGACAGACCTCGCGTCAGCGGACGGCGGCGAAGCTTCGCGGCCCTGACGCTTGGGGCGCTCGGCGTCGTCTTCGGCGATATCGGCACCAGCCCGCTCTACGCCCTGCGTGAGGCCCTGGCCCATTCGCGCCCGGTTGGCACGCCGCAGATGGCGGTCCTGGGGGTGGTCTCCCTGATCCTGTGGACCCTGACCCTCATCGTCACCATCAAATATGTCACGGTGCTGATGCGCGCCGACAACAAGGGAGAGGGTGGCCCGGTGGCGCTCATGGCGCTGGCCCAGCGCGTCGCCGCGCGGCGCACGCGCGGGGTGTTTCTGATCGGCGTCATCGGGGTGGCCCTCTTCTTCGGCGACGGCGTGATCACCCCGGCCTTCTCGGTGCTCTCGGCGGCGGAGGGGCTGAGCGTTGCCCCGCACGTCGGCCACATGTTCTCGCCGCTCGTCCTGCCTATCGCCGCGGCCATCCTGGTGGGACTCTTCCTGGTCCAGGCGCGCGGCACCCATATGGTCGCGGCCCTCTTCGGACCGGTGATGGCGCTGTGGTTCGCGACCCTGGCGTTGCTCGGGGTCTACAACCTGGTCGACGATCCGGGCGTGCTGCTGGCCCTCAATCCCTACTACGCCGTTCGCTTCCTGGCCGAGAACGGGTTCGTCGGCTTCGTGATCCTGGGCAGCGTCTTCCTGGCGGTGACGGGCGCCGAGGCGCTCTACGCCGACATGGGCCAATTCGGCCGCCGGCCGGTGCGCCTGGCCTGGCTGTGGATCGTCTGGCCTTGCCTTGCGCTCAATTACCTCGGCCAAGGGGCCGTGGTGCTGCACCATCCGGGCGCCCGCCACAGCCCGCTTTTCGTGATGACCCCGCACTTCGCCTACTGGCCGGTGCTGATCCTGGCGACGAGCGCGGCGGTGATCGCCAGCCAGGCGGTGATCACCGGCGCCTATTCCATGACCCAGCAGGCGGTGCAGCTGGGCCTGCTGCCGCGGATCACCATCACTCGCACCTCGGAGACCCAGACCGGCCAGATCTTCGTGCCGGCGGTGAACAACCTGATGCTG
>DASXIE010000247.1:0-7645 GCA_036498165.1 Caulobacteraceae bacterium
CACCTGGTCGACCACCCGCTCGGCCATCCGCCGGTAGGCGGTGAGCTTGCCGCCGGCGATGCTGATCACCCCCGCCGAGCCGGTCCACACCTCGTCGCGGCGGGAGACCTCGGAGGGGCTCTTGCCGGCCTCGCCGACCAGCGGCCGAAGGCCCGACCAGACGGCGGCCACGTCGGCGGCGGCGAGCGGGGCGATGTCCATGCGGGCGTTGACGGCGGCGAAGAGGTAGGCGGCATCCTCGCCGGTCACCGGCGGCCAGGTTTGCGCCATCCCGTAGAAGGTGTCGGTGGTGCCGATGTAGGTCGCCGCGCCGTGAGGAACCACGAAGATGCTCCGTCGGCCGCCGGCCGGCAGGATCACCGTGCGGTTCACCGGCGCGCGCTCGCGGGCGACCACCAGATGGATTCCGCGCGAAAGGGCGAGGCGCGGCGAGGTCTCGGGCGCCTCCAGGGCCCTTACGGCGTCCACCCACGGGCCGGCGGCGTTGACGAACACCTTGGCGGCCAGGCGGACGCGGCGGTCGGAGCCGCCGGCCGAGCGGTCGGCGACCTCGATCCCGCTTGCCCGCTCCCCCTCGAAGCAGAAGCTCTCGGCCCGGGCGTAGTTGACCGTCAGGGCCCCGGCGGCGGCGGCCGAGCGGATGTTGGCGAGAGTCAGTCGCGCGTCGTTGGTCAGGTACTCAGGATAGACCACGGCGCCGGCCAGATCGTCGGCGGCGATGGCCGGCTCGCGGGCCTTCAGATCGGCGGCCGACCACACCTCGTGGGCCCGGCTCCTGGGAACCCCGCCCAGTTTCTCGAAGGTCCACAGCCCGGCCCGCAGCCTGGCGATGGCGCCGCCGCTCCGGGCCGGGATCACGAACGGCGTCTCGCGGGCCAGGTGCGGGGCGATGGCCTGCACCGTCTTGCGCTCGGACGCCGCCTCGCGGACGAGGGCCAGATCGCCCTGGGCGAGATAGCGCAGGCCGCCGTGGATCATCTTCGAGGATCGGCTGCTCGTCCCGCTGGCGAAGTCGCCGGCCTCGACGAGGGCGACCGACAAGCCGCGCATCGCGGCGTCGCGGGCGATGCCGGCCCCGGTGATCCCCCCGCCGATGATCGCCAGGTCATAGATCCGCGCCGCCAGCTCGTCGAAGAGGGCGTCGCGGTCGCGAAGATCGAGGGCGGCGTTGGTCATCTTATCGCGGTCGCTGGGCTATAGGGGAATGCGAGGAGTGGCAACGATGTCTGATCCCATACCCCTCGGCCTGCTGGGCGCCTCGCGGATCGCCGTGGGGGCGGTGATCGGCCCTGCGCGCGAAAATCCGGATTTCACGGTGAGCGCGGTGGCGGCCCGCGATCCGGCCCGTGCGAGGGCCTATGCCGCCGAACACGGCATCGCCGGCGTGGCGGAGGACTACGCCGCCCTCATCGGCCGCGATGACGTCGACGTCGTCTACAACGCCCTGCCGCCGGCCGGCCACGCCCGCTGGACCGTCGCCGCGGTGGAGGCGGGCAAGGCGGTGCTTTGCGAGAAGCCCTTCGCGCGCGATGCGGTCGAGGCGCGGGCCATGGTCGGCGCCGCCAAGGCCAGGGGGAAGGTCCTCATCGAGGCCTTCCACTACCGTTTCCACAACGTCATGCGCGCCGCCGTCGCCCTGGCAAGGGAAGGGGCGCTGGGGCGGCTCGCGAGCGTCGAGGCGGTGTTCGAGGTTCCCATTCCCCGCGCCCCCGGCGAATTGCGCTGGTCGGCGGAGCAGGGTGGCGGGGCGCTGATGGATTTGGGGACCTACTGTGTCCACGCGACCCGCTCGATCGTCGGGTCCGAGCCCAAGATCGTGAGCGCGGATGGGAAGTTCGACGATGGGGTCGATGCGTCCATGCGCGCCGAGCTGGAATTCCCCGGCGGGGTGAAAGGCGTCATCGCCTGCTCCATGACGGCCGCGACGCCGGCCGCCCGCCTGGAGGTCGTCGGATGGGCCGGCCGCCTTACCATCCACAACTTCCTCGCCCCGCAGATCGGCTGCCGGTTCGTGACCGAAATCGGCGGCGAAAGCCGCGTCCATGCCACCGATGGCCCCACCACCTACGCCGCCCAGCTGGCGCACCTGCGCGAAGTCCTGGCCGGCGAAACCGCCTCCCTCACCGGCGGCGAAGACGCCATCGCCAACATGGCGGCCATCGACGCCATCTACGCCGCCGCGGGGCGCTCCTCCTCCTGATGCAGCGCTAGAGAAGCGTGATTCCTAGTACTTCACCCGCAATGTCGCGCCCCAGAACCTCGGTTGGCCGGGGAAGTAGTCGTAGTTGTTGAGGCTGGGGATGGACGAAGGCTGCGGGACGCTGAAGGTCTGCAGGACGCCATCGAAGATCGCCTGGCTGTAGTGGGTGTTGAAGAGGTTGGTCGCCCACACCTCGACGCTCCACTTGCCACCGATCCCGCCGATCCCCATCCGGGCGTTGACGATGCCGAAGCCCGGCTGGAACTTCACCGGATCGTGGTCGGAGCCGACGTTGTAGCCCGACTGGTATTTGCCATCGAGGTCGAAGGTCCACTCCAGTCCGTTCATGATCGGATGGCGGTAGGAAAGCCCGCCGACCAGCGACCACAGCGGCGCGAAGGAGGGATGGGAGCCGGGGAGGCGGAAGAGCGGCGTCGACTGGAAGAACGGCGAGCCGGCCGTGTTGTCGCCCAGCGCCGCGCGGTTGGCCGCGCTATTGGGATAGGTGGTGTCGGCGTAGGTGACCCCGGCATTGAGGGTGAGGTCCGGGGTGAGCGCGAAATAGGCGTCGCCCTCGGCGCCCAGCGACTGGGCCTGCGGGATGGTGCTCTCGATGAATTGGGTGCCGGTGAAGGCGTTGAGCTGGAAGTTCTGGTATTTCTGATAGAAGGCCGCCGCCGTCAGCAGCAGGCGGTGGTCGAAGAGCTGGGCTTTCGTCCCGATCTCGAAGGCGTCCACATATTCGGCCGGGAAGGTGGTGTCCGGGTCGGGGACCAGGGAGGCGTTGGGGTTGTTCCCCACCGCCGTCGTCACCTCGGCGAGGTTGAAGCCGGCGACGAGATTGCCCCTTGAGTAGGACCCATAGACCATGGCCGTGTCGCTGAACTTGTAGGTCAGCTTGGCGGTTCCGGTGATGTCGTTCTCGGTGAAGGCCTGGAAGGTCTCCAGCCCCTTGAAAGCCGGGTTGTCCAGGCACGGTATGCCGAGCGTCGCCTTGTTCAGCGGAATCTCCAGCTCGGTGGCCACGGCCTCGAAGTGGGCGCAGGTCCCGCTGGTGTCGTTGTTGTTGTAGAGGCTGTGCAGCGCCTTGTGCTCGGTGGTGAAGCGGACGCCGCCGGTGAAGATCAGGTGGTCGGTGATCTTGAAGTCGTCCTGGGTGTAGGCCGAGAAGCTGTGCTCGCGCTGATGATAGGTGTCGCGCGCTCCTTCGCCGGCCGGGAAAGCGCCGCCCGGCGGGTTGTAGGTCCCGGTGGCGAGCGGTCCAGCGCCGGCGGTCAGGACGGCCAGGTATTCGGTGAGACCGGTTCCGAAGCTCAGGGGCGCGAAGACGTCCAGATCCTCGTGGCTGTAGAAGGCTCCGACCTGCCACGTCAGGCGCCCAGCCTCGCCGTTCAGGCGCAGCTCCTCGGAGAACTGGCCGAATTCCTGGACGTTGAACGGCACGGTGTTGAGGAGGTCGGCCAGGGTGTAGTCGGAGTCGGTCTCCGAATTGTCCTTCCAGTCGCGCAGGGCGGTGATCGAGGTCAGCCTCGCTCCGCCCAGCCATGGCGTCTTCCAGTCGATCTGGGCCGAGACGCCCTCGTCGCGGATGTGCTCGATGGGCGTCACGTTCACCGCCGCGGTGACGTTGTTCTTGCTCACCGGATCGATGATCGAACCGGGGAAGAAGATGTTCTGCAGCGTGGCCGGGAAGCCGTTCTGGTAGGCGACGGCGACGCAGCAATGGTCGTCGCGCCGCGTGTAGTCGCCGATCACGTTGACCTTGAAGTCCTCGGTGGGCGCGTAAAGGAGTTGGCCGCGGACAGTGTACATGTGCTCGTCGTCCTGGCTGGGGATCCCGCCGCCCGGAGGTTGGATCACCGGCAGGTAGCCGTCGCGGTCGTGGGCGGAGAAGTACAACCGCCCGGCCAGGACATTGCCGACGATCGGGCCGGTGACCGTGGCCGATCCGCCCCAGCCGTTGTAGTTCTGGATGTCGAACTGGGCGTCGCCGCCGAACACGAACTGCGGCCGCTGGGTGTTGATAAGGATCACCCCGGCGACGGTGTTCTTGCCGAACAGCGTGCCCTGCGGGCCTTTCAGCACCTCGACGTCGGAAAGCTCGCCCAGGTCATTAAAGCCGACGCCGTTGCGCGGACGGTAGACGCCGTCGATGTAGATGCCCACC
Organism: Caulobacteraceae bacterium; assembly: GCA_036498165.1. Taxonomy (GTDB): domain Bacteria; phylum Pseudomonadota; class Alphaproteobacteria; order Caulobacterales; family Caulobacteraceae; genus Acaudatibacter. Next base: position 4,368 of record DASXIE010000247.1, read on the forward strand.
GCGTCCTCGAGGCCGGCGTTGTCGGCCACGGTGCCGATGCCGCGGATGCGCACCGTGGTCGTCGACTCGTCGGCATTGGTGGTGGCGTTGAGGCCCGGCGCCAGGAGGGTCAGGTCCTTGACGCTGCGCACGCCCAGACGCTCGAGCTGCTTGGTGTTGAGCACGGTGACGGCCACGGGAACATCCTGCAGCCGCTGTTCGCGCTTCTGGGCGGTGACGATCACCTCCTGAACGGCGGTGGCCGACCCTTGGGCGTCGGCGGCGAAGGCGTGGGGCGCGGCGGCCCCGGCGCAAATGGCGATCACGGCGGCGGAGGCGCCGCTGGCGAGGCGTTGTTTCATGTCACATTCCCCATTCACCCGGCCCGCTCTCAACGGCTTGCCGTGGCTCGACGGTGAAGGTGACTCCGCCTCTGACCCTAGGTCAAGACTGCTTGCTCACCGCCGGCGCGGGCCGCGTCTTGATGTGAATATTTGAGACCGTCCCTGGGTCGCCGGATGCGGCTCATTCTCCGCTCATCGAGAAACAGCTCCGCGAAGACGGCGCTCTCGTGAACCGCCAGGAGGTTGCGGGCATGGCCCCGCGCCGACGCCAGGTCGTCATCGGGCAGGATTTCCATGTGGGGGACCGCCCCGCCCCCCGCATGAAGGTAGGCGATAAAGGGCACGAGCTTGAGTTTGCGCCCTCATGCCGGGTTTAGCGAGTCTTTTGAGAGGTGGCCCGTGGGCGGGGCGCCAGGATCTGAACGGCCTCGGAGACGAACCGGATTTCCGCCTGCGGGGCGAGCGTCCTGGACTCTCCATCGATCATGGCCCGCAGGCCGCCCGGGCGGCGCAGGGTCAGTCGAGCGGCATCGAGCATCGTGATGTCGGGGTTCTCTCGCCACTCTCCCGTCAGGGCGTCGGCGCCAAGGCGAACGAAAGCCGCCAAGGATCGGGCGTTGAGCGCGGCCGCCTCCAATCCCGGCTCTCGAGGCGGCGCCGACCAGGCCCCGACGCAGCGCACGGCGACGGCGCGGGCCTCACCGCTCGCGCCGCCCGATCGATAGGCCAGGCTCTCCTCGGCCGCGTCATCGAGGCCGGAGAGGGTAAGCTCGATCGCCTTGGCCAGACGGCCCTTTCTCAGGGCTTCGCGGGCGCGCGCCCAATCGGACGGCATGCCGAATATCGCCGAGATCAGAAAGAGGTCCTTCCCGGCCAGGCCGCCGGCGACCTTGATCGTGACCGGCTCGGCCAGCGTTTCGCAAAGCGCCGCCCGCCAGTCGCCCTTGCCATAGAAGCGATGTACGAGCTCGTTCACCGTTCCCCCCGGAAGTGCGATCATCGGCGTTCCGGCCGGTCCCAGGATGGAGGCGGCGAGGCTGATGGTCCCGTCGCCGCCCAGCACAATCACCAGGTCGGCGCTGGTGGCGGCGTGGTTCAGCGCCTGCGCCAGATCGGCGCCCTCGACCGACCGCACCTCAAGCGAGCCGGTCCCGCTGACAATGTCCGTCAGTTCAGACTCGCAGTTGGCCTTGTAGCCACCGCCGCCGCGGTTGAGCACCGCGATGATCCGTCGTTTCATTCGGCTAGAAATCCCTGGGCGAGCCGATAACCGCTGGCCGAAGCCGACGTTCCTTGCCCGCCCGCCGTCGAGGGGCGGGATCGCGGCGGAAGTCCGGAGCCGGCTAGGCGGCGGGGGTCATCCCCCCAGCTTCCAGCCGGCGGCCGCGGCCATGCGGGTGAAGAATTCCGGCTCGTAGGCGGACTCGGGTTCGGCGCGGACCATGGAATCGATCGTCTTGGCGTCCTCGCCGACCAGGATCCGCCATCGATCCTCCCTCACCCCATCGAGGATGATCGCCGCCGCCTCGGCCGCCGTCGTCGGCGCCTCGTCGCGGAAGCGGCGGTGCATTTCCTCGGCCATGGCCGCCAGTTCAGCGTCGGAGAAGGCCGCCCCGTCCATGCCCATGGCCGTGAGCCGGGCCCGGGCCTGGGCCACGGTGGCCGGGCTCGGCGCATCGGAATCGTCGCCGGTGAGCACCTTGCGGGAATTGGCGACGATCTCGGTGCCGATGTGACCGGGCATGACCACTGAGCACTTGATGTGCGGCGCGTTGACCTCCAGGTCGGCCATCAGGGCCTCGCTGAAGCCCCTGACCGCGAACTTGGCGGCGGCGTAGGCGGTGTGCGGCCGGCGCGGGCCGAGCGAAGCCCAGAAGCCGTTGACGCTGCTGGTGTTGACGATGTGCGCCTCGCTGGCCGCCTGCATCATCGGCAGGAAGGCGCGCACGCCGTTGTAGACCCCGCCCCAGCACACGTCGAAGGTCCTGCGCCACTCGGCCTCGTCGCCGGCCACGAAACTGCCGCCGCCGCCGATGCCGGCGTTGTTGAACAGCAGGTGGATCTTGTCGGTCTCCTGGTCATGGGCCACGGCGGCGGCGAAGGCCTCCATCTGGGCCCGGTCGGAGACGTCGGCGACGAAGGTGGTGATCTTCGTCCCCTGGGCCGCGACCTTCTCGCAGAGGGCCTTGGTGGTCGCCATGTTGGTCGCCGAGACATCGCACATCGCCACGTTGCATCCCTCGGCGACGAGGGCGCTGGCCAGCTCGCGGCCCATGCCCGTGCCGCCCCCGGTGATCACCGCCAGCTTGCCCGTTAAATCCTTCATCGCCGCGCCTTCCTCATCGTTGTTCACACACCCTTAAGGGCAAATCGGCCACAGAGAGAGCCTCTTATGCCCGCCGCGCGCCAGCGTGGCCTTGACGAGGCACGTGGCCCGCGCAAGATCGGCGCAGCGAGGCTTGAAAGCCCGGGGGATCGATCATGAAAAGCCTGTTTCCGTCCAAGCTGGGCACGGCGGCGCCCGTGGCCGCGCTGCTCGCCTCGACCTGCCTGGCCGGCGGCCACGCCTGGGCCGCCGACGCCGCCGCGGCCGGCGGATCCACCGCGGTGGCGGAAGTCATCGTCACGGCCGAAAAGCGCTCGGAAAACATCCAGAAGGTCCCGATGGCCATCCAGGCCTTCGACACCCGCAAGCTCGAGCAGCTCAACATCACCGAGTTCCAGGACTATGTGAAATTCCTGCCGGCGGTGACTTTTCAGACCTTCGCGCCGAGCCAGAACACTGTCTACATCCGTGGCGTCTCCGACGGCGGCAACGCCAACCACTCCGGTCCGCAGCCTACCGTCGGCACCTATCTCGACGAGCAGCCGATCACCACCATCAACGGCGCCCTCGATGTTCATGTTTACGACATCGCCCGGGTCGAGGTGCTGGAGGGTCCTCAAGGCACACTC
>DASXIE010000248.1:0-4285 GCA_036498165.1 Caulobacteraceae bacterium
AGGGGCTCATGATGAGGGTAGTCGCGCTCGCCGCCGTGCTCGTCGCCGGCTCGGCTTGGGGCCAGATGGGGCCGATGAACATGCCGGCCATGCCGGCGATATACGGCGGCCAGGCCGACAAGCCCGGAGCCCCGCTTTTCAGAGGCCTGGGCGCCCATCGCCACCCGATCTCGACGCGCAACGCCGCCGCCCAGCGCTATTTCGACCAGGGCGTCAACCTGCTGTTCGGGTTCAACCACGCCGAGGCCATCCGCTCGTTCCGCGAGGCGGCCAGGCGCGATCCCGACTGCGCCATGTGCTGGTGGGGGGTGGCCTTCGCGCTCGGCCCCAACATCAACCTGCCGATGGGCGACGACGCCGTCGCCCCGGCCTGGCGGGCGCTGGCCCGCGCCCGGGCCCTCGAGCCCCATGCCTCGGCGGAGGAGCGGGAATGGATCGAGGCCCTGACGGCACGCTATTCGGCCGCCCCCAAGGCCGACCGCAAGGCGCTCGACGAAGCCTTCGCCCAGGCCATGGGACGGCTATGGCATAGCCATCCGGACGACCTCGACGCCGGGGTGTTCTACGCGGAGGCGATGATGGACACCCAGCCGTGGGACTACTGGCAAGCCGACTGGACCACGCCCAAGGGGCACGGGGCCGAGATCGTCGCCACCCTGGAAGGGATCATCCGCCGCGCGCCAAATCATCCGGGCGCCCTGCACCTCTACATCCACGCCGTCGAGGCCTCGACGACGCCGGAGCGGGCCGAGGCGGCCGCCGACCGCCTGCTTCCCCTGATGCCGGGGGCCGGCCACGTCGTCCACATGCCCTCGCACATCTATTACCGTGTCGGCCGCTACGAGGATGCGGTGAAGGTCAATGAGCGCGCCGCCCGGGTCGACGAGGGTTATATCGCCGACTGCAAGGCCCAGGGATTCTATCCAGTCGGCTACTATGGCCACAACATCCACTTCCTGTGGACATCCTCGGAGATGCAGGGCCGCTACCACGCCGCGCTGGACGCTTCGCGGCGTCTCGTCACGGCGGTGAACGCGGTCGAGGCCGGCAAAACCCTGCCGCCGGCCCAGTTCTACGCCTTCACGCCCGTGGCGACCCTGCTGCGCTTCGGCCGCTGGGACGGGATCCTGGCCGAGCCGGCCCCGCCGCCGGTTCTGACCCTCGACCTCGCCGTCTGGCTCTATGCCCGCGGCTTCGCCCACGCCAACACCGGCGACCTGGCCGCCGCCCAGGCTGACCGCGACCAGCTGGGCAACCTCGTCAGCGCCGACTACAGCGCCTACGACGGCTTCGGCATCCCGGCCCGCCAACTCGTCTCGATGTCCATGGCCCTCCTCGACGGAGAGATCGCCCGCAAGTCCGGCAAGCTCGACGCCGCCATCGGCCATTTCAAGGACGCCGCGGCCCTCGAGGCGGCCCTGCCCTACACCGAGCCGCCCTATTGGCATCAGCCGGTCGCCCATGTGCTCGGCGCCGCCCTGCTGGAGGCCCACCGGCCGGCCGAGGCCGAGGCGGTCTATCGCCAGAGCCTGAAGACCTACCGGATCGACGGCTGGGCGCTCTTCGGCCTGGCGCAGGCGTTGGAGGCCCAGCACAAGGACGCTGGTGAGACGCGCCGCGCCTTCGCCAGCGCCTGGCGCTTCGCGGACGTCAAGCTCGCCTCATCCAGGTTCTAGACCCTCGCGTCAGTGTGGCGTGCTCAACGCCGGCGGCGCCGTCGCCGGGTGGGTCGCCGTAGCCGTCGAACTCGATCCCGCCGTCCCGAACGCGGCCATGGCGGAGGTCAGGGTGGTGGTCTTGGGCATGCCGGTGATCACCGTGCCGTCGGCCCCGCCGTTGGAGAGGGTGAAAGTCGAGGCGGTATAGTTCCCGGCCAGCTTGACGGTGGTGATCACGGCGTTCGACCCGTCCTTGAGGGTCAGCACCCCGCCATCCTTCGTGCCCTTGAAGCTGGCCGTGTCCGATGCGTTGAAGGTGATGTTCTTAAGGTCGATGTGCGTCTTCCCGGTCAGGGAGAAGCCGTAGACCTTGCCGGTGAAGGCGGTCGGATCGTTGAGGATCAGCGTCCCGGTGCTGCTGGCGGCGAAGAAGACACTCTCGCCGAGCGTCCCATCCACCTCCAGGGTTCCTGACCCGAAGACTCGCGCGTTGCCGGCGCCGGTGACATTGCCGGTGATGGTCAGCACGCCGTTGAAGCCCTGGACGAGGCCGCTGTTAGCGACATCGCCGTCGATGATAAGGCCGCCGGTCCCGCCTTCGACCGTGCCGAGGTTGACCACAGTTCCGCCGCCAAGATTGACCGTCCCGCCATGGATCACGGACTGCAGAAGGGCGTGCGCCGAGATGGTCAGGGCCCCGCTGCGCAACGTCGAATTGTCGAGCTGCACCTTCTTGCCGTCGACCACCGTCCCGCCGCCTAAACTGTCGATCGTCGTGTTGCGGACCAGCAGGGTCCCCGAGCCGCCGCTTTCGATCAGGCCGTCGTTGATGATGGTATTGCCGGTGTTGACCAGCATCCGCCCGACGTTGTCGTCGATGGTCCCCTCGTTAGTCAGCGTAAGGGGGCCCTTGATGAAGCCGCCGCCCTCGATGGTGTTGTCGAGGTTGGTCAGGGAATCGCCCGCCAGCACTCCTGAGATGTAGCCGGTGGCGTTGAGGCTGATCGCTCCGCCGCCGCTGAGGGTCTCGAGGCCGGAAAACAGCAACCCGGCGAAGGCCTTCCCCGTCCCGCCAGTCACCTTGACGAGCCCGCTGTTGGTCAGGTCGCTGGCGACCAGCACGGAGTTGGCCAGGATCGACAGCGTGCCGGCGTTGCCGAGGCTCGTGGCGGTTCCGGAGACCCGCCACGACGCGCCGGCGTCGATCTGGTAGGCGCCGAAGCCACTGATCGATGCGCCCAGCGCGACCGAGCTGGTAATCGTTCCCGCCGCCAGTTCCAGGGTTCCGCCGCCGCCCCGCACCTGTCCGGTCACGCTCGAGCCGGGTTCCATGATCATCCGGCTGGCGGCGGTATTGAGCTGCACCGCATAGGACGAGCTGCTGATGTGGCCGTAGTTGATCAGGGTGCCGTCGCCATAGAGGATGACGCCGTAGGTCCCGCCGGTGATCTTGCCGCCGGCCTTGTTGATCACCGTCCCCGCGCCGTCGGTCAGCGCCTTGTAAACCGCCGTCACGGTAGCCGAATTGGTGATCTCGCCCGTCCCGGCGACGGTGATCCCGAAGGCCCCGTGGACGAAGCCGTTGTTGACGACGGTGATCGTGCCGCCGCGCGAATTGCCGGCGATGGCGATCGCGCCCTTGAGCGCCGAGGTGATGGTTCCGTCGTTGGTGATGGTGCCGGCGCGCTCGAGGTAGGCGCCGTCGAGCTTGCCGTAGATGCTGCCGCCGACCTGGTTGTAGAGGGAACTGCCGGCGGCCCCGAGCAGGACGCCGCCGCCGGAGCCATGGATGACGCCCCAGTTGGTGATGCTCGCCGCGGTGCTGCCCAGGTAGTTCAGATAGACGCCGTACCGGCCCGTCACCGCGCCGTAGTTCCTCACCGCGCCGCCGGCGGCGAGAACGATGCCGTAGCCAGGCGATCCGGCGAGGGCGGACCCGGGGCCGCCGGCCCCGCCGGCGATCGTGCCGACGTTCAGGATGCCCCCCCCGGCGTCCAGTTCCACCCCGGTGGCGCCCGAGCCGCCCTCGCCAGCGCCGCCTGAGCCGCCGGCGCCGCCGACAATCACGCCATAGTTGGTTAGCGAGCCGGCGACGGCGAAAAGGACGGCCGCGCCGGCATCCCCGCCGACCGGACCCCCGTTAGCCCCGGCCCCACCGACGATCGAGCCGTGGTTCTCCACCGAGGCGGTGTATTGCACCGTCAAGGCCGTGCCGCCCGTCGCTCCGCCGATCGCGCCCGTCGAGAGTATGGTCAACTGGTCATAGTTGGATTTCAGGGCATAGCCGACGTAGCCGGTGCTGCTGATCGTTCTGCTGTTCATGGCGGGCGTCCGTGCGCTGCGGGGGAACGGCCGCCGCGATCCTTGGGCGACGCTGTCATGCGAGCCCGATCGCTGTCAATTCCGCCTGGCCGGTTGGCCCGCGCCAACGGCTAATGCGGGGCGGCGAGCTGGCTGAGGGGCGGCTGCGCGTGGGCCTGGGCCGTGGCAGTCGAGCCGCTCGCCGCCCCGAACGCGGCGATGGCCGAGGTGAGGGTGGTCGTCTTAGGCGGATCGCTGATCACCGTGCCGTCGACCCCCCCGTCGGAGAGGGTGAAGGTCGAGTTGCGGTAATCGCCGGCCAGCTT
>DASXIE010000249.1:0-5774 GCA_036498165.1 Caulobacteraceae bacterium
GGTCCATCCCAGCGAGGCCAACTACGTGGCCATGCTGGGCGGCGACACCTTCGGCATCCACGACGACGACGGCTTCACCTGCAAGGCCGGCGATTCCGATCCGTTCTGCCGCGGTTCGGCCGAGCCCGGCTATGTCGACCATACCATCCACGCGCCGAACCTGGGCGATCAGCTTCAGGCCAATGGTCTGACCTGGAAGGGCTACTACGAGAATCTCCCGAGGCCCGGGGCCCTGGTCTTCACGGCCACCGATCCGGCTATCGACGACGGCAGCCGCAAGACCGCCCTCTACGCCTCCAAGCATTCGGGGTTCCTGAACTTCGCCTCCGTCCAGAAGGACCCAGGACGGGCGCGCAAGATCGTCGGCTTCGACCAGCTGGACCGCGATCTCGCCGACGGCGATCTGCCGAACTTCGCCCTCATCGTCCCCAACCAGTGCAACGAGATGCACGGGTTGGAGGGGCCCAAGGTCCCGCCCGACTGCGCCAAGGGCCCCGGGCTCATCGCCCGCGGCGACAAGGTGGCCGGCGAACTGGTGCGGCGCATCCAGGCGACGGAGGCCTGGCGCTCGGCCGACAACTTCGCCATCGTCATCACCTTCGACGAGGGGACCGGCAAGACCCGCGAGGGCTGCTGCGCGGTGACGCCCGACGCGCCGTCGAACTTCGGCGGCGGCCACATCCCCACCGTGGTGATCACCAACCACGGCCCGCGCGGCATCGCCGACCCCACCCCTTACAACCACTAGTCCCTGCTGCGCACGATGGAGGCGGCGTTCGGCGTCGATGGCCGCCTGCGCCACGCCGCCGATACCGACAAGGGCGTGGTGAGCATGACCCCGCTCTTCGCGGTGAGCGCTAGACCCTGATGCGTTCACACGGAACAGATGTGAGCGTTGAATCAGGGTCTACACTCTTGAATCTAGAGCAAATTGTCCCCGTTCAGACGATTCCGTCTGAACGGGGTTTGCTCTAGGACGGCTGCGCGCTGATCATCCCCCGCCGAGCTTCAGCCCCTCCCCGCGCGGCGCGGCGCGGCGCCGTCGGCGTTCGCCAGGGTCTTCTGCATCCACACGATGTCGAGCCAGCGGCCGCGCTTGAAGCCGACGTCGCGGCCGACCCCGAGCTCGGAAAAGCCCATGGCCCGGTGCAGGCCGATGGAGGCGGCGTTGCCGCTGTCGCCGATGATCGCCATCAGCTGGCGAAGCCCCAACGCCTCGCAGCGCGCGATGATCTCGCCGAGCAGGGCCCGGCCGACGCCCTGGCCGAGCGCGTCGGGGCGAACATAGACGGTGTCCTCGGCGGTGAAGCGATAGGCGGCGCGGGGCCGGAATGACGAGGCGTAGGCGAACCCGGCCACCTCGCCGTCCAGTTCGGCGACGAGGTAGGGAAGGCCGAGCGCACGCACCGTGGCGACCCGCGCCGAGAGCGCCTCCGCCGTCGGCGGGACTTCCTCGAAGGTGCCAAAGCCGGTGAGCACATGGTGGCCGTAGATGGCGGCCACGGCGGGCATGTCGGCGGCGGCCGCCTCGCGGATGAGAGGGCCCCTAGCGCCAGGCATAGTTGAAGCTCAGGCTGATCCGCCGTCCCCTGCCGGGCGCCACCTCGTGGCGCAGCCAGCTTTCCCAGATGTAGAGGCCTCCCTCGGCCGGCGGCACGGTGACGAAGACCCGGCTGGGTTCGGGGGCGTCGGCGCGGCGCGGCGGGGCGGCCATCATCAAGGGAAGGCGCGGGTCCTCCAGGCGCAGGGCCCCCGCGCCGGGCGGGACGGCGACATAGATCACCCCCGAAAGGACGGCGTGAGGGTGGACGTGGCCGGAGTGCCCGGCCCCGGGCTTCAGAACGCTGGCCCACAGGCTGTCGAGCGCCAGGCGCCCGCCGCGCAGGTCGAGGTCGAAAGCCGCGGCGGCCTGGGCGGCGTGGCGGTCGAGGCGGCGCTTGAGCTCGGCGAAAACCGTCGCCCGGCGGGGAAGGTCGTCCAGCGAGGCATAGGAGGTGTAGCCGCCGTAGCCGTGCGCCTTGCTCCACGCCTGCCCGGCCGTATCCTCCGCCGCGAGCATGGCGCAGGCGTCTTCCAGCTCGCCGCGAAAGTCGGCGAACCCCGGCTCCGCCGCCAGGCTGGCCTCGTAAAGACGGGTGACGAAAAGCTCGCGCAAGCCTTGCCTCCATGGCGCCAGGGTGGTGCATAATCCCAACCCGATGATCGAGGCCACATGCCATTGCGGGGCGGTGAAGTTCGAGGTCGCCGTCGCGCCAGGCGAAGTGACCTCGTGCAACTGCTCGATTTGCCGGCGCCTGGGGGCGCTGTGGGCCTACTATCCGCGCGCCGAGGTGACGCTGGTGAGCGCCGCCGCGCCCTTGGGCGATTATGCCTGGGACGACAAGAGCATCACCTTTCATCACTGCCGGGTCTGCGGCTGTACGACCCACTGGACACCGCGCGGCGCCGACGCGCCCGATCGCATGGGCCTCAACGCCCGCCTCCTCGATCCGGCCATCCTCGCCGGCGCAAAGGTCCGCCATCTCGACGGCGCGAACACCTGGGAATATCTGAACCCGGATAGCTGACGGCCTCTGAGAGGAAATCATCCATGACCCTCAACCGCCGCGATGTCCTTGTCGCGACCGGCGCGGCCGCGCTGGCGCCGGCCGTCCCGGCCCTGGCGCAAGAGAGCGAAGACGCCCGCCTGGCCGCCCTGTTCGACGCCTTCTTCCAGGAGGGCCTGCGGCGAAATCCCGAGGGGGCGACCCAGCTCGGCTTCGACAAGGGCCCCAACGCCGACCTCAAGAGCCGCCTGCGCGACGAGTCCCTGGCCGGCCGGGCGGCCGACAAGGCCCTCAACGCCGACCAGCGCCGGCGGCTGGCCAGCATCGATCGGGCCCGCCTCTCCCCCGACGCCAAGGTGAATTACGACACCGTGGCCTATACCCGCGCGTCGGCCGCCGCCCTGATGGATTTCGACTACGGCGGCGGCGGCTTCGGGGCCGCGCCCTATGTGATCAGCCAGCTGACGGGCGCCTATCAGTCGACGCCCGAATTTCTCAACACCAAGCATCGGATCGTCGACGCCGCCGACGCCGACGCCTATCTGGCCCGGCTGGAAGGTTTCGCGGTCCAGCTCGATCAGGACAGCGATCGGCTCGCCCACGATGCGGCGCTGGGCGTCACGCCGCCGGACTTCCTACTCGACGTGGCCCTCGCCCAGATGGCCGCCAGTCGCAAACCGGCCGCCGAGTCGGTCCTGGTGACCTCGATCTCCAGGCGAGCGGCCGAGAAGGGGCTTTCGGATCGCTACGGCGCAGAGGCGGCGCGGATCTACGCCGACAAGATCGTGCCGGCCATGGACCGGCAGATCGCCCGCACCCGGGCCGTGCGCGCCCATGCGGTCCACGACGCGGGCGTGTGGCGCCTCCCACAAGGCGAAGCCTTCTACGCCGCCGGCCTTCACGCCTCGACCACCACCACGCTCAATCCGGCGGAGGTGCACAAGCTCGGCCTGGACCAGGCGGCGGAGATCAGCGCCCGGATGGACGGGCTGCTGAAGGCGCGCGGCCTCACCCAAGGCACGGTCGGCCAGAGGATCGCCGCGCTCTACAAGGACCCGGCCTCGTTCTTCCCCAATACCGACGCCGGCAAGGCCGAGGCGATCGCCTATTGCAACGGACGCCTGGCCGCCATCCGGCCGCGCCTGCCGACCCGGTTCAGGCGCCTGCCGCCTTACCAGTTCGAGGTCCGCCGCGTGCCCAAGGAGATCGAGGCCGGCGCCTCGTCGGCCTATTCGGAAGGCCCGGCCATCGATGGCTCGCGCCCGGGCCTCGTCTACATCAACCTGCGCGACACCGCTGAGTGGCCGAGGTGGTCGCTGCCGAGCGTGATCTTCCACGAGGGCCTGCCCGGACACCAGCTCGAGGGGGGCCTTGCGCTGTCGAACAAGTCCCTGCCGCTGATCCGCAAGACCATCGGCTTTTCAGGCTACGCCGAGGGCTGGGCGCTCTACGCCGAGCAGCTGGCCGACGAAATGGGGATGTATGACGACGATCCGCTCGGGCGCATCGGCTATCTGAAGTTCCAGCTCTTCCGGGCCGGCCGCTGCGTCGTCGACACCGGCCTGCATCACATGCGCTGGAGCCGCGAGAAGGCCATCGCCTATTTCGAGGATCTCGACGCCGACGCCCCCGGCTTCGCCACCCGCGAGGTCGAACGCTACTGCGCCATGCCGGGCCAGGCCTGCAGCTACAAGATCGGCCATACGGTGTGGGTGAAGGCGCGCGAGCGCGCCAAGGCGGCGCTGGGCGCCCGCTTCGACATCAAGGACTTCCACGAGGCGGGCCTCGACTGCGGCCGCGTTCCCCTCGACATCCTCGACGGCGTGATCGACCGGTGGATCGCCGGGGCGAAGAGGGCGGCTTAGGCGATGATGCGCACCGGCATTGCGGTGTAGCCTTTGACGAAATTGGAGCGCAGGCGGGTCACGTCGCCGACGATCTCGATGCGTTCGAAGCGCTTGAGGATCTCTTCCCAGACGATCTTGAGCTGCATCTCGGCGAGGCGATTGCCCAGGCACCGATGGACGCCGAAGCCGAAGGAGACGTGCTGGCGGGGCCGGGCCCGGTCGACGATGAAGCTTTCGGGATCCTCGATGGCCGTCTCGTCGCGATTGCCCGAGACGTACCACATGACGACCTTCTCGCCTTTCCTGATCGCCTTGCCGCCGATCTCGGCGTCGGCGAGCGCCGTGCGGCGCATGTGGGCGACGGGGGTCTGCCAGCGGATGATCTCCGGAACGGCGCTTTCCAGCAGGGCCGGGCTGGCCCGCAGGCGGTCATAGGTCTCGGGGAAGCGGTTGAAGGCGACGAGCGCCCCGGAGATCGAATGGCGGGTGGTGTCGGACCCGGCGACGGTCAAAAGGACGATGTTGCCCATGTAGCGGTAGGGATCGTCGCTCGCCGTGGCCTCGGCGTTGGCCAGCAGGGAGATGAGATCGCCGCGCCGTTCGGTTCCCTTGCGGGCGTTCCACAGTTCGACGAACTGGCCGAAGGTGGCGAACATCTCGCCAAGGCGCTCCTCCTCCGTCTCGACGATGGACCCGGGGCCTGGCGTGGTGAGGATGAGGTCCGAGGCCCTCGGCAGCACGCGGCGGTGCTCGAAGGGGAAGTCGAAGAGCGTGGCCAGCATCTGGCTGGTCAGTTCCACCGACACCTTGTCGACGAAATCGAAGGTCTCGCCCACCGGCAGGTCATCGAGGATCTTCGCCGCCCGCTCGCGGATCAGGGGGGCGATCTTGACCATGCTTTCGGTGGAGAACATCGGGGCGACGACCTTGCGCTGGGCGTCGTGCAGCGGCGGATCCAGGCCGATGAAGCTGGTCTGCTCGGTGGGCTCGGGGGAATCGATGATGCTGATGCCGCCCAACGCCGAGCTCGACGAGAAGACCTGGTGATCGCCTTCGACGGCGACGATGTCCTGATGGCGGGTGACCGACCAGTACGGGCCGTATTCGCTCTGAGGGCACCAGTGCACCGGGTCCTCGGCGCGCAGGCGCTCGAACCACGGCCAATGGGTGTCGGTGACGAAGTGCTCTATGTCGGCGACCTGGAATTCCTCCAGGGGCGTGGCCCAGGCCCGCTCCCGTGCGTCGATCCCCCCCGCCCCGTCCGCCATGGCTGCTCTCCTCCGCCGCCCCCGAGCATAGTCCCCATCGGCTCTGTGTAAATTCTCTTCCCCCCGCATCGGGGGGCAGGGTTATTGCTTATGGTGGCTCGACCGCGGCGCTT
>DASXIE010000250.1:0-5692 GCA_036498165.1 Caulobacteraceae bacterium
CGCGAGGCCGGCAACATGGTCGACCTGGACAGCGATCCGACCAAGATCATCGAGATCGTCGAGGTCGGCAAACAGATGCTGATCACCCGCGGGGCGCTGACCACCTTCTCCATCGCCAACGACGTGGCCAAGTATTTCGCCATAATCCCGGCGATCTTCGTGGTCTCCCTGCCGACGCTGGCGGCGCTCAACATCATGCAATTGAAGAGCCCGCACAGCGCGATCCTGTCGGCGATCATCTTCAACGCCCTGATCATCATCGCCCTGGTGCCCCTGGCTTTGCGCGGGGTGCGGTTCCGGCCGATCGGGGCCTCGCGCCTGCTGCAGCGCAACCTGCTGATCTATGGGCTGGGCGGGATCGTCGCCCCGTTCATCGGGATCAAGATCGTCGACCTGATCATCACCGCGACCGGGCTCGCCTGAGGAGCGCTTCAAGACCATGCTTTCCGACATCCGCCCCGCCGTCGTCTCCACCGTGCTGTTCACGGCTCTGCTGGGTCTCGGCTATCCCCTGGCGATCACCGCCGTCTCGGAGGTCGCCTTCCCTTACCAGGCGAACGGCAGCCTCGTCAGGGACGCCGCCGGCCACGTCATCGGCTCGGCCCTGCTCGCCCAGCCCTTCGTCAAGGATAAGTATCTGCACCCCAGGCCCTCGGCGGCCGGGAGCAACGGCTACGATCCGACGAGTTCGGGGGGCTCCAACTACGGGCCCCTCAGTCCCGATCTCGCCAAAAGAGTGAAGAGCGACGCGGCGGCGCTGCGCAGGTCGACCGGCCGGGCGGAGATCCCCGACGACGCCGTCACCGCCTCGGGCTCGGGCCTGGATCCCGACATTTCGCCGGCCTACGCGCGGCTGCAGGCCGACCGGATCGCCCGGGCGCGCGGCGTCAAGGCCGCGGCGGTGCAGGGTGTCATCGAGGCCCATACGCAGCAACCGTTCCTCGGCTTTATCGGCCAGCCGGCGGTCAACGTCCTGGCCGTGAACCGGGTCCTCGACGAACTCTATCCGATGGCTCACCCTTAAGGGGCCATGACGGTCGCCGAACCGGTCCGCCCCGATCCCGACGCCCTCCTGGCCGAGGCCAAGCGCCAGGGCAGGGGACGGCTGAAGGTGTATCTCGGGATGGGGCCCGGGGTCGGCAAGACCTATGAGATGCTGAGCGCCGGCCGCCGGCGCTCCGGCGAGGGGCTCGACGTGGTCGTCGGCGTGGTCGAGACCCACGGCCGCAAGGAGACGCAGGCCCTGACCGACGGCCTCGAGGTGCTACCCCGCGCGCCGATCGCCTATCGCGACCGCCAGCTCATGGAGTTCGACCTGGACGCGGCTCTCGGCCGGCGACCGCGGGTGCTGCTGCTGGACGAGTTCGCCCATTCGAATGTCCCGGGTTCCCGCCATCCCAAGCGCTGGCAGGACGCCGAGGAGCTGCTCGACGCCGGCATCGATGTGTGGACGACGCTCAATGTCCAGCACCTCGAAAGCCTGGTGGACATCGTCTGGAAGATCACCGGCGTGCGGGTGCGCGAAACGGTGCCGGACAAGGTCCTGTCCGAGGCCGACGAGATCGAACTGGTCGACATCACCCCCGAGGAGTTGCGCGAGCGCCTGGCCGCCGGCAAGGTCTATGTGCCCGAAACCGCCCGCCTGGCGCAGGACAACTTCTTCAAGCCGGAGAACCTGACCGCCCTGCGCGAGCTGGCCTTGCGCCGGGCCGCCCAGACGGTGGACGACCAGCTGGTCGGGGCCATGCGCCGGCACGGCATCGAGGGTCCATGGGCGGCGGGGGAGCGCATCCTGGTCTTGATCGCCGGCGACGCCACGGCCGTTTCCCTGGTCCGCGCCGGACGGCGTCTGGCCGACCTGATGAAGGACGCGCCATGGACCGTGGCCCACGTGGAGCGCTCCGACGGCCAGGCGAGCGATTCGCGCCAGGCGCGGCGCGTCCAGGAGGCCTTCCGAGCCGCCGAACAACTCGGCGCCTCGACGGTGGTGCTGACCGGCTCGGACCTCCCGGCCACGGCCATCGACTATGCGCGCCGCAACAACGTCACCCAGATCGTCATCGGCAAGTCGCCCGAGCGCCTGTGGCGCGTCGTGCTCGGCCGCTCCCTGGGCTACGCCCTGTTGAAACGTTCGGGCGGGGCGGCGGTCCATTTCGTCAGCGCCGGCGCGCCCGAGCCGGAGCGGGCCGGGCTGGCGCCGGCGGCGCGACCGGGCCGGGCGTGGATCGGCGATCTGGGGGCCATCGCCCTGGTCGTCCTGGCCAGCGGCGTGGCCGCCGTGCTCGACCGCTACGCCGAGGGGGCCAATCTGGGCATGATCTTCCTGGCCAGCGTGCTGGCGGCCGGGCTGGCGTGGGGATTGCGCGCCGCCCTCGTGGCCGCCGTGGCGGCGATTTCTTCCTACAATTACTTTTTCCTGGAGCCGCGCTTCACCTTTATCATCGGCCACGCCGCCGATCTGATCACCTTTGTCATCTTCATCGCCGTGGCCGGGGCGACGGGCTGGCTGACCGGGCGCGTGCGCGACCAGGCGCGGTCGAGCTCCAGGCGCGCTTCTGCGGTGACCGCCCTGCTGGCGGCCAGCCGCAACCTCTCAGGCGCGGCGACCCAGGAGGAGGCGGCGGCGGTGCTGGCCGAACAGGCCTCGGCGGCGGCCGGCGGCCGGGCGGTGGTGCTGTTACCGACAGAGGCGGGTCTGAGGGCGGTCGCTGGCGCGCCGGAGGCCGTGGAGCTTTCCACCGCCGAGATGACCGCCGCGCGCTGGGCATGGGAAAGGGGCGAGGCGGCGGGGGCCGGCACCGGCACCCTGCCTCAGGTGAACTGGACCTTCCGCCCCTTGGTCGGCGTCAACGGCCGGGCCGGCGTCGCCGGAGTGGAAATGGGCCCGCGCTCCGGCATGGACGAGGAACGCCTGGTGGGGGCCATGCTCGACCAGGGCGCGGTGGCGCTGGAGCGGGCCGAGTTCGCCGCCGCCACGCTGGAGAACGAGGCCCTGCGCCGGTCGGACAGGCTGCGGGCCGCCCTGCTCAACTCCATCAGCCATGATCTGCGCACTCCGCTGGCCACCATCCTGGGCTCGGCGAGCACGCTCATCGACTATGGCGCCACGCTGAAGGCCCCGGTGCGCTCCGACCTCTTGGTCAGCATCCGGGAGGAAGCCGAGCGCCTCAACCGCTACGTCGGCGACCTCCTGGATATGACCCGCCTGGAGGGGGGCGCGCTCAACCCGCGCAGCGAACCGACCGACGTGCGCGAGGTGCTGGCGGGCGCCATTAAGCGGGTCGAGCGGCGTCTCGGAGAGCGTCCTCTACAGCGGGACTTTCCCGCCGAATTGAGCGATGTACGGCTCGATCCTGGTCTCTTGGAGCAGGCGGTGGTGAATATTCTCGAGAACGCTATCGCCTACAGCCCCGACGGCCTGCCCATCGAGGTCGCCGTCTATGAGGACCGGAGCAATGTGGTGATCTCCATCGAAGACGAGGGGCCGGGCATCCCCAAGGCCGAGGTGGAGCGCATCTTCGAGAAGTTCCGGCGCCTGGACGAGCCTTCCGACCGCAACCGCGGCGATCGCAAGGGCGCCGGCCTGGGCCTCTCCATCGCCCGGGGATTCATCGAAGCCATGGGCGGACGCATCGCCGCCGCCAGCCCGATCCACGGCCCGCGCGGCACGCGCATGCTGATCAGCCTGAAGAAGAGCGCATGAGCGCCCACGCCCCGCGCGTCCTGGTCATCGACGACGAGCCGCAGATCCACCGCTTCCTGGCCCCGGCCCTGGAGGCGGCCGGCTATGAGCCGGACCGGGCCGACACGGCGCTGGCCGGCCTTGCCGCCATCGCCCGGCGGGCGCCGGACGCGGTGCTGCTCGACCTCGGCCTGCCGGACCTCGACGGCAAGGAGGCGCTGATCCGCGCCCGCGCCTTCTACGACGGGCCGATCCTCATCCTCTCGGCCCGTGACATGGAGATCGAGAAGATCGAGGCGCTCGACGCCGGGGCCGACGACTATGTGGAAAAGCCCTTCAACGTCGGCGAACTGCTGGCCCGCCTGCGCGTGGCCATGCGCCACCACCTAGCCCGCAAGGGCGCGCCGGCGGTGATTCACGCCGGCGATCTCACCATCGACCTGGTCATGCGCCTGGTGACGCGGGCCGGGAAGACGGTGAAGCTCTCGCCGCGGGAGTACGACCTGCTGGGCCGCCTCGCCGAAGGCGGGGGAAGGGTGCTGACCCATCGCCAGTTGCTGACCGCCGTGTGGGGCCCGGCCAACGCCGAGGATGTGCAGTATCTGCGGGTCTTCATCGGCCGGCTGCGCCAGAAACTGGAGGCGGACCCGGCCGCGCCGCGACACATCACCACCGAAAGCGGTGTCGGCTACCGCTTCATGGCCGAGTGAGCGGCCTCTCGGGACAAGGGGGGGCGGTGGCGCGAAGCGCCGGAGGGGGCTCTTATGCGGCGCCGATGAACGCTGAGCGCTGGCCCTCAAGAACCCCACCCGTCCCGCGCTTCGCGCGGTCCACCCTCCCCATGAAGGGGAGGGAGGCGCGATGACCGCCTGGCTCGCGCGCCATCGCGCGCCGCTGATGCTCAGTGTGCGGATCGTGGTGGCCGGCATGGCGGCGTTCGCGGTCGGCCACCTCCTGGGGCTGCAGCAGAGCTATTGGGCGGTGCTGACGGCGATCATCGTCATGCAGGGGACGGTGGGCGGGGCGATCAAGGCCATCGCCGACCGCCTGGCCGGCTCGCTCGCCGGGGCGATCTGGGGGGTGATCGTGGCCCTCGCCGTGCCCCACGGCGACGTCGCCCACCTGGCCCTGGCGCTGGCCATAGCCATCGGCCCCCTGGCGGTGGCGACCGCCTTCAACCCCGGCTGGCGGGTGGCGCCGGTGACGGCCATCATCCTGCTGCTGACGCCGAGCGGCCAGACGCTGGGGCCCGTGGCCGCGGCGCTGAACCGCATGCTGGAGGTGGGGGTGGGGAGCCTCGTGGCGGCCGCCGTCGCCCTGATCCTCGCACCCTCGCGCGCCGCCGGCAATCTCGGCGCGGCCGCCGCCTCCGCCCTGGAGGCCATGGCCGAGCTGACGCTCGACCTGATGCGGGGGCTCTCCGAAGATCGACCAAGCGGCGCCCTGGAGGGTCTGCACGGACGCATCCGATCCGCCCTCGCCGCCGCCGACGCCGCCGCCGCCGAGGTCCACCGCGAACGCTTCGTGGCCCTCACCGGCGCCTTCGACCCCGCGCCGCTCTCGCGCACGCTGCGGCGCGTCTACCACGACCTCATCATGCTCCACCGGGCCACGGCCGAGCCCCTGCCGGCCGCCGACGCCCTGGCCGGTCCGGCCGAAGCCTTCGCCGCCGCTGTCGCCGAACTCCTCACCGCCGTGGCGGTCGCGATCACCCGCCGCGCGGCGCCGCCATCGGCCGAGAAGGAGAAGGCGGCGCGGGCGCGCCTCATCGAGGCCGTCGCCCACCTGCGCGCCGCCGGCGCCACGCGCGCCCTGCCGGACGAGGCCGTCGCCCGCTTCTTCGGCCTGGCGTTCGCGCTCGATCAACTGGGAGCGAACCTGGATGATCTGGTCGAGCGGGCGGGGGAGTTGGCGGAGAGGTGAGGGGAGCGGGACCGTTGTCCGAGGTTGACTCATCTCGGACTTTCGGAACGTTCGCTCGCTTCGATTGACGGGCCTGTCACGCTGTTT
>DASXIE010000251.1:0-15486 GCA_036498165.1 Caulobacteraceae bacterium
CTTGCCCGTCACGATCACTTCCAGGCCGGTCTGCGGGCGCATGCCGAGCGCCCCGGCCTGGGCCCGCCAGATCACTCCCGAGATGCAGGCGCGGTCGTCCTTCAGGTCGAGATAGACGTGGCCGTTGGAATGGAAGGTGACCTTTGAGATCTCGCCGCGCAGGCGCACGTAGCCGTAGGCGTCCTCCACCGTGCGTTTCAGAGCGAAGGCCAGCTCCGAAACCGAATAGGCCTTGGCGTTGAGCGCTTCGCCGGCGAGTTCGATCGGGGTGTCGGACATGGACTGACCTTACTCCACTTGGCCGTCCGCACCCCACCCTTCAACCGATGTGGCCACCGCGCTCTCGCCGTCACCGTGGCAGGTGAGTGCGCAGGACTTCGTCGATGATCCGCTCGAGCTCGACGAGGGTGGTGCAGGTCTTGGCCACCCGGCAGAAGCGGGCATAGGCGTCCATCTTCGAATCGCCCTGGCCCCAGTAGGTCCGCGGTTCGGGATTGAGCCAGATCACGCCCCGCGTCTGGTCCTTCAGACGCCGCATCAGATCCAGGCGGGGGTCGGCGTAGTTGGAGCGGCCGTCGCCCAGAACGATCACCGTGGTCCGCCGGTCGAGCCGGGGCCCGTGATGGTCGAAGAGGTCCTCCAGCGCCCGGCCGTAGTCGGTAGGGCGATAGCCGATCCTCGCGAGGATGAGGGCGATGGCGTCGTCCACCGTCTCGTCGTCGAGGAGGTCGTTGACGGGGGCCAGGCGGTCGGAAAAGGCGAAGGCGTCGAGGCGCTTGACCACCTCCTTGAGGCTGTAGAGCAGGAGCAAGAGGAACTGGGCCGCCGCCGCCACCGAGCGTGAGACGTCGCAGATGGCGACGATCTGCGGCTTGTCGATGGTCCGCGATTTCCAGGCCAGGTTGAAGGGCACGCCGTCGCTGGCGAGGCTCCGCCGCACGGTGTGGCGGACATCGAGCTTGCCGACCTTGGCGCGATGGCGGCGACGGGCGTAGCGTTCGGCGAGCCGCCGGGCCATGCGCCTGACGAGCGCCCTCATGGCGGCGACGTCCTCCTCGCCGATCGCGCTGAGCGCCTGGCGGCTCAGGATTTCCTCGCGCAGACGCCGGCCAGTCTCGCCGGCGTAGAGGCGGGCCTGGCGCTCGACATAGGCCTGGGCCCGGCTGAAGAGCGCCGCGCGGCCCTCCGCCAGCCGCTCAGCCAAGGCGGCGCCGGGGTCCGAACCGGCTTCGCGCAGGGCCTGGATGCGGGCCTCCAGCGTCCGCAGGCCCATCTCGTCGAGAAGCCGGCGCGTGATCGGGCCGCGCTGGGTCGAAAGCTGGATCTCCCCGGCGCCGGCCCGACCGGCCGCCGCCTCCAGGGCCTGGGCGAGCGCGCCCTGATCGCCGGCCAGCAGCATCGCCTCGAGGTCCGCTCCGCTGTCCGCCGCATCGCCTGGCTCTGACCCAGCCAATGACGAGCGTGCGAAAAAGGTCTCGAAACAGGCCTCGAAGCGCGCCACCTCGTCGGCGTTCTTGGCCAGGGTCACGGCCAGGGCGTCCTTGAGCAGGACCCGGTCGGCGAAGCCGACGTCGGCGACGGCGCGGTGGGCGTCGATCGCCTCGGCCGGCGAGACGCGCACCTCATGGGCCCTGAGCGCCCGCACGAAATCCTCCAGGGCGCGGTGCGTGGGCTCTAGCCCTGTCACGCCGGCGGAGGCGGCTGGGCGAGGAACTCGCCGATCCGCGGTTCGACGGCAATGATGTCCTGCTCGAACTTCAGGAGGACATTGAGCGTCTCGCGGACGAGGGCGGGATCGAGGGCGCGGGCATGCAGCAGGGTCAGCGCCCGGGCCCAGTCGACGGTCTCCGAGATGGACGGCAGCTTGCGCAGATCGAGCCCGCGCAGGCTCTGCACGAAGGCGACGAGCTGACTGCGCAGGCGCACTTCGACGCCGGGCACGCGGGCGGCGACAATGCGCTCCTCCAGCTTCTGGTCGGGAAGGGGGATGTGGAGGTGAAGGCAGCGGCGTTTCAAGGCGTCGCCGAGGTCGCGGACGTTGTTGGAAGTCAGGAAGACCATGGGCGGGATCACCGCCTTGACCACCCCGATCTCGGGGATCGAGACCTGGAAGGCCGACAGAGTCTCCAGGAGGAAGGCCTCGAAGGCCTCGTCGCTCTTGTCGATTTCATCGATCAGAAGCACCGCGCCGCCGGGCGCGCGCAAGGCCTGCAAGAGCGGCCGAGGCTCGAGGAAAGGCTCGGAGAAAAAGAGGTCGCCGGTCCCGTGCAGGCGGGCCATGGCCGAGGCCAGATCAGGGGCGTCGACGAGCGCCGGACCCATGTGGTCCCGCAGAATCTGGGTGTAGAGAAGCTGCTTGCCGTACTTCCATTCGTAGAGGGCGCGGCTCTCGTCCAGGCCTTCGTAGCATTGCAGGCGGATGAGCGGCAGGCCGAGCAGGGCCGCGGCCGACAGAGCCAGTTCGGTCTTGCCGACCCCGGCCACGCCCTCGACCAGGACCGGCTTTTGCAGGTGGGCGGCCATGTAGAGGGCCGTGGCGATGCGCCGCGAGGCGATATAGCCGACGCTGGCCAGCCCCTCGATGATGTCCTCGACCGAGGCGAGGGATGCGGGCGGGGCGGCTGACAAATCCACGGCCTGCTAGAGTGTCAGCGATTCAGCGGCGACGCCGGGCGGCGGGGCCGCGGCAGGACCGTCTCTCAGCGACTTTCCGTAGATACGGTAGGTCTTGTAGATGCGCGCGCCGAAGCCATCGAGGATGTGGCGCATGGGCACGTTGTCCTCGAGGATCCAGGAATATTCCGCCTCGGTAATGCCGAGCTTCACCGCTTCGCGGCGGAAGGCGTCGAGGATCAGGAAGGGGGCGAAGGCGCCGCGCGGATCGCGGGCGAACTTGCGCTTGACGCCCATCAGTGGCACCCGGCCGCGCTTCACGCCCTTGACCTTCAGACGCCACAACAGCTTGGCCCAGCCGAACGGGAAAAGCTTGCCATCGAGGTCATGGATGGCGTCGTTGAGATTTGGCAGCAGGGCCCCGAAGCCGGCCGGCTCGCCATCGATCTCGACGAACCAGATCAGCCGCGGATGGAGGATGAGCTTAAGGGATTCGCCGAGGTGGCGTGTCTCCGCCTCGGTGACCGGGGCGGCGCCCCAGTTCTGGGCCCAGGCGTCGTTCCAGATGTCGACCAGGGTGCGGACCTCGCCGTCGAAATCACGCATCCGGATCGGCCGCAGGACGACGCCTGGGGCGAGCGGGCGCGCGAGGCGCGCCTGCACGCCCGGCGTGAAGGTCGGCACCCCTGAAATGTAGGCGAAGACATCCTTGACCTTGGCATAGCCCTCGGCCTCGATGCGCCGGCCGGCGTAGGTGGGGTCATGACCCATCATGAGCATCGGCGGGGTGTCGAAACCGTCGATAAGGAGGCCGACTTCCTCGTTGATGGAGAGGTTGAAGGGACCCATGATCTGCGCGCAGCCGCGGTCCTTCAGCCACGCCTCGGCGGTCTCCAGCAAGGCCTTGAACACCGCCGCGTCGTCCTCGGCGGCGATCATCCCGAAATAGCCGGCCGGCGCGGCTGGGTCGGTGCGCACCAGGTGGTCGATCTGGGCGCTGATCCGGCCCACGTCAACGCCGTCGCGGCGGGCCAGCCAGAACTGGTGGTCGGCGTGCTGGAAGAAGGGATTGTGCTTGGGCGAAAGGGCCTCGCGGCGCTCGAACATCAAGGGCGCGATCCAGTTGGGATCTCCGGCGCTGAGGCGCATCGGCACGCGAATGAACCGCTCCAGCTCGGCCGATGTGGTCACGGGCAGGATGTCGATTGGCATGGTCACCCTTCAGCGTAGAGAAGCAGGCTGACAGCTCCCGCAGCGAAGGCCACCGGCGCCCCCCAGGCGGCGGCCAGCGGCGGCAGCACTCCGGTCTGGCCCATGGCGGTCAGAAGCCCGTCGGCGACCAGATATAGCAGACCGCAACAGAGGCCGAAGATGACCGGGATGGTGCGGTTGCTGCGGGCGTAACCAAGGGCCGTGGGCAACGCCAGCAGCAGCATGATGATCGGGGCCGCCGCCTCGGCCAGGGTGCGGTAGATGCGGGTCTGGAATTCGCTCGGGCTGCGGTTCACAGGCCCCTTGCCGAACAGGGAGCGATAGGCCGCGCCGGACGTCATCTCATAGGAGCCGGCGAAAAGCTGTTCGGTGTCGGCGGGCCTCAAGGTTGTCGGCCAGTCAGTGGCCGCCATGGTCATTGTGTCGGCGTGGTCCTGATGCAGTTCGGTGACCGCCCCGTTGGTCAGACGCCAGGTCCGGCCGTCCCAGGCGGCGGTCTGGGCGGTGATGCGGCGGACGAGGGCCCGTTGCGGGTCGCGCTCATAGATCGACACGCCATGAAGCACCTTGCCGTTGGGCGAGGCGGACTTCACAAGCACCACATTGCCGTCGA
This sequence comes from Caulobacteraceae bacterium, assembly GCA_036498165.1. Classification (GTDB taxonomy): domain Bacteria; phylum Pseudomonadota; class Alphaproteobacteria; order Caulobacterales; family Caulobacteraceae; genus Acaudatibacter. Next base: position 4,439 of record DASXIE010000251.1, read on the forward strand.
TGTGGAACCAGTGCGGGGTCGGGGCCTTGGTGACTGGCCCGGGGGCAGAGGCCGCCCACCACGTGGCCAGGGCCTGCTCGGCGCGCGGGGTGATCTGGTCGGCGACGACGAGGTCAAGCGCCGCCACCGCCAGGGCGACCGGGGCGGTGCGGCGAAAGATCTGAAGCAGGGAAAGGCCGCTGATCCGCATCACTACCAGCTCGCTGTTGCGGGCCAGCTGGGAGAAGGTGAAGAGGGCCCCGGCCAGGACGGCGAAAGGGGCCACCTGCTCGAAGAGGTAGGGCAGGCGCAGGGCCATGTAGCGCAGGATCTGGATGGCGCCGCCGCGGGCGAGGATGTCGCTGGTTCGCTCGAGCAAGTCGATGAGTTGGAGAAGCCCCATCAGGGCCGCCGCCGCCGCCAAGGTGCGCACGGCCATGATCCGGGTGAGGTACGCCGAGAGACTGAGCGCCCCCTTGGCCCGCATCGCCGAAGTCGGGGCTTTGAAACGGCGCTCGAACATCTGCTCGATGCGCAGGAAGAGGCCAGAGAGGGGGGTCTCGCCGGGGCGCCGCCGGCTGGACAGGAAGAGCCACACGCCAAAGCCGGCCAGGGCCAGGAAGAGGCCGCCCATGGCAAGGAGGGGATCGACCGCTCCGGACGCGGCGAACCCCTTGCACAGGGTCACGCCGTGGTGGAACGCGACCAGCACCACCGCCCCGACGATCATTCCAGGCGTGCGCCGCCCGCGCTTGACCGCCATGGCCAGAGGCAGGGCGAGCAGAGGCAGGAACGGCACGCCCAGCGCCCGGGCCAGGCGGGCGTAGAGCTCGGCCTCCAGCACCCGCCTGGGGATGAGGGCGTCCGGCCGCTGGATCTCCTGGACCAGCTCGGGGATGGTCAGTTCCTGTTCGTCGCCGCCGCGCGGGGCCAGGGTGGTTTCGTTGCGGAGGATCTGGCGGTCGTTGAAATCGCCGAAGCGGAGCAGACGCTCGCCGCGGGCGGTGTCGGAAAGAATGAGACCGCCGGTGAGGTGTAGGTCGGTGGTCTTGTGGTCGGGCTGAAGGGCCAGCGCGCCCTCGTCGGCGGTGACCACCGTCTCGCCGGTGGGCGTGGCGCGGCGGATGAACACGCCTTTCAGACGCCGCCCCGTCGGGTCGACGTCATCGGCGGAGATGGTGAAGTCCGGCCCGGCGTTGATGAACACCTGCGGATCGAGCTGGGCGGTCCATCCGGCCTGGGTGGCGGCGTTGAGGACCGCCCGGTAGCCGAACCGGCTGTAGGGCTGCAGGTAGCCGACCAGAAGTAGGCTGAGGATGCCCAGGATCACGCCGACGAACACCAAGGGGGCGGCGATGCGCTCGAAGGAGACGCCGCCAGCCAGGATGGCGTCCAGCTCGCTATCGTCGCCCAGCCGGGCGATGACGATGAACATGGCGACACAGAACGAGGCCGGCAAGGCAAGGCCGAGCTGATAGGGCACGAGGTTGGTGACCAGGCCGAAGAGGTAGCCGAGGTGGGCCCCGTTGCTCTCCAGTTGGTTGATCAGGCGCAGAGTCTGGTCGAGCAGGAAGGCGACCAAGGTGACGCCCAGGACGCCGAGCGCCGGCATGGCCAGCAGGCGCAGCAGATAGCCGTCTAGGATCGAAGGTCGCCAGGTGGTCTTGTGGGAAACCGGGGCGGCGAGCGCCAGGGAGGTCACAATTCTAGGCGACCCCGCCCGCGCGGCGCCGATCGGCGTCGAGGAAGCCCAGCCGCCGGCCGACTTCTGCGAAGATGGCCAGGGCCGTGTCAATCTGCTGGGTGCTGTGGGCGGCGCTGACGCTGGTCCGCAGCAGGCAGACGTCGGTGGGGGTGGCCGGCGGGATGGCGAGGTTGAGGTAGAGGCCCGATTCGAGCAGCATCTTCCAGAACGCCACCGCCACGTCCTGGTTGGGCATCGCCACGGCGACGATCGGATTGGGTTCCGGACCGGTCTGGAAGCCCATGGACTGCAGGCCGTCGTAGAGTCGGCGGGCATTGCGCATCAGATTGGCCCGCAGGGCCGGCTCGCGCTGCAGGCGCGACAGGGCCTCCAGCGTCGAGGCGACCACGCCCGGCGGCAGGGAGGCGGTGAACATATAGGGCCGGCAGACGATACGCATGACGTCGAAGTCGGGGCTGTCAGAGACGCAGAAGCCGCCGACGCTGCCGAGGCTCTTGGAAAAGGTGCCGACGATGAAGTCGACGTCGTCTTCCACCCCGGCGGCCTCGGCTAGGCCCCGGCCGGTTTCGCCCAACACGCCCAGGGAATGGGCTTCGTCGACCAGCAGATAGGCGCCGGTCTCGCGCTTGACCGCCGCGATCTCCTTCAATGGCGCGGTGTCGCCGAGCATGGAATAGATGCCCTCGACCACGATCAGGCGGTCGCCGGGCTGGCCGGCCAGGCGGCGAAGGCGCTTGTAGAGATCATCCGGATTGTTGTGGCGGAAGCGGATCACCTCTCCGTGACCCAGCCGCGAGCCGTCATAGATGCTGGCGTGGCTGTCGGCGTCGAGCAGCAGATGATCGCCGCGGCCGACAAGCGCCGAGAGCACGCCCAGATTGGCTTGGTAGCCGGTGCTGAACACCATGGCGTGTTCGCGGCCGTAGAAGTCGGCCAGGGCCCGTTCGAGCCGGATATGGCCGCCGTAGGTGCCGTTGGCGACCCGCGAGCCGGTGGTGCCTGTGCCCTGGCTGCGCGTCGCCTCCACCGCCTCGCGGATGCAGGCCGGGTCGAACGTCAGGCCCAGGTAGTTGTTGGTGCCCAAGAGGATCGTCCGCCGGCCGGCGAGCATGCCTTCGGTCGGCGAAAGCACGCTGTCGAACTGAACGTCGACGCCGTGGGCATGCAGGGCGTCATAGACGAGCCGTTGAGCGGCGTGTTTGGCGAGTATCGTCATTGAGGGGTCCCGCTTCGCAGGTCTTCGACTGCGTGAATCAGATCACCGACCGTCTGAATCTGGGCGATCCGATCGAGGGGGATCGAGATATCATAGAAGTCCTCGATCGCCATGACGAAATTCATCACCCCCAGAGAGTCCATTCCCAGGTCCTCGACTATGTCGGTCCGGTCGCTGATTCTGACCGGGTGACCCAGCACCTGCTCGAAAATCGTGGAAATGTCTTCCCTTATGCCTTTCTCGGGCGAGTCCACGGCCTCTTCCACCAGTGCCAATTGTCGAGTTTGGCGCATCCCGTCCCTTCGCCCCAGTCACGTGAGTCAGCGCACCGTAACAGCTTTGCGACCGAAGCTTCAACCACGCCTGGGAACAGGCCTCCCTAGAGCCAGCCGGCGGCGCGATACCATTTCACCGCGTCGGCGAAGCCAAGATCAAGGTCGAAGCGCGCCGCCGGGGCGCCGGGAACGCGTTCGTCCGGTCGCACCGCCCAATCGGCGTGCCGCATTTCCCGGGCCTTGCCGCCGGTGAAGATCGGCGCGCCCCCGCCGGCCCTGCCCAGAGTTTCGGAGACCGCCGCGGCGGCGCTCACCGCCCAGCCGGGGACGGGGAGCAGGGCCGGGCGCCGATTCACCGCCCGGGTGGCCGCGCGCAGGATCTCGCTCCACCCATAGCCCTCAGACCGGGCCCCGCCGACTGCGTAGACGCCATGAATCTCGGGCCGCTCCAGCACGTCGGCGACCGCCTCGGCGACATCGTCGGCGTGAGCCAGCGCCAGGCGGGCGGCGCCGTCGGCGGGAACGGGAACAACGAGCCATCGAAGGGCCAGGCGGAAGAGGGCCAGGGTCTCGCGGTCGCCCGGCCCGTAGATCACCGGCGGACGGATCGTCACGGCGCGCGCGCCCAGAGCGGCGCCGACCGCCTCCTCGCCGGCCCGCTTGCTGGCGGCGTAGTCGGAGAGGCCCGGCTCGCGCGCCGCCAGGCTGGAGATCAGCACCATCCTGCCGCTGGTCGCCGCCGCCAGGCGCGCCGCCCCGTCGCGGTTGACGGCCATGAAGGCGGCGCGGTCGGCCGCCTTTATCAGGCCGGCGCAATGCACGACCGCGTCCGCGCCATGGGCGAGGGCCGCCATGGCGGCGCTGTCGGCGAGGTCGCCCGCCACGGTCTCGTAGCCGTCGCGGCGCAGGGCCGTTTCATCAGCGGGGCGGCGGACCAGGGCCCGCACACTCCAGCCGCGCTCCCTGAGCGCCAGACCCAGGCGCGCGCCGAGGAATCCCGTCGCCCCGGTCAGGGCGGCGATCCTCATGATCAGGCGTTGACGGGCTGAGCGGCCTCGGCGAAGGCGCCGGCGAGATAGAGGGCCTTCGCCCGCGAGCGGCTGAGCTTGCCCGACGAGGTCTGCGGCAGGCTGTGCGGCGGGACGAGGACCACCTCGACCTCCAGGCCATGGCTGACGCGCAGGATAGAGGCGGTGCAAGTGATGAGTTCGGCCCGGGCGGCCGCCTCGCGGGTGCGGCACTGGACCAGGGCCACCACCTTCTCCTCCTCGGGGGTCGGGACAGAGAAGGCGGCCACGTCGCCGCTGCGCAGGGCCTCGACCTGTCGCTCGGCGGTCCATTCCAGGTCCTGCGGCCAGACATTCCGCCCGTGGACGATGATCAGGTCCTTGGCACGGCCGGTGATGACGATCTGGCCGCCCACCAGATAGCCGAGGTCGCCGGTGTCCAGCCAGCCGTCGGGCGTGATCACCTGCGAAGTTTCCTCCGGCGCCCCGAAATAGGCCTTCATCAGGCTGGGACCGGAGGCGAAGATGCGTCCGACTTGGCGCTCGCCGAGCGCCTCGCCCTCGGGGCCGCGGACCTCGAGCCGGTGGCCTGGCAGCACCGTCCCGCACAGGGCGAACTCGCGGGTCCGCCCGCCAGAGCGGGGCGCGGCGGCGGCGTTGGCCCGTTCCAGGCGGTCGACGTCGGCGGTGTCGGTGACAAGGCCCTGACCCACCGGGCTGAGGGTCAGCGCCAGGGTGGCCTCGGCCATGCCGTAGCTGGCCACGAAGGCCCGCTCGTCGAAGCCGGCCCCGGCGAAGGCCTCGGCGAAGGCGCGCAGGGGCCCGGGGCGGATCATGTCGCCGCCGACCCCGGCCACCCGCCATGCCGACAGATCCAGATCGGCGATCGGCAGGGCGCTCGCCCGCCGCGCCGCCAAGTCGTAACCGAAGGTCGGGGCGTAGGAGATCGTCCCGCCGCGCCGGGAGATCAGCTCCAGCCACAGGCCCGGGCGGCGCACGAAGGCGGTGGTCGGCAACAGGTCGATGGAGACCTGGACCGCCATGCCGGTCAGCAGCATGCCCACCAGGCCCATGTCGTGGTAGAGCGGCAGCCAGGAGATCGCCCGGTCGGCCGCCCCCACCGCCAAGCCGTCGGGCCCGCCGATGGCGCGGACATTGGCCATCAAGGCGCTCTGCGAGACCGCCACCCCGATCGGGAAGCGGGTGCTGCCGGAAGAATACTGCAGGTAGCAGAGGCCGCCCGGGTCGGGGGTGGGAAGCGCCGTTTCGCCGGCGTCCGGCAGGTCGGCCAGGGCTCCCGCCGCCGATAGGGTCAAGCCCTCTGCCGCCTCGGCGAACCAGCCCGCCAACTCGGCCGGGGCGAAGGCCGCGCGGACGTCGGCCGAGATCAGCATCCGGCGGATGTGCGCTACATAGGCGTCCTTGCCGCCGAACGGGGCCGGCAGGGGAGTCGGCGCCGGCGCCAGGCCGGCATACTGGCAGGCGAAGAATGCCCTCAGGAAATCGCCGCTGCTCTCCGCCGCCAGGGCCACCCTGTCGCCGGGCGCCAGCCCCGCCGCCAGCAGCCGCCCGGCCAGGGCCACTGCCTCATCGCGCAGCCGCGCATAGGGCAGCACCTCTATGAGCTCGCCGCGGGAGGAATGGATGTTGACGCCGGTAGGCTGGAGCGCGGCGTAGTCGAGCGCCTCGCTCAGGGTGGCGAAATCGCCGGGCCGGGCGGTGCGGTCGGGCGCGGTCGGCGTCGGGATCAAGTTGCGGCGTCCACTTGAGAATTTTGTCCGGGCAGTGATGACTTGGCCATGACCATGACACGATAGGCCTTAGCGCGTCATTATCGACATTGCCTTAAGACCTGATAGTCGATATCGGCGCCGCCCGTCGAGCGGGCGCGGATGAAGGGGAGTCGATGAAGGACGCGGTGGAGACCCAGACCGCGGAAACCGCCCATCCGGGCCTTGGCGCCGAGCTTCGGCGCGTGCTCAGCGCGGTGGCGGCGCGCCGCGACGCGGGCCGCAGCGTGCGGCCCCTGGCCCGCCTCTGGCCGCTCCTCGCCAACCACTGGGCCGACGCCCTCCTGGGCCTCACCTTCCTCTTGCTGTCGACTGGCTCCCTGCTGGCGCTGACCTGGGGGGCGCGGATGGTCCTCGACGAGGGGTTCGGCCTGCACAGCCGCTCGGCTCTGGAGCATGTCTTCCTGTGGCTTGGGGCGGCGGCGGCGATCCTGGCAGTGACCACCGGCCTTCGCCTCTACTTCACCTACAAGCTCGGCGAACGGATCATCGCCGACCTGCGTCAACAAGTGTTTCGTCATGTTTTAGGCCTCGACCTGGCGCATTTCCGTGAACTTAAGACCGGCGAGGTCCTCTCCCGGCTCACCACCGACATGACCATCGTCGAGACCACGGTGGGGATCGTCCTGCCCGGCGCCCTGCGCAATTTCCTCACCGTGTGCGGGGCCCTGATCATGATGGTCTTCGTCAGCCCCAACATCACCGGCCTCATCCTGGTCCTCATCCCCCTGCTGCTCACCCCTCTCTTCCTGGTCGGCCGCCGCATCCAGCGCCTGTCGGTGCGCGCCCAGGACCGTTTCGCCGAGGCCGTCGGCCACGCCGGCGAGGGCCTGGAGGCCATCGATACGGTCCAGGCCTTCGGCCAGGAGGAGACCATCGCCGCCCGTTTCAACGCCGCCATCGAGCGGGCCTTCCACGCCTCGCGCGCCCAGCTGCGGGTCAGCGGCCTGATGAGCTCCTTGATGATTTTCCTGATCTTCGCCGGCATGCTCACCCTTCTCTTCGAGTGCGCCCTGGCGGTGATCGTCAACAAGACCATGACCGGCGGCAATCTGCTCCAGCTCCTCATCCTGGCCATGGTGGCGGCCACCGGCCTGCGCGATCTCTCGGAGATCTGGGGCCAGGTCCAGAAGGCTTCGGGGGCCGCCGAGCGGATCGTCAACATGCTCGAAGCGGCGCCGACGATCGCGGCCCCGGCCCGCCCGACCCCCATGCCTAGCCCGGCCCGCGGCGAGGTGCGTTTCGAGGCGGTCAGCTTCACCTACGCCGGCCGCGAGACGCCGGCCCTCGACACCTTCTCCCTGGAGGTGCGGCCGGGCGAACGGGTGGCCCTGGTCGGGCCTTCCGGCTCGGGCAAGAGCACCGTCTTCCGCCTGCTCCTGCGCTTCTACGATCCGGCCAGCGGCGCGGTGCGCATCGATGGCGTGGATCTGCGCCAGGCCGACCCGCGCGCGGTCAGGGCCCGGGTCGCCTTCGTCGCCCAGGACGCGCCGCTCTTCTCCTCGTCGGCGGCCGACAATATCGCCTTTGGCCGGCGCGGCGCGGTGGAGGCCGAGATCCGCGCCGCCGCCCGCGCGGCCCAGGCCGAGGCCTTCCTCTCGGCTCTGCCCAAGGGCTTCGACACTCTGATGGGCGAGCGGGCCAAGACCCTCTCCGGCGGCCAGAGGCAGCGCATCGCCATCGCCAGGGCGCTCGTCCGCCGCTCGCCGATCCTTCTCCTCGACGAGGCCACCAGCGCCCTCGACGCCGAGAGCGAGCGGCAGGTCCAGGCGGCCCTCCACGAGGCCATGGAGGGGCGCACCACCCTGGTCATCGCCCACCGCCTGGCGACCGTGCTGGAGGCCGACCGGATCATCGTCATGGAGGCCGGCAAGGTCGTTGAGCAGGGCCGCCACACGGAGCTGATGGCCCGCGGCGGCCTCTACGCCCGCCTGGCCCGCCTCCAGTTCGGGGCGGCGGCGGCCTAGGCGTTCCGCCTCGCCGCTCAAGACAACGGCGAGCTTTGACCTAAAGTCGATCGTCAACGCAGCTGCGGCGGACGATTGATATTTGTCGTGCGATTAAACGAGATCAGTGTGGCGGATCATGAAAGCGAACTCGTTAGTCGCGGTTGCCATCGCGCTGGCAGTTGCCTGCTTGAACGCCTGTTCGGAGCCCGCCGGCACACCGGTCGTAGGCGCGGTGCTTGGGCCTGGCCAAGCCGTGGAAGCGACCAACAAGTTCGGATCGGTTCGAGTGACGTATGTCTCGCCGCTCGAACGCCGGTTCGAATGGGATGGGCGGTCAAGGACAATCAAGCTCATCGCGCGGCATGAACCCTTCCTCGGGGATACGGGTCTATACGACCCCGCAAAATGCTGGGTGGTCGTCTTGACACTTTGCCAAACCCCAAGGCTTGTCGTCCAAGAAGCCACCCACGATTTCGACAGCTATGACCAAATCTACGCCTTCCTCTATCAGGGGAGCGCGGTGATGGACTGGGTCTACACTAGTGATGGTTTCGTCGTCGGCTTTGGACGTTCACCAGCGCGCGATCAACTCAACATCGACGTCCGACAACTTACAATCCACGGCAATAAGCCAGTCGGCCTACGAGGTGCTAGGAATGGCAGCATCCGGTTGGTTGGCGGTTGATCTAAGGCTTTTGCCCATCGGACGGCGCCATCCGCCCGCGCCTCACGGCGAGACCGCCAGCCGCCCAGCCACGGCGCGGTTCAATCGCCAGCGCAGTGCGGCGAGCACCACCAGGGCAAGGTTGAGGGCGGTGAGTTCGAAGAGGAAGAGCCACAGGGGGCTGCCGGCGAGGATGCTGGCGAAGGCGGCGAAGGTGCGCACGTTGGAGCCCAGCAACCCGCTCGCCTTGACCAGCGGCGCGAAGGCCTCGCGGTAAGCCGTGCGGGCCGCGGGCGGATCGTTCGTCGCCGCCATCGCCGCCTCGAGGCGCTCTTCGCCCGGACTGAGCACCCGCGAAATGGCCACATACGCCCCGCCCAGGGCCCCGCCGAGGCCGCCGGCGCCGGCCCCGGTCTGGCGCATCCACGGCGCGCCATAGACCCAGCGGCGATAGGTCTTGCGGCCGGTTTCATAGGCGTTGGCCTGGAGGAAGTGCGAGGCCGCCGCGCCCAGCCCCAACCCCCAGGCCCAGGCCCCAAGGCTTCGCTGCAGGACCAGGGCGAAGGCGACGTAGATCAGGCCCTGGCTGACGTGGTCGCACAACCCGTCGATGAGTTCGCCCAGCGGCGAGGCGCGGCCGGTGCGGCGGGCGAGGTCGCCGTCGGCCCCGTCGAGGACATGCCAGGCGAGTTGCCCCGCCAGGCCCGCGAACGCCCCCCACGGCCAGGGGATGAGCACATAGGCGCCCGCCGCTGCGCCGGCCGCCGCCACGCTGACGATCGACACCTGGTTCGGCGTCACCGGCGTCCTGACGAGCACATCGACCAGGGCCCGCGAGGCCGGGTGGATCAGCCAAAGGTTGCTGGGGGCTTCGATCTCCCGCGGCCGCCCCGGCGCCGCGGCGGCGGCGATTGACATCGAGGGGGGCTTGGTCTCCACAGGCGCTCTTCTATGGCAGTCTTGTGACAATGACCGCCAGACGATAGCGTGAATCGGCTTTGGGGACGGTTCGCACCCGCTTGAAACTTCATCCCAGAAGGGACTTTGGATGGCAAAGATTCGCGCCGCGATCATCGGGGTTGGCAATTGCGCGAGCTCACTGGTGCAGGGCGTGGCCTACTACCGCACCGCCAACGACAACAGCGCCGGCCTGATGCACTGGGACATCGGCGGCTATGAGCCGGGCGACGTGGATTTCGTCCTCGCCTACGACATCGACGAGCGCAAGGTCGGGACCGATCTCGCCCGGGCCATCTTCGCCAAGCCCAATTGCACGGCGGTGTTCGCCGAGGTTCCCGATAGCGGGGTGAAGGTGCGCATGGGCGCGGTCCTCGACGGCATGGCCGACCACATGGAGCACATGCCGGCCGACCGCAGCTTCGTGAAGTCCGCCGCCGCCGAGGCCGACAAGGCCGCCGTGGTCGCGGCCCTGCGCGACACCGGCGCCGAAGTCCTGATCAACTTCCTGCCGGTCGGCTCTGAAGACGCCACCCGCTTCTACATGGAATGCGCCCTCGAGGCGGGCGTGGGCGTGGTCAACTGCATGCCGGTTTTCATCGCCAGCGAGGGCGAGTGGGAGGCCCGCTTCAAGGCCGCCGGCCTGCCCATCGTCGGCGACGACATCAAGGCCCAGTTCGGGGCCACCATCGTCCACCGCGCTCTGACCAACCTGATGCGCCAGCGCGGGGTGCGCATGGACCGCACCTACCAGCTCAACACCGGCGGCAACACCGACTTCCTCAACATGATGGATCGCGGCCGCCTGATGTCGAAGAAGATCTCCAAGACCGAGGCGGTCCAGTCGGTGATGGCCGCCCGCCTCGAGGACGAGAACATCCACGTCGGGCCCAGCGACTACGTGCCCTGGCTCAACGACAACAAGCTGTGCTTCCTGCGCCTCGAGGGAGCCCTCTTCGGCAATGTGCCGATGAACATCGAGGTCCGCCTGTCGGTGGAGGATTCGCCAAATTCGGCCGGGGTGGTTATCGACGCCGTCCGCTGCGCCAAGCTGGCCATGGACCGCGGCGAGTCGGGGGCGCTCATCGGGCCCTCCTCGTTTTTCTGCAAGCATCCGCCGGTGCAGTTCACCGACGACGAAGCCGAGCGGCGGACCAACGCATTCATCGCCGAGCGCGAAGTCCGCGAGCCGGGCGCCGGCCTGCAGGGCCTGATCGTCGCCGCCGGCCAGGGCATCCGCCTGCGCGATGTCGCCCGCTCCAAGCCCCTGGCCCTGATCAACGGCGTGCCGCTCATCGAGCGGGTCATCGTCACCGCCCACAAGGCCGGGGTCAGCCGCTTCGTCGTAGTTACCGGCTATGAGGGCAAACGCCTGGAGACCTTCCTCGCCGGCCTGGCCGAGCGCCTCTCGATCCCCATCGTCACCGTGCGCAACTTCGCCTGGAAGGGGGCCAACGGCCTGTCGGTGGTCGCCGCCGAGCCCTATCTCGACGAGCGTTTCATCCT
>DASXIE010000252.1:0-1771 GCA_036498165.1 Caulobacteraceae bacterium
TGTGGGCGGCGTCGAAGCTCGCCGCCTTGCTGATCTCGAACTGGGGCTGGGTCATGGAAGGGCGCGGTTCAAATCACGCTTTGAGCCCCGATTCAATCCGCCGGTCGGGAACGAACCAGATGACGGCGACCGCGACGTAGATGGCGATCGAGATCCACGGGTTGACGAAGGCCAGGGCCACGCCGGCGACATAGGCGAGCATGGACCCCGTCTCCTTCCAATCGGCGCCGATGGCTATGGCCAGCTTGGACTGGGGTCCGTTGACGGCGATCAGACCGCGTTCGAGGGCCTGGTAGCCGAAGGCGGACATCAGCAGCACCACCCCGTAGGAGGCGGTGGGGAGGGCGGCGACGGAACTCTCGTTGATCCAACGCAGGGCGAAAGGCACGAGGGTGATCCAGAACAGCAGGAAGAGATTGGCCCACAGCACCCGCCCGTCCACGTGCTCGCTGGCATGCAGCATGTGGTGGTGATTGTTCCAGAAGATGGCGACGTTCACATAGGCCAGCACATAGACCAGGAACGTCGGGGCGACGGCCGCCAGGGAGGCGAGATCGGCCCGCGCCGGAACCTTCATGTCCAGAACCATGATGGTGATGGCCACGGCGATGACGCCATCGGTGAAGGCCTCCATCCGTCCCTTGGTCATCTCATGGAATTCCCAGCAGCTTGTGCGTCTGCAGGCTGAGCCGCCACTTCGGATGGGCCAGGCAATAGGCGATCGCCGCCGCGGTGGCCGCCTCGCGCTCCGGCCCGTCCATCGGCTGAAGGAAGAAGCGACGAAATTCCAGCGGCTCGAAGCGCGCCGGATCGACGCCGGGCTGCGGGAAGACCAGTTTCAGCTCGTCGCCGCGGACCTGGACCAGCGGGGCGTCGGCCTTGGGGCTGACGCAGATCCAGTCGAGGCCGGCGGGGGCGGCCATCGTGCCGTTGGTCTCCACGGCGATGTCGAATCCCAGCGCATGGAGGGCCTCGATGAGCGCCGGATCGAGCTGCAGCAGGGGCTCGCCGCCGGTGCATACGACGAGCGGCTTGCCGCCCTCGCCGGCCCAGCGCGCGCCGATGGCGGCGGCGAGCTCGCCGGCGGTCCGGAACTTCCCTCCGCCGGGGCCATCGACGCCGACGAAGTCGGTGTCGCAGAAGTCGCACACCGCGCCGGCCCGGTCGGCCTCGCGGCCGCTCCACAGATTGCAGCCGGAGAAGCGGCAGAACACCGCCGCCCGGCCGGCCTGGCCCCCCTCGCCCTGCAGGGTGAGAAACATCTCCTTGACCGAATAGGTCATGGCGAACGCGCCGGCCGCCCGGCGGCGACCCAGGTTTCCCAGCCCCGGGCGCGCAGCTCGCACGCCGGACAGGCGCCGCAACCGGCCCCCCACGAATGGCGGCTCTGGCGATCGCCCAGGTAGCAGGTGTGGCTGAACTCGACGATGATCTCCACCAGCGCTTCGCCGCCCAGGCCCATGGCCAGGGCCCATGTGTCGGCCTTGGTGAGCGCCATCAGAGGGGTGCGCAGAACGAATTCGCGGTCCATGCCGAGATTGAGCGCGCTCTCGAGGGCGTCCAGCGTGGCGCGGCGGCAATCGGGGTAGCCGGAATAGTCGGTTTCGCACATCCCGCCGACCAGTTCGCCAAGACCGCGGCGGTCGGCCAGGGCGGCGGCGTAGGTGAAGAAGACGAGGTTGCGGCCCGGCACGAAGGTGGTCGGCAGGCCGCGGCTGTCGGTCTCGATGGTCCGCGCCGTGGTCATCGCCGTCTCGCCGATCGCCCCGAA
>DASXIE010000253.1:0-48374 GCA_036498165.1 Caulobacteraceae bacterium
CTTGCCTCTCTCTCGAATTGTCATGCGCATGGCGCGCAACCCTGGGACCGAATTCGCCGGCGGCGACGATCACCGCGGGTACTCGCTCCTCGCCCCGCTTACGGCCGAAGGCCGCCTCGATCCGGTCGCCTACGCCAGGAACAAGGATGCCTGCGTTGTTCGCCGCTTCGCCCCGGACGAGGACCCCGCCGACGGCCACCTGGCGCGCCAGGGGAATCGCTGGTTCTTCGACTACGGCGACGGATTCGATCTCGACGAGGAGCCCGTCTATCGGCTGGGCGAACACCGTTTCGCGGTCGGCGAATATGTCACTATCACCGACGAAGACGGCCGGCCGCTGACCTATAAGGTCGTCGAAGTGGCGTCCGCCTAGAGCAAGATAGTTTTGGACGGAATCGTCCAAAAGCTGAATCCTGCTCCAGACTCAAAGTGCACAGCCGGATTCAGCCCTCGCATCTGTTCCGTGCAAAGCCAGCAGTCTAGCCGCCGACGTTGAGCCGGATCAGGCGTGCGGCGTCGTGGCGCAACTCGTCATGATCATCCGACTTGCTGAGCATCGAGGCGACCACCAAGGGGCCGGCCTTGGGGCCCCGCGCCTCGTAGCCAGCCACCTTATAGCCGTTGGGACCAGGCATGTCGGAGGCGAGGAAGAACACCCGGCGCACGCCGCCGCGCGTTTCGTCGACGCGAATCTCAGCTCCATTGTCGTGGGCTTCGATGTTGACCCCGCCGGAGGGCCGGTCCTCATCGGCGGTGGAAGTGGTGTTAGTAGCCCCGCCGCCGTTGATGGTCACGTCGCGGCCGATCCTGACCTGGCCGCCGCCGTGCTCGTTGTCCTTGCCGGCGGCATGGATGTGAATGCCGGGCAGATCGATGTCCACACGGCCCTCGTCAGGGGTGGTCTTGTCAGTGGACGGTACGTCGGCGCGAAGCTTGGTCTCCAGCGGCGACAAGGCGGTATTGATATCAGCACCGTTGAGGGCAACGAGCTGCAAGGTCACGATCCCTCCGTCCGAGGATGTATAGTCACAACTCTTGCCGTCAGGAGTGGCGCTCTTTCGCGTCAGTTCGCCCTGGCTGTCGGGGCAGGTGAGGGCGGTGAGCGTCCGATAAGGCCCATGGCCCCCGTGCATGAACGGCCGGTAGCAGGCGCTCAGGGCGGCCGCCGCCGCGGCGATCACTAGGATGGTGCGCAGGCGCATGGTCTTTAGTCTCCCTCCAGGTGATGCGACTGTGCGACAGGCCCTGCGCCGCGGTCCAGTGAATAAGCGGTAAGGCCGGTTCAGTTCTGCCCTGGCCTGGCGCCCGAGCCCTCGCGCCGCGCGAGGAAGGCGAGGCGCTCGAAGAGATGAACGTCCTGCTCGTTCTTCAGGAGGGCGCCAGTGAGCGGGGGCAAGAGCTTCGTGGGGTCGCGCTCGCGCAGGGTGTTCTCGTCGATGTCCTCGACCATCAGAAGCTTGAGCCAGTCGAGCAGTTCCGAGGTTGAAGGCTTCTTCTTCAGGCCCGGCACCTTCCGCATGTCGTAGAAGATCCGCAGCGCCTCGGAGACCAGCTTCTGCTTGATCCCCGGATAGTGGACTTCGATGATCTCGCGCATCGTCTCGTCCTCGGGAAAGCGGATGTAATGAAAGAAACAGCGGCGCAGGAAGGCGTCGGGCAGCTCCTTCTCGTTGTTTGAGGTAATCACCACCACCGGGCGAATCTTGGCCCGGATCGTCTCATCGGTCTCGTAGACGTAGAACTCCATCCGATCGAGTTCCTGGAGGAGATCATTGGGGAACTCGATGTCAGCCTTGTCGATCTCGTCGATCAGCAGCACCGGCCTGACCTCGGAATCGAAGGCATCCCACAGCTTGCCGCGCTTGATGTAGTTGGCGACGTCCTTGACCCGCTCGTCGCCAAGCTGGCTGTCGCGCAGCCTCGTCACCGCCTCGTATTCATAGAGGCCCTGTTGGGCCTTGGTGGTCGATTTGATGTGCCAGGTGATCAGGGGCGCATCGAGGGCCTTGGCGATCTCATAGGCCAGCACCGTCTTGCCGGTGCCGGGCTCACCCTTGATCAGCAGGGGTCTTTCCAGCGCGATGGCGGCGTTTACTGCGATCTTGAGATCGTCGGTGGCGACATAGTCGCTGGTGCCTTCGAATCGCTTGTTCATTCAATCGGGCTCCCGCGGGGGAGCGAATCTGCGCCCCTCGAACAGTTGTTCTAATTCAAAGCCACCCTAAAGGGCGAGCCGAGACATTCAAGCGCCCTGATAGATCGATCGACGCCTTTCCCGC
The DNA here is from genome assembly GCA_036498165.1 of Caulobacteraceae bacterium. GTDB lineage: Bacteria > Pseudomonadota > Alphaproteobacteria > Caulobacterales > Caulobacteraceae > Acaudatibacter. Next base: position 2,280 of record DASXIE010000253.1, read on the forward strand.
GCCTCAGTCGGCGCCGGGATTGATCGAGACGGGGTCACTGGCCGGGAAAGTGCCGTCCAAATCGGCGTCGAGCTGCGCCTCGCGATGGGGATCCGCGTCGGTTTCCTGGAGAGGACCCGCGGACGGCTTTTGCCGGGGTCGCGAACGGGGCTCGCCCGCCCTGGGGGCAAGGCGCCTGCGCGCGCCGCGCCGCTTGTCAGTCATGGTCAAGGTTCCTCGCGACCTTGAGAACCCGCCGCGTCGGTTTGTGTTCCACATTCCGGCGGCTATGGATACGGACGTGGCGTCTTCCTCTATCCCCCGCCTGATTCTCGCCAGCGCCAGTCCGCGGCGGGCCAATCTCCTTTGCCAGGCTGGGCTGCCGCCCGACGTCGTCGAGCCGCCCGGGATCGATGAGACGCCGATGCCGGGTGAGAATCCCCGGCGGATGGCGCTTCGCCTGGCCGATCTCAAGGCCGGGACGGTCGCCGGGCGGCACGCCCGCGATTTCGTGATTGGCGCCGACACCATTGTCTGCGTTGGACGGCGGGTCCTGGGCACGCCCTCGAATCGGGCTGAAGCGGAAGCCATGCTCGCTCTACTGTCGGGCCGGGGGCACAGAGTGATTACGGGGGTGAGCGTGATCGCTCCCGGCGGTCGTCGCGCCGTCCGGCTGGCCGAGGCACGTATCGGCTTCAAGCGGTTAACCTCCGCCGAGGTCGGCGCCCTTCTCGATTGCGAGGAGTGGCGCGGGGCGGCCGGCGGCTATCGCATCCAGGGCCGCGCGGGGGCGCAGGTCATCAGTCTGACCGGTTCATACACCGCCGTCGTCGGCCTGCCGCTTTATGAGACCTGTGGCCTGCTGGCCGGACTTGGCTATCGCGCCCGATGAGCGAGCGTCGCGCCTGGCTCGACCGCGGCGTTGGCGAATCCCGCGCCGTGGTGACACTCGATGGCCGGCCTGAGCGGCTGATCATCGAGCGCCATGGCGAACCGGCCGTCCAGGCCCTGGGCGCTCGGCTGGTCGCCCGGGTCCGCTCCGTCGAGCGTGCCCAGGGCCTGGCTTTTGTCGATCTGGGCGACGGCCCGGATGCGGTTCTCAACCTCACTGGCGAGATCGGCAGAATCGACAGCGGCGCCTGCGTGGAGATCGAGATCCGCGCGCAGGCACGAACGGGAAAGGGGGCACAGGCCCGTTGGCTCGGCCCGGCCGAGGGACCCGCGCGGCTTCTCTTTCCGGGACCACCGCTGGAGGCGCGGCTGGCGGCCTGGGCTCCCGACGCCCGCATCGAGACAGGCGCCGCCGCCCGCGCCATGGCCGACGCCGCACAGGAAGAGACGCTGGAGACGGTCTTCGGCCTGGCCGGCGGCGGGTCGGTGTCCATTGAAACGACCCGGGCTCTGACGGCAGTGGATGTCGACATCGGTCAAAGGTCAGGTTCGACAGCCAGGCAGGTGACACGGACGGTCAATCTGGCCGGTCTGGCGGCGGCGGCTCGGATTCTCCGTCTCAAAGGCCTCGGCGGCCTGGTTGTGATCGATCTCGCCGGGCGTGGACACGATGCGCCCGCCCTCCTCGCCGCCGCCAGGGCCGCCTTCGCGCCCGACAACCCAGGCGTCGCCTTCGGCCCCGTCAGTCGCTTCGGAGTCGTGGAGCTGACCATCCCTCGCCGCGCCCGGCCGAGCGTCGATATCCTTTGTGGCGGCGGTTGGGGGCCGACCCATACGACGATCGCCATGAACCTGATCCGCGCCCTCGAAAGGGAGGCAGTCGCAGACGGCGGCGGTCGGTTCGAAGGCCTGGCGGCGCCGCCGGTGGCGGCGGCGGCGGCGGCGGCCCTGGCCGCGCTTGTCGATCGCCTTGGCGCGCGCCTCTCGATCTGCCCTGAGCCCGGCCGCAAGGGCTTCGAAATCGTGCGCCGATGACCGCTCGCCCGTGTCCGATCTGCGGCAAACCGGCGCTCCCCGAATTCCGGCCTTTCTGCAGCGCCCGCTGCGCCAACGTTGATCTCAATCGCTGGTTGTCGGGCCTCTATTCGATCGAGGGCGAATCCGCCGAGGAGGATGAATCGTCGCCGCTCGATCCTGAGAGTGACCGCTAGGCCGGATTCCTGGACAAGCCCGGGGGCGGCGCCTTAAAAACGGCGCTCCCTCGGGCCTGGGTAGCTCAGTTGGTAGAGCAGCGGACTGAAAATCCGCGTGTCGGTGGTTCGAATCCGCCCCCAGGCACCATCGTCCCCACGCCGTCCGTCACTCAGGGCTTACCCTTCCCGCGACGCAGAGGGCAGGGGGCTCCGGCGCCGTGGGCGTTTTCTCACTGGCAGTCGAGAGGCCGGAATTGCTGTGATGTTTCATCGATGCGTGTGCGGCGCAGAATGAAACGCTGCCAAACCGTCATGATATTCTTTATTTTCAATATATCTAGACCATCGCAGTGCAATGTGAACTGTGTTCTGTCAATCCGGGTCGCGAGAGTTGGCCATCGGTCGCCCCTTGACGCCGAAAAAAGGGATTGCCAAAGGTTCGTCGCCGCTAGTCTAACGGCGCGGTAATCCGGGCGAGGCGCCGTCGCGTCGATCCCGTCCATCAACGAATGAGCCCGATCAACCAGGAACCGGCGACAGATGCTCGAAATGAAACGAAATTCTCCCATCATCGCTCTGATCGGCGCCGTCGCGCTGCTGTCGAGCGCCCCGGCCCTGGCTCAGACGCCCTCGCCTGCGCCAGCCCCCGCCGCGGCGCCCGCCGCCGCGCCTGCTGCTCCGGCCGCTGACGCCACCGCCCCTGGATCGGAAGGCGCCGAGGGCCTCAAGGTCGGCGGTTCCGCCAACGGCAAGCTCACGCCGATCGTGATGTTCGAGCAAGCCGACCTGGTCGTGAAGATCGTGATGATCGGCCTGCTGGCCTGCTCGATCCTTTCCTGGACCCTCCTGGTCATCAAGCTGGTCGAATTCGGCAGCCTGAGGCGGACCTCGGACCGCTTCCTCGAGACCTTCCGCGGCGCCAAGTCGATCAACGAGATGGGCCGCATCGCGGAATCGGAAGACTTCGCCGGCAACCCGATGGCGGACATGGCCGCCGCCGCCGCCGCCGAGGTCGAACTGTCCCGCCAAGCCGGGCTCAATGTCACCGGCGAATTCCGCGATTCGACCCTCATGCGGGCGACCACCGCGATCAACGCGGTGCAGGCCTCCCTGGCCCGACGCCTCTCGGGCGGCATGCAGTTCCTGGCCTCGGTGGGTGCGAACGCACCCTTCATCGGCCTGTTCGGCACCGTCTACGGGATCATGAATTCCTTCATCGGTATCGCCAACACCAACACGACGAACCTCGCGGTCGTGGCCCCCGGCATCGCCCAGGCGCTATTGGCCACCGGTATCGGTCTGTTCGCCGCGATCCCCTCGGTCGTGTTCTATAACTACTTCCAGACCCAGATCACCGGCTACGGATCGCGCTCTGAAGGCTTCGTCGCGGAGCTGGTCAACGCCATTTCGCGGCAGCTCGACAAGGGAGCCTAAGGCGCATGGCCGCTAAACTCTCAGGGCCTAGCGGCGGCCGGTACGATGTCGCGCAGAACCACACGATCAATGTCACGCCCTTCGTGGACGTGATGCTGGTCCTCTTGATCATCTTCATGGTGGCCGCCCCTTTGGCCAGCGTGACGATCAAGGTGGCGCTGCCCCCCGCGGCGGCGAAACCAGCCAAGAACCCGCCCAAGCCGGTCTACATTTCATTGAAGAAGGACGGCCGGGTGTACGTCGGCGACAATTCTTCATCGCTCGACAGCCTTGGCGACGATCTCAAGGCCGCTGTAGGCACCCGCGATCCAACCAAGGAACGGATCTTCATCCGCGGCGATCAGGACGTTCTGTACCAGGACTTCATGGCCGTGATGAACAAGCTGCAAGACAATGGGTTCTATAGCGTGGCCCTGGTGGGTGAGGACAAGTCCGGACGCAGAACATGACCGAGACGCCTCCTTCCCGAACACCCGCGGTGGACATCGCCCACCCGACCCATAACCCCTTCGATGTGCCCCGGCCGCGGCGGAGCAACGGCGTCACGATCGCCATTGCGCTGTCGGTCGCGATCCACGCCATGATCGGCTACTATCTGTGGCAGTGGAAATTCAAGGCCCACTACCAGTCCTACAGCGACGAGAAGACCGAGGCCCAGCTGATCAAGCCGCCGCCTCCCCCGCCCCCCCCGCCGCCGCCGCCGCCGCCGCCCAAGAACCTCCCGCCGCCGCCTCCCGTGGCGCCGCGTCCGCCGGCGATCCTGGCCCCGAATATTCCGGCCCCGCCGCCGCTCTATATCAAGCCGGTGGAAGCGCCCAAGCCGCCGCCTCCGGCCCCGCCGGTCGTGGCCTCGCCGGCCCCTCCGCCGCCGCGTCCGACGGTGATCACCAATCCGGACTGGCTGCGCCGGCCTACCGCCGAGGACATGGCCCAGTACTATCCTGACCGCGCCCAGCGGCTTGGTGTCTCCGGCCACGCCGAGCTCAACTGCACGGTGACTCAAAGCGGTGGCCTCACCGAATGTTCGGTGTCATCAGAGGATCCGAGCGACCAGGGCTTCGGGACGGCAGCCCTGAAGATGACGCACCTGTTCAAGATGCGTCCCTCGACCCGTGACGGCGCTCCCGTTGGCGGCGCCAAGGTCAACATCCCGATCCGGTTCCAGGTCGCCAAGGACTGAGGCCCCGCCGGGATTGCGAAATCGAAGGACCTCGGGGGTTCGCCTTCGGGGTTTTGCGTTGGCGCGGGCCCCGCTTGATCGATCCGGGCAACCCGCCTAAACGTCTGCGCCTCCTGCACCCAACGCCGCCTTAGCTCAGCTGGTTAGAGCGCTAGATTGTGGATCTAGAGGTCCCCCGTTCGAACCGGGGAGGCGGTACCATTCCGGCGGCGTTCATGGCGCTTCGCCCGTCCATTCCCAGTGCCAGGGTTCGAACGGGTAGTTGACGAAGCCGAAGCGACCGGCGTTGGCGACCATCCAACGATAGGCCGGACCTCGTGAAATGAAGAGCCGGTTGGCGTCATCAGCGGAGCCGATTGCCGATCCGGGGGCCGTTCCAAGGTCGAGGTCCATCGCCAGGCCGGTGCGATGGGCCGAGCAGTTGGCGCGCACCACCCCTTGGCAATTGCCCTCAGCAAGACAGCGGGCGTCGTCGTCGGCCGGGCTTCGGAAGGCTGAGAAGACGCGCATCAGCCTCGGATCGGCTCGCACCGCCGGCGATTCCGCCCGCGCGGCGGCCAGCATCCGCTCGTAGGCCGCCAGGGCGCCGGGGCGCAGAAACATCGTCTTGCCGCCATAGGATTGGGTGCCCGGCACAAGCGCCAGGCGGCTTTGGTCGGGCGGATTTGGACAACCCTTGAGACTGGCGGCGACGAACGGCCGCCGCGCATCCCAGATCACCTTCATGGCCATGAACGTCACCGGGTCCATGACCCCGCTCGGCGCCAGGCCGTGGGTGAATTGCCAGGCGGCCAGATCGTGTGCGAAAGCCGGGGACGCGGCGTCGCAGGCGGTGCCGATCTCATGGGCGACCAGGGGCGCGTAGATTTCCCACCCCGCCTCGGGGCGATGGAAGACATCAAGCGGCAGACCGCGAACGCTCTGACTATTGCGCAAAGCGGTGGGAACAGAGCCGAGAACACAATTCTCTCCGCCGGCGCGAGCGACGGGCGCGAGCGACGCCGCCATTCGCGGCGCCTGGCGGCCGGCGGGGCCGCAGGCGCTCAGGATCAGCGCGGCGAGGCTTGATGCCGCCGATCCCGCCAGCAGGAACCAATGCTTCCCCCGCGACTTGCTCATGGCGAAGGCAACGTGGAGCGTTGGATGCGGTTGCGAACCTGGATCCTGGTAAGCCTGTGCTTGGTGGGCGCTGCTTGCGACGATTTCAGGGGCAAGCCCAGAGCCCCGGCGGAATTGGCCCCGGCGGCGTCGACTCCGGCTCCGCAAGCGCCGAGCGGCTATGTTGCCCCGTACGGCTCGGGCGGCGGCGCCGTCCCAGCCGCGGTGCCGTCAAACACCCAGGTCGCCACGATCGACGCGCCGCCGATGCCGGCGCCCGCGGCAGGGTCAACGACGCGAGAGGGAAAGGCCATCGACACGGCCGATCTGACCGCCGGCGCGGCCGGCCAGGATCAACGCGATGTCCTGATCCGGGCCCAGGTCATTCTCGACCGCGCTCACTTCTCGCCGGGGGTGATCGACGGCCGCGGGGGGAGCAATTTCAGGCGCGCGCTCGGCGCCTTAGAGAAGGCCAATGGCCTGCCGACCTCGCCCCTGAGCGGAGCCATCTGGAAGGCGATGCTCAGCGCCGACAACGCCCCGGTCACCCAGGATTATGTGATCACCGCCGAGGATGTGAAGGGACCGTTCCTGGGAAGCGTACCCTCAGACATGGCCGCCCTCGCGCGGCTACCGCGCCTGGACTATGCCTCCCCGGTCCAGGAATTGGCAGAGAAGTTCCACATGGATCAGGCGCTCTTGCGGGCTCTGAACCCAGGCGCCGACTTTGGCGCGGCGGGCTCGGCCATCGTGGTGGCGCGTCCGGGCGGCGATCCCTTGCCTCCGGTCCAGCGCATCGAGGTCGACAAGAGCCAGGATGTCGTCCGGGCTTTTGGGCAGGGCGGCAAGCTGGTGGCCCAGTTCCCAGCGACCGTTGGCAGCACCGAGCGGCCGGCGCCTTCGGGAACCTGGGCAGTCAGAGCCGTCGCAACCAATCCGACCTACACATACGACCCACGCCGCTTGACCTTCGGGGACACCTCCAACGGCGTGCTCAAGCTCGCTCCCGGACCCAACAGCCTGGTCGGCACGACCTGGATCGCCTTAACCGCGTCGACTTATGGAATCCATGGAACTCCGGATCCGACCAAGATTGGGAAGACGGCCTCGCACGGATGCGTGCGCCTCACCAACTGGGACGCGGCGGCGCTGGGCCACGCCGTGCGCAAGGGAACCCCGGTCGTGTTCGTGGGAGGCGCTGGCTGAAGCTCGGCGATCAGACCCTCGGCTTGGCGAGATCGGTCACGATCTGGTCCATGTCCTCGCCAGTGAAGATGTGATCGCCGATTACGAAGCCGGGCGTGCCGTCCATGGCCAGCTTGCGGAACAAGGCGCTGGTGGCGGCCAGCTGGGCCGTGCTGGCGGGCCCTGGAACGATGTCGCCGGCACGGGCGCCCTTGGCGATGGCGAGCCTGTCGATGCTCGCATCGTCCAGGGGGCGAGCATTCATGAAGGCCTGGTAGAGGCCCAGATAGTCTCCGCCAGCCTTCTTCACGGCCAGGGCGGCATATGCGGCGTGCTCCGAGGTGGCGCCGAAAATCGGCATTTCCTTGAACACCACCCGTATCTGTGGATGGTCATGGATCAATTCGACGATCCGCGGGGCGATGTTGGCGCAGTGCGGACAGCGATAATCGTAGAATTCGGTCAGGGTGACCTTGCCGCCGGGATTGGCCACGAAGTCCCGGGGGTCATGTTCCAGGGCTGCGCGCAGCCCTGGCAGATTGGCTTCGGCGCGCTTCTGGGCGGCCGCCGTCGCGGCTTCCTGATTGGCCTGGAGCCGGACCGTGGCCTCTTCCAGCACTTCTGGATGAGCGAGCAGATAAGCCCGCACCTTTTCGCCGAACGCCTTGTCCGAAACGGACGCCGGCTGGCAGGCGGCAAGCATGGCGAGAATGAACGCCGCCGCGAGGCCTCGGCCGATCAACCCTGCGCGGCCATGGCCTTGAAATCGTCGGCCGTCGGCTTGGAGGCCAGGATGATGTCGGTGGCGCGCCGCCATTCGGGGGAGTCCTTCTTGAGGAGTTCGCGGGCGCGCAGGGCGAAGACCCGCGCATCGGTCATCTGGCCGAGATAGAATTTCTGCTCCGCCGTGGCTAGGCGGGCCATGCCGTCATGGCCCTGGCTGTCGTAGGCTTCGGCCAGCAGGCGCCACCCCAGGGCGTTGTCGGGTTCCACGGCCATGGCCTGCCTGATCTGCTCGATGGCCTCGGCAGCTTTCGCCGGATCGTTGAGGGCGAGCAGGGTCTGGGCGAGGTTGATGCGCAGCAGTGGCGCGTCGGGTTTGAGTTCGACCGAACGGCGATGAGCAGGCTCGGCATCCTTCGGTTTCCCGGCTTCGAAATAGACCTGGCCCTTTAGTTCCCACAGATAGGGATCGTTGGGCCGTTCGGCGATCAAGGCGTCGATCGCCTTCACCGCCTTATCGGTGTCGGTCTGCTTGTAGTAGGCGATGGCGCGGGCGTAACGCGCCGCGAAAGTTAGGTCGGTGGCTGGATAGTCGTCGAGGGTCTGGTAGGGGCTGTCGAGAAAACCCTCGATCTTCGCCTTCATCAGGTCGTGGCGGGCGATTGCCTCGGGCGTGTCGACGGCGTCGACGTGCGGTTGATGCTCGACCCGCGCCGCCAGGGCCTCGATCCGGTCGTCGGTGAGCGGATGGTCGCGAAAGTAGGGGTATTTCCGCTCGTCGTCGAAGACCTCCTGGTAGCGGTATTCATTGAAGAAATCGACTAACCCGCGGCCCGAGATTCCGGCTTTCTCGAGATAGGTGCTGGCCGCCTGGTCGGCCCGCGATTCCTGTTCGCGGGAATATCCAAGAACGCCCATTTCGCCGAAATAGGTCGAGGAGAATACGAGGGCCGCGCCGCCCTCGGGCGAGCCGGCGGCGGCGGCCAGAATGCCCAGGCCGATCCCGACTAGCATCGGTCCGAGCGCCGCCTTGGTGGCCGCCCCCGAGCGGGCGACGTGGCCGCCGGCGATGTGGCCGGTCTCGTGGGCGATGACTCCGATCAGCTGGTTCGGGTTCTTGGTCTCGGCGATGAGACCAGTGTTGAGGTAAAGGTTGAGGCCGGCGGTGGAAAAGGCGTTGAGTTCCTTGTCGCCGATCAGGTGGATTTCGACGTGTTTCGGATCGAGGCCGGCGGCGACGAAGATCGGGTCGGCTTCCTGATGGAGGATTTCCTCGATCTCGGTGTCGCGAACGATCGAGATGGCGCCCGCGGCTTGGGCCCTGGCCGTTGGCGCCGCCATCAGGCCGAGGAGTACGAGGCCAACGAGACCGGCGCGCGACGGGCGTGGGGAGGGGCTCACGATGTCGGTCTCGGTCTCGCTTCGTCCCCCGTGGCCCCAGTCTAGCCGCTCATACGCTGCGCCGCCACCAGCCTCGACGAGGGGCTGCCGGCGGTGCGACGATCTCGGCCGGATCCGGCTCACGAGGCGTCGGCGGGGAGTCGACCACGGCCAAAGCCACCCTCTCGGGCTCGGCGGCAGGCTCCGGTTCCGAACCTGCGACCGCCACCGGTTCGGGCATGGGCGGCGTGGGCGCCTGGGCCGCGGCCGACACGGCGGGAGCCTTCTCGCCGGCCGCTTTGGCGGAGCGGCGGCGACGGCTCTTGGGCTTGGTTTCGCTCACCGCTTCGGGTTCAGGCAACTCGACCCAAATCTCATCAGCTACCTCCAGTACGGGCTCGGCAGCGGCGATCGGGGCCCTCGTCGGCTCGGCGGCCAGCATGACGGGCGGGGACTCGAGGCTCTCGACGACGGCCGGCCGTTCGACAGGGCCTCGCCACTCGTAGGGGTCCTCGCCGGAGAGTTTCGCCGGCCACGACCAGCCATAGACGTCGCCGGCCTCGCGCGGGCGGCGGCCGCCGCGCCGGCCGCGGCGGCGTCTGGCTTGCGAGCCTTCGCCTTCCTCGGCCGCGGGGGCTGCCGCGGCGGATTGAGGGACGGCGGCCCGGGGCTCTTCGCCGCGGCGGCCGCGACGCCGCCGCCGGCCGCGTCGACGACTCCCGTCATCATCGATTTCGTGACCCGCGGTCTCGACTCCGTCAACGACCGCGTCGAGGTCTTCCTCGACCTCGTCCTCGTCGACCTCGTCATCGACATAGGGTTCGAAGGCTTCGGGGGCGCGTTCCTCGATCCTTGCCGGGGCCTCGAAATGGGCGCTGGAGAGACGCTCGATCTGATGGTCGGCCTGGGCCAGGGTCTCGTCGAGAACCACGTTGACGAAGAGCCCGTGGCTGGTTTCCAGGCGGACCAGGAAATCGCGCTTGTGATTAAGCAAATAAAGCCCGGTCTCGCGCGAGGCGCGAACGATTACCTCGCCACCACCCTTCAAGGCCTCCATTTCCAAGGCGCGAAGGGCCCCCAGGGCGCTGGATTCAGCCGAGCGCACGCGACCGGCGCCACCGCAGTGAGGGCAGACGTGGGTTGTGCCCTCGAGGATGCCAGTTCGCCGCCTCTGGCGACTGATCTCCATCAAACCGAACGTTGAGATGCGGCCCATCTGGATGCGCGCCCGGTCCTGGGCCAGGCAGTCCTTGAGAACCTTCTCCACCGAGCGGTTGTTCTTCGATTCGTCCATGTCGATGAAGTCGATGACGATCAGCCCCGCCAGATCGCGCAGCCGCAACTGACGGGCGGCCTCGACGGCCGCTTCGGTATTGGTCTTCAGGGCGGTGGCTTCGATGTTGCGCTCGCGCGTCGAGCGGCCCGAGTTGACGTCGATGGCCACCAGGGCCTCGGTCTGGTTGATAACCAGATAGCCGCCGGATTTCAGCGGCACGGTGGGTGAATAGATCTGGGCCAGATGGTCCTCGACCTTGTGGGCCGCGAACAGGGGCGCGGGTCCGCGATAGTCCTGAACCTTCTTGGCTTGAGCCGGCATCAGCATGCGCATGAAGTCGCGCGCCTCGACGTAGCCGGCCTCGCCCTGCACCCAAACTGCCTCGACATCCTTGTCAAAGAGGTCGCGGATGGCCCGTTTGACCAGGTCTTCCTCCTCATAGATCAAGGCGGGGGCGATCGAGTGCAGGGTGGTGTCGCGGATATTGCCCCACGCCCTGGAAAGGTACTCGTAGTCGCGCTTGATCTCGGCCTTGGTCCGTTTGGCGCCGGCGGTGCGAACGATGAGGCCCATGCCCTCCGGCACATCGAGATCCTGGACGATGGCGCGCAGGCGCTTACGGTCGGCCGTGGCGGTGATCTTGCGGCTTATGCCGCCGCCGCGATCGGTATTGGGCATCAGCACGCAATAACGGCCGGCCAAGGACAGATAGGTCGTCAGCGCCGCGCCCTTATTGCCGCGCTCTTCCTTCACGACCTGGATAAGCATGATCTGACGGCGCTTGATGACTTCCTGGATCTTGTAGCGGCGCATGAGGCGGCGGCGGCGACGGGCAACCTCGGCGTCCACTTCGTCGTCATCGTCGCCGCCCAGGCTGTCGGGTTCTTCCTCGCCGCCATTGGCCGACGCGGCCGGCGCGGGCGCCTGGTCCTCGTCATCCTCTTCCTCGGCCTCGCGCAGAAGGGCTTCGCGATCGGCGTGGGGGATCTGGTAGTAGTCTGGATGGATTTCGTTGAAGGCCAGGAAACCGTGGCGATTGCCGCCATATTCGACGAAGGCGGCCTGAAGGCTGGGTTCTACCCGGGTGACCTTGGCGAGATAGATGTTGCCGCGCAGCTGCTTCTTCGCGGCGCTTTCAAAATCGAAAGCTTCGACCTCGTTACCGCTGAGCACCACCACCCGGGTTTCTTCCGGGTGGGCGGCATCGATCAGCATTTTCTTTGACATGTGGAAAGTCTCCGAGGCGCGCGGCGGGCCATAGGCCCCGGCGCCGGTTGCGGGCGCGCACGCCTTCGACAGCACCGAACGAGCGGCCGCTGTGGGCGGCTAGGCTCTGGTTCGAGGTCGGAGAGGAGGCGGCGCCGCCCATGGGTTCAAATTCTCTTCAGGGTGCGCTCTGAACAAGTCGAGGGCGCAAATTGGCTGGCGCGTCGACGCCAAGATGGCGCTAGCGCGACGCCGAGGGGCGCACAATCGCTTCGCTGTCGGAATGACCGCGCATGCGCACCCCGCAATGTAGGGGAGGGCGCGGGGAAAGGGAAGCGCGGCTTTGCATGGGCCCGTCCGCGCCGCCAGCTGGCGATTCCCTTAACCGTTTGTGCACGCTGGCGCGGGCATATGGCCGTCCGGTTTGGGGGCCGAGATGGACCATGGCTTGGGCGCGAGCTCATCGATGGCGGAGTGCGGCGGCGCTGGCGGCGGCTTGCGCGGCCCTGGCTGGCGCTGCGGAGGCCGACGACGCCGCGGTCGCGGTCAGGCTGGGCGTCAGCGCCGCCGGCACCCGGGTGGTCGTCGACACCGCCGAGAGAGTCTCGGCCGATGAGACTGCGCCGGCGAACCGGAAAATGGTCTTCACTCTCGAGGGTCTTTTTGTCATCCAGCCCCTGCACGGGGGCGGCGCCGGACTGGTCAGGGACTGGTGGCTGGAAGCCGGGGAGGGCGGAGCCCGCCTGACCCTTGACCTGGCCGGCGAGGCGGCCATCAGGAGCCGCTTTGCGATCCCGCCCGGCCACGGCGTCGGACGCTATCGCTACGTCATTGACCTTGGCGCCGTCGCCGTCGCTTCGACCGGCCCGGTCGCCGTCTCCGATCCGCCCCCCGAAGCTCGGGCGGCGCTGGCGCCAGTTCGTATCGCCGGAGTTCACGCCGCCACGCCGCGCCGCCCGCATGAAAAGCCCGGGGCGCGCGAAGTCGTCGTCATCGACGCGGGCCACGGCGGCCATGATCCGGGCGCCCAGAGCGCTGACGTCAGTGAGAAGGACATCACCCTGGCCGCCGCCCTGGCCTTGCGCGATCGCCTCGAGCGAAGCGGCCGCTACCGGGTAGTGATGACCCGACAGAGCGATGTCTTCATTCCCCTCGAGGAGCGGGTGCGGATCGCCAGGCGGGCCGGCGCCGACCTGTTCATCGCCCTGCACGCCGATTCCGCCGGGACCGACACGCGCGCCCACGGAGCCAGTGTCTATACGCTCTCGGACCACGGCGAGGCCCGCGTCAACGAAGTGCTCGACGGCCGCGAATGGTTTCGCCGCGCCGCCGCCCGCGCTGACCCCGCGGTGGGCGGCATCCTTCTGGACCTGACCCAACGCAGCACGCTCAACCGGTCCTCGATCTTCGCTCAACTGCTGCTCGATCGGCTCGGCGACAAGGTCGACCTCCTGCCCAACAGCCATCGCGACGCCGGCTACTTCGTTCTCCTCGCCCCCGACGTCCCCGCTGTGCTCCTGGAGATGGGTTTCATCACCTGCCCGTCCGACGAGGCCCGGCTGACCGACCCGGTCCAGAGGCGGCGCCTGGTCGACGCGGTGGCCGACGCCATAGACGCCTATTTCGCTGGCGAGGTCCGCGTGGCCGAGAACTGATGGGCCGCGCCCGTTGGCGCCCGCTGCGAACGGCGTTAGAGGATCGCCGGCGGCGAAGAGGGCAGTCGGCGGAGGCGAGAGGCGGGATTGCAACTCTTCGGTCGGCCAATTCCCGCCTCCGCGGCGATCTTGCTGGGCATCGTGGGCGGCGCGGCGCTGAGCGCCGCAATCTACGCCGGCGTGCTGTTCGCCCAGATGCCCGACGCCAACGAACTGGCCGATTTCCACCCGCCAACCGCGACCCGGGTCTATGCCTGGGACGGCACCCTGATCGGCGAATTCTCCAAGGTCCGGCGGATCTATGTGCCCTATGATCAGATGCCGCCAACCCTTATCCGCGCCTTCCTCGCCGCCGAGGACCACAATTTCTTCCGGCACGGGGGCGTCGATGTCGGCGGCCTTGGCCGGGCGATGATCAAAGACGCCTTCAATATCCTGCAGGGCCGCAGGCCCGAGGGAGGCTCGACGATCACCCAGCAGGTGGCCAAGAACATTCTCTTGGACAGCCACGTCACCGTTGGCCGAAAGCTCAAAGAGGCGATCATCGCCACCCGGCTCGAGCAGACCCTGAGCAAGCGTCAGATTCTCGAGCTTTATCTGAATGATATCTGGCTCGGTTATCGCTCCTATGGAGTCGGAGCGGCGGCCTATAACTATTTCGGCAAGTCGATCACCGATCTCACCCTGGCCCAGTGCGCTTACCTGGCGGCGCTGCCCAAGGGACCTGATAACTACCAGCCGGTGCGCCAGAAAGCGGCGGCCACGCGCCGGCGCAACATGATCCTCCAGAACATGGCCGACCTCGGCTGGGTCAGCCAAGCCCAGGCCAACGCCGCAATGGCCGAGGACCTCAAGGTCGAGACCGCGCCCAGTCGCGCCCGCTACCACGACGCCGACTATTTCGTCTCCGAGGCCAAGCGTGACGCCGGACTGTTGCCTTCCGTCGGAGCCGGGCTCGATGAAGGCGGCTATTATATGCGAACGACGCTCGATCCGCGCTTGCAGACCGCCGCCCGTATCGCTCTCATGGACGGGCTGGAGACCTATGATCATCGCCACGGCTGGCGCGGCGCCTGGGGCCACGTGGCCATTGTACCTGGCTGGCAGCAGGCGACCTTGGCCAAGACTCCGCCTTCTGAGCGCAGCAAGTGGCGCGCGGCGGTCGTCACCCAAGCCGGTAGCGCGGTCAGAGTGCAGGTCGCCGACGACAACTCGACAGGACCCCTCGACGGCCCGGACATCGCTTGGGAACAGGCCGGCAGAGGGCTTTCAGTCGGAGACCTGATCTTCGTCGAGCCGGACGACCATGGCGCCTTTCACCTGCGTCAGGTTCCTCAGGTGAACGGGGCGATCGTGGCCATGGAGCCCAATACCGGCCGGGTGCTGGCGATGGTCGGGGGTTACAGCTACTCCCTGTCCAACTTCAACCGCGCCACCCAGGCCTACCGCCAGCCCGGATCGTCTTTCAAGCCGTTCGTCTACGCCACAGCGCTCGAGAGCGGTCAGTTCACCCCAGCCAGCGTGGTGCTCGACGCCCCGATCAGCCTTCCGGGCTTCGGCGGCCAGACCTGGCGGCCGGAGAACTACGAGAAACGATTCCTCGGCCCACTGGTCTTCCGGCGCGGCCTGGAACTATCGCTCAACACCATGACCGTTCGCATCGCCGAGCAGGTGCGGATGCCGCGGATCATCGCCACCGCCAAGCGGTTCGGCGTGGTAGACCACATGGAGCCGGTTCTTTCCATGGCGCTCGGAGCCGGCGAGACAACGCCGTTCAGAATGACCGGGGCCTACGCCAGCTTCGTCAACGGCGGTCGCAAGGTGACGCCGCACCTCATCGAGGAGGTGGAGGATCGCGACGGCAAGGACATCTACCGCGCCGACCGGCGCGAATGCCCCGGCTGCGAGGGCGCCTTTACCGGCCAGGACGGTCCGGACGTCCCTTACGCCGGCGATCAGCTCATCGATCCGATCACCGCCTACCAGATCGACACCATGCTCGAGGGCGTGGTGCTGCGCGGCACGGCGGCTCAGGCCAATTCACTCGGGCGCCCGATCGGCGGCAAGACCGGCACCACCAATGATTTCCGCAGCGCCTGGTTTATGGGTTTTTCGCCGCAGATCGTCGTCGGCACTTTCGTGGGATTCGATGACAATCGCTCCCTGGGCAAGGGCGAGACAGGGGCCGTCGCCGCCCTGCCCATCTTCATCGAATTCATGCAGGAGGCGCTCAAGGGCATGCCGGTGATGGACTTCAAGGCTCCGCCCAATACCAAGTTCGCCAATGTCGGGCCCAACCGCGAGGCCTTTCGCCCTGGCACCGAGCCCAGCGTGAGGGCCTTGCCGGTCAGCGCCCCAGGCGTCGGCGCGCGGCCTTTCGCCATTACCCCCGCCGCGCCGCCCCCCTCGCCGGCCCCCGTCAATCCGCCCCCGGGGCCGGAGGCGGCCCCGCCGCCCAAGACGCCGGACGAGAGCCGGGGATTGTATTAGCGCGCGCTTCCTCCTATCTCGCCCGCTCCCCGGCAGGCCCGGTTCGACCTAAGGAAAGGTGTCGTGTCATGCGCGCGGATATCGAGGCCAACGCGGCCGATATCGAGCAGTCCATCGGACTGCTCAGGAGGCGTCTTTGACTGGAATCCGGCCCTAAGACAGCTGGATGAACTCAACGCCAGGGTCGAGGATCCGACTCTGTGGGACGACCCGGCCGCGGCCCAGGCCCTGATGCGCGAGCGCACCTACCTGGCCGATCGGGTTGACGCGGTGCGCCGCCTCGAGCGTGAGCTTGCCGACGCCGTCGAGTTCGCGGAACTGGCCGAAGCGGAAGCCGACGAGGCCTCCTTGGACGATGTCTCCAAACAGCTTGCCGCGCTCAAGGTGACGGCTGGCCGCGCCGAGCTCGAGGCCCTGCTCTCCGGCGAGGCCGACGGCGCCGACGCCTATCTCGAGGTCAATGCCGGGGCCGGCGGCACCGAGTCCTCCGATTGGGCGGCCATGTTGCTGAGGATGTACGCCCGCTGGGCCGGGGCCCACGGCATGGACGTCGAGTTCATCGAGGAAACCGCTGGGGAGCAGGCTGGGTTGAAGTCGGCGACAGTCAAGGTCGCTGGCCACAATGCCTATGGCTGGCTTAAGACGGAGGCCGGGGTCCACCGGCTCGTGCGCATCTCGCCTTTCGACGCCGCCGCCAAGCGCCACACCAGTTTCGCGTCCGTCTGGGTCTATCCGGTCGTCGACGACACAATCGAGATCGAGATCAATCCGGCCGATGTACGCACCGACACTTACCGGGCCAGCGGCGCCGGCGGGCAGCACATCAACAAGACCGATTCCGCCGTTCGCTTGACCCACGGCCCAACCGGCATCGTGGTCGCCTGCCAGACCCAGCGCTCGCAGCACCGCAATCGCGACGAGGCATGGAAGATGCTGCGCGCCCGCCTCTACGAACTGGAGCTCCAGAAGCGCGACGCGGCGGCCCAGGCGGTGGAGGACCAGAAGACGGATATCGGCTGGGGCCACCAGATACGCTCCTACGTCCTGCAGCCCTACCAGATGGTCAAGGATCTGCGGACCAACGTAGAGACCTCCGACACGTCCGGCGTCCTCGACGGCGATCTCGATCGTTTCATGGGCGCTTCTCTGGCCCAGAAGGTCGGGACGACGCGAACCTAGCCGCCAGTCTCCTTACGGGGCTCCTCGGGCGGTGCGTCGGGCAGGACCAGGCGCATATGCGGTGCCGCCATGATGATGTGGCGGGCATCGAACTCGGCCTTGATGCGGCGATTGAACTCCCGCTGAACGCCGGAATCAGCGCCCGTGCGGGTCTTGATCCGGCCGCGCAGCTGGACCCCGCTCTCCTTGAGGTTCTCCAAGCCCAGAACTTCAGCCCCGGCGAGGATCCTGGGGCCGAAGACCGGATCGCCACGCAGCGCTTCGCCCACTTCGCCCATCGCCTCGAGGGCGGCGTCGACATCGGAGCTGTACGAGATCTGCAGGTCGATCACCGCATAGGAGAAGGCCTTGCTCTCGTTGTGGATCACCTGCGCTTCGCCATAGGGGAAGATATGCAGGGTGCCGTCGAAGTCACGCAGGCGGATTGTGCGCAAGGTCATCGCCTCCACGTCACCCTTGCAGCCGGCGATCCGCACGCTGTCGCCGATCGATACGATATCCTCGATGATCAGGAAGAAACCGGTCAGGACATCCTTGACCAGGCTCTGCGCGCCGAAGCCGATGGCGATGCCGGCGACCCCTGCGCCGGCGATCAGGGGGCCGATCTGAACACCCAGCTGCGACAGCAGCATCATCGTCCCGATCAGCACGATCACCGCCTGGACGACGCCGCGAAGCAGGGGCGCCAGCGTGCGGATTTGGGCCGCGCGGCGCGGATCGCGGGCAGTCAGCGCGAGGTTGCCCATGGTCCGCCGGATGATGAAGCCCGCCAGTTCCAGTGCGGCCAGAAGAATGAAGCTGAGCAGAACGAGTCGGCCCGACACCTTCAGCGCCTGGCGACCGCTGGCCCCAACCCACCAGGTGAGAGGATCGAAGCCCCAGACCACCAGGACGCCCCAGCCGGCGCCGACGATCAGGGCTAGACGCAGGAGCGCTCGGCCCCACCGAAGGGCCCGCGAACCGCGGGCATGGGCCAGTACCTCGTCGCCGGCGGCGGCTTTCAGCCGGGCCTCGATCAGGTGATGGAAGGCGAAGGCGACGGCGGCCGCGCCGGCGAGGATGAGCGCCGAGAACACGACATTGATCGCGATCTCCACCGGGGTGAGCGACAGTACATGGTTGATCGCCGCGCTGACCGTGTTGATCAGGGAGTCGCCGGCGCTGGAAATGCCCAGCCGCCCTGGCGCGGGATGGGCGGCCACATGGCGCTGCCCCGCGGTCAGGAGGTTAGGCATCGATAGGCGCCGATCGGGAACCGTGGCCGTTGGCGGCCATTATGATCCGGCAGACGCCGGTCGCGGGGCGCCAATGGGAGACCCTCATGCTTGGCACCATTCTGATCATTGTGCTTGTCCTGCTGCTGCTGGGCGCCCTTCCCAGGTGGGGCTACAGTCGTTCCTGGGGTTACTTCCCTAGCGGCGGGCTCGGCCTCATTCTGATCATCGTCGTCATTCTGATCTTGATAGGCAGAATTTAGCGCCATCGGCGCCAGACGTCGGCGATCGACCGGGGGGATACGGGTGCAAGAACACGCGCTGGAGGGGAAGGTTGCGCTCATAACCGGCGCCACCCGAGGTCTGGGACGGGCCATGGCCGAGGGGTTCGCCAGGGCCGGAGCGGATATCGCGATAATCAGCCGCAAGGCGGAAGCGTGCGAGAAGACGGCCCGGGATCTCGCCGCATTGGGCGTCCGCGCCTTTCCTTATGCCTGTCATGTCGGGCGTTGGGCCGAGATTGCGCCCATGGCCGAGGCGGCCTGGGACCACTTCGGCAGGATCGACGTCCTGGTCAACAACGCCGGAATGTCGCCGCTTTATCCGAGTCTGGACGCCGTTACCGAGGAGAATTTCGACAAGGTTATCGCGGTCAATTTCAAGGGCCCGTTCCGCCTCACCGCTCTGGTGGGGAGCCGAATGCACGCCGGCGCCGGCGGCTCGATCATCAACATCTCCTCGATCGCCTCGTTGCATGCCTCGCCCCAGGCCTTGCCTTATGCCGGCGCCAAGGCGGCGCTCAACGCCATGACCGACGGCTTCGCGGCGGCTTACAGCCCCAACGTTAGGGTCAACACTCTGTGCGTGGGTCCATTCGCCACCGACGTGGCCGAGCACTGGCCCGATCCGCCGGACCATGATCGCCCGGGCTGGACGAGGGCCGGCTGGCGCGTTGGCCTGCCTTCCGAATTAACAGCGGCGGCGGTCTACCTGGCCAGCGAAGCGGCCGCCTTCACCAACGGCGCCCTGATCCGCATCGACGGCGGCCCGGTCCGCGCCCACCGCCCGGAATGAGCGGAACACCGGGCGCGCAGTAGCGTTTGATCGAGGGGGATAAGAGGCGAACTTCCATGAGCCAAACGCCACATGCCGATGACGATTCCGGCCGCGTCGATATCGGCGAGACCGAGGCCAGGGGGGCTCGGAGCGTCGGCCTAGTCTGGATGCTGGTCGGCTCGCTCATCGCGGGTGTCGTCGTGCTGGGGCTGGTCCTCGTCTTCTTCGCCGGCAGCCTGGGCGAAGCGAGCCATCGCGGCGGCCCGACGTCTGTGGGCAAGGCCCAGGCGAACCAGTTCCATGCTCCGGCGCCCTGAACCCTCCCCACTGCGGCGCGGGCCCGCTATTGTCCTTCCGCTTGGAAATCGGGAGGGGTGGCATGAAGACCTGGGCGGTGGCGTTGTGCGCCTTGGCGATAATGTCGGGCGCTGCGGCGACCGCCGCTGACGGGCCGGCGAGACTTTTCACCCCTCACGATCTGTTCGAGTTGCAATTCGCCGCCGACCCGCAGGTCCGTCCGGACGGGCGGGAAATCGCCTATGTCCGGGTCGGCTTCGACGCCATGAGCGACAGGGCTCGGCGAGCCATCTGGCTGATCGATGTTCAGAGCGGCGCTCAAAGACCGCTCGGGGCTGGGACGGCTTCGGCGCCGCGCTATTCGCCCGGGGGCGATCGCCTGGCCTATCTGAGCGCCGACGAGACGGGCCATCCCCAGCTCTGGGTGCGGTGGCTGACGAGCGGCGCCTCTGCCAAGCTGGCTGACCTGCCAAGCGCGCCTGGAAGCATCGCCTGGTCGCCGGACGGCCATCAGATCGCTTTTGCCATGCTGGTGGAGGCGCCGGACATCACACTGGGCGCCCCGCTGTCCAAACCTGAGGGCGCGAAATGGGCCGAGCCTCTGAAGATCATCAGCAGACTGCACTATCGCGAGGACGGCGAAGGCTATCTCAAACCCGGCTATCGCCAGTTGTTCGTGATCGCGGCCGATGGCGGTGCGCCGCGCCAGTTGACGTTCGGCGCCTACGACGTGTCCGGCCCGATCTCCTGGACCCCGGACGGGCGGACCTTGATCTTCGCCTCAGGGCGCGAGAAGGGGGCTGAACTTGATCCGCTGGCGGCGCGCATCTGGGCCCTGAATGTGGCCGGCGGGTCCCTCACGCCCCTGACTGGCCAGCACGGCCCTTCCGGTGACCCGGTCGTCTCGCCGGATGGTCGCCTAATCGCCTGGGCCGGATTCACCGATCGCGGCCGCGGCTACGAGAACGCCCAGCTGTGGGTCATGGACCGCGACGGCGCGAACCTTCGCTCGCTCACCGCCGGCCTGGACCGCTCGGTGGCGCGGCCGCAGTGGGCCAGCGATGGCCGCTCAATCTTCTTCGCCTATGGAGATCGCGGCGTGACCAAGATCGGTCGTGTCGATCTGGCCGGCCGAATGCAGACCGTGGCGGCGGGCCTGGGCGGCTCAGAGCCCGACCGACCCTATAACGGCGGGGCGTTTTCGAGCGGCGGGGGCGGCGTGGTGGCTTTCACCCTCGGCGACGCAGGCCATCCCGCTGATGTCGGCCTGGCGCGGCAGGGCGCCGTTCGCCGGCTCACGGATCTCAACGCCGGTCTTTTCGCCGGCAAGACCCTGGCCAGGGTCGAGCCACTGGCCGTCACCTCGAGCTTCGACGAACGCCCGATCGATGCCTGGATCATGACGCCGCCGGATTTCGATCCCACCCGGAAATACCCGCTGATCCTGGAAATCCATGGCGGACCGTTCGCGGCCTACGGGCCCAGCTTCGCCTCCGAACTGCAGCTTTACGCGGCGGCGGGATACGTGGTCGTCTATGCCAATCCGCGCGGCTCGACCTCGTATGGCGCGGCTTTCGCCAATCTCATCGACAAGAACTATCCGAGCCAGGACTACGACGATCTGATGAGCGTGGTCGACGCCGCCATCGCGCGCGGCAGTGTGGATGCTAACAACCTCTTCGTCACGGGCGGCTCCGGCGGCGGGCTGCTCACCGCCTGGATCGTCGGCAAGACCGATCGCTTTCGCGCCGCCGCCGCCCAGAAGCCGGTGATCGATTGGACGAGCGAGGTGCTCACCGTCGACCTTTACGCCTTCATGGCCCGCTATTGGTTCGGCAAGATGCCGTGGGAGGACCCCGACTTCTATTGGCGCCGCTCACCGCTTTCCCTGGTAGGTCACGTCGCCACCCCGACGCTAGTGATGGTCGGGGAGGAAGATCACCGCACGCCCCCTAGCGAAGCCGAACAGTTCTTCCAGGCTTTGCAGCTGCGCCAGGTGCCCACGGTGCTCGTCCGCGTGCCAGGCGCATCCCACGAGGGCTTGGCCGATCGGCCGTCGCAGGAGGCCGCGGAGGCGGCGGCGATTCTCGCCTGGTTCAACCGCTACCGGGTCGGCGGCGCGGCCTCGTCGTAGAAGCGAGCCAGGTCGGCCTTCATCTGGGCCAGGGCCTCGGTGTTGAGATAGACCATGTGCCCGGAGGGATAATAGGCGAAGCGAACGTTGGGACGATCGGCCGGTTCGAGCTGCATGTGGCCGAGATCATATTCGGTGCCGAAGAACGGCGTCGCCAGGTCGTAGATTCCGTTGAGCGAGTAGAGCAGTAGGTGCGGGTTTTCCCGCATGGCCGCCGAGAGATCGAGGGCGACATCGGCCATGTTGACATCGTTTGGCCCACGGGCCCCGGGGGGTCGGTGTTTGAAATCCCAGCTAAGACCGTTCTGATAGTAGGTCGGACGATAGCTAAGGTCGGTCTCATAGCCGAGGTCGCTGGTCAGATAATGGTGGAAGGCGGCCACGAAGGCTCCGGTAATGCCGGTGTCGGAGGGATCGTACTCAGGGGCCTCGCCTATGGCGTCGACGTCCACCCCGGTGAATCGATCGTCATAGCGTCCAAGCGTAAGGCGCTGATCGCGCAGCAGTTCCTTGCGGAAATGGGACGGCGTCACGCGAAGATCGCTGGCCAGGATATAGGCTGGCGAGAGCCCAGTGTAGCTGGCCATCTTCTGGGCAATCGCCTGCCTTTCCGGCGCGTCCAGATCCTGGCCCTTGGCAAGGGCCTCGGCATAGGGCCCCCGAGCCCAGTCGCGGGCTTCCCGCAAGTATGCCGCCAAGTCGGCCGGCTGGGCGGGCAGGCGGTTGTGATAGGCGGCCGCGGCGGCATAGCTCGGAAGATAGTTGATCAGCTCCTGATCGAAGCCCGGGTCGCGCCTGCCGTAGTTGAGGATCGAGGAGAGCAGGATGACGCCGTTCAGCTGCACTCCATCGTGCTGGAGGCGGTAGGAAAGGCCGGCCGATCGGGTGGTGCCGTACGATTCGCCGAAGATGAACTTGGGCGAGTTCCAGCGGTCGTTGAGGGTCAGATAGCGCTCGATCCCGCGGGCGAAGGCGTCGATGTCCTGGTCGGTCCCCCAGAAGGCGGAGAGCTTGGTGTCACCCAAAGGTCGCGAAAATCCCGCCCCGACGGCGTCAAGGAACACGAGGTCCGAACGATCCAGAAGGCTGTCGTTATTGGCCACGAGTTCAAAGGGGGCGTTGTGGGTCGCCCGGGGGGAGTCGGTCACCACGCGCACCGGCGAAAGGGAGCCCATGTGCAGCCAGACGGTCGAGGAGCCTGGTCCACCATTGTAGAAGAACGTCACCGGCCGGCGGGCGCCGCCCAGCGTGTAGGCGACGTAAAACATGCTGGCCGTCGGCTTGCCCTCGTCGTCGCGGATGGTGAGCGTTCCGGCGGTGGCGGTGTAGGAGATCGGGCGGCCGCCGATCACGCCCTGATGGCGGGTGACTTTGCGGACCTCGTAGATCGGGGCGCTGGCGATATCGGCGTCGGAGAGGGCGTGGCAGCGGGCCCGCTCCGCCCGAACGTCGCCATGGCCGGCTTCCTCGCCCCCGGTCGGGCGAGAGTCGCATTCGATATCGGCGCGTCCGCTCTCTGTCGGCCGCGGGTGCTCGCCGGCGCCCGGCTCGTCCGGCAGACGGCCGCGGGGCGGGTTCGCTGCCCTGGGCGCCGGCTGGGCGGTCATCGAGGCGTCGGGACCGGGTTGGGCGAGGCTCGCCGCCGGAACCAGCAGGGCAAAAGCGCAGAAGAGCGGGAGCAGTCTCACCGGCGAATCCTCAAGTTCAAATGGGGCGGCGCGAAACAACGGGTGGGCCCAGCCCCGGCCACAGGCCAGCCCCAAGTTCCCTTGGCCGGACCACTGGGTTATGGCTTCGCCGCATTTCCTTTCAGGGGCATTTCATGACCGAAATCGTAGACATCCTGGGTCGTGAGATTCTCGACAGCCGGGGCAATCCCACTGTCGAGGTCGAAGTGACCCTGGACGATGGCTCTCTGGGACGGGCGGCGGTTCCCACCGGCGCCTCGACCGGCGCTCACGAGGCTGTCGAGCGGCGTGACGGCGACGCGGCGCGCTACAGCGGCAAAGGGGTGCTGAGTGCGGTCGCGGCGGTGAATGGCGACATCTTCGACGCCCTGGCCGGCTCAGATGCCGAGGACCAGCGGCGAATCGACAATCTCCTGATCGAACTCGACGGGACGGCCAACAAGAGCCGCCTGGGGGCCAACGCCATCCTCGGCGTGAGTCTGGCCGTGGCCAGAGCGGCCGCCCAATCCGCCGGCTTGCCACTCTACAAATACGTCGGCGGAGTGGCGTCGCGGGTTCTTCCGACTCCGATGATGAACATCATCAATGGTGGAGCTCACGCCGACAATCCGATCGACATCCAGGAATTCATGATCCTACCCACCGGAGTGGACAGATTCAGCGAGGCGCTTCGCATGGGCGCCGAGATCTTCCACGCCCTGAAGAAGGCCCTCTCCGAGGCCGGCCACGACACCAACGTCGGCGACGAGGGTGGCTTCGCTCCCAACATCGCCAGCGCCGACGCGGCCCTGGCTTTCATCGTCGAGGCCGGGTCGCGAGCCGGCTATCGCGCCGGGGAAGACTTCCATCTGGGCGTCGACGCCGCCGCCAGCGAGTTCTTCAGCGATGGCGCCTATCACCTGACCGGCGAAGGCAAGGTGGTCGACGCCGCCGGCCTGACCGACTATCTCGCCGCGCTCGTTGATCGCTTTCCGATCGTCTCGATCGAGGATGGCTGCGCCGAAGACGACCTCGACGGCTGGGCTCACCAGACCAAGGTCCTCGGAAACAAGGTGCAGCTCGTCGGGGACGATGTATTCGTCACCAATCCGGCCCGTCTGATCATGGGTCTCGAGCGAGGTCTGGCCAACGCCATCCTGATCAAGGTCAATCAGATAGGCACCCTGTCGGAGACCCTCGACACCATCGAACTGGCTCGGAACTGGTCCTATGGCCAGGTGATGAGCCACCGCTCCGGCGAAACCGAGGACACGACGATCGCCGACCTCGCCGTCGCCGCCAACTGCGGGCAGATCAAGACCGGCTCGCTTTCCCGCTCGGAGCGCTTGGCAAAATACAACCAGCTTCTTCGCATCGAGGAACAGCTCGGCGACCAGGCTCTCTACGCCGGCGCCCGGGCCATTAAGCGGCTCGCGTAAAAGTGCGTTAGGCTTGCGTTAAGCGGCGGGGCGGATATCGAAGGGCATCCCCTGGAGGTTCGCTGAGTCGGCCGATGTTGCCCCGTCTTCAGACTTACCTGCCCACCGCGGCCCTAGCCTTCCTAATCTTCTACTTCGGCTTCCACGCCCTGACAGGGGATCGAGGCCTTCTCCTGGCCCGCCAGCGGCGAGAGGTGCTGGCCGCGAAGCAGGTAGAACTTTCCCAGCTGCGCGCCGAACGCCGTGACCTCGAAATTCGCGCCCGCCTGCTGCGCGACCAGAGCCTATCGGCCGATCTGCTGGAGGAAAGGGCGCATGTCCTGCTAGGCTTTGTTGATCCCAGGGACTATGTGATCCGCGACATTCCGGACCGAGGTTGAGCGCCCGCGGGCGCTACCCCGCCTCGACAAAGAACATTGGAGCGGAACATGGCGCGCGCGGTCGCCAAAGCTGCCGCCCGCAAGGGCGCAAAACCTGACTCCGGCGGCGTCGATCTCCTGGCCTTTTATCGCCAGATGCTGCTCATCCGCCGCTTCGAGGAGCGCGCAGGCCAACTCTATGGCATGGGCCTGATCGGCGGCTTTTGCCACCTCTACATTGGCCAGGAGGCGATCGCGGTAGGCATGCAGGCGGCCCGTCGGGCCGGCGATCAGGTGATCACCGGCTACCGCGACCACGGCCATATGCTGGCCGCTGGCATGGACCCCAAGGCGGTGATGGCCGAACTCACCGGACGCGCGGCCGGCTCGTCCCGCGGCAAGGGCGGTTCGATGCATATGTTCTCGACCAAACATGGCTTCTTCGGCGGCCACGGCATTGTCGGGGCGCAAGTCAGCCTGGGAACCGGCATCGCCCTGGCCAACCTCTATCGTGGCGATGGGGCTGTGGCTTTCGTCTATTTCGGCGACGGGGCGGCCAACCAGGGCCAGGTCTACGAGAGCTTCAACATGGCCGCGCTTTGGCGCCTGCCGGTGGTCTACGTGATCGAGAACAATCAGTACGCCATGGGCACCAGCGTCGAACGCTCTTCCTCGGAAACTCACCTGTTCAAACGCGGCGCCAGCTTCAATATTCCCGGAGAACAGATTGACGGCATGGATGTTTCGGCCGTTCTCGAAGCTGGCGAGCGGGCTGCCGCCTTCGCCCGCTCGGGCAAGGGGCCGACCATCCTGGAGATGAAGACCTATCGCTACCGCGGCCACTCGATGAGCGATCCTGGCAAGTACCGGACCCGCGACGAGATCGACGCCGTGCGCAAGACCCGCGATCCCATCGACCACTTGCGCGATCGGCTTGAGGAAAAGGGGCTGGCTGACGAGGCGGCGCTCAAGGCCATAGACGGCGAGGTCAAGGCCCTGGTAGCCGACGCCGCTGAGTTCGCCCGCACCGCTCCTGAGCCGGAGCCTGACGAACTTTACACCGATGTCTACGTGGAGGACGCGGCTTGACCGACGTCCTCATGCCCGCCCTTTCGCCGACCATGGAGGAGGGGACTCTCGCCAAGTGGCTGGTCAAGGCCGGCGACGCCGTCAAGAGCGGCGATGTCATCGCCGAAATCGAGACCGACAAGGCGACCATGGAGGTCGAGGCCGTCGACGAGGGGGTAGTCGAGGCCCTGCTGGTTCCCGAAGGAACGGAAGCGGTCAAGATCAACACACCTATCGCTCGCCTCTCCGGCGGCGAAGCCGCGAGCAAAGGGGGGGCGGCGCAAGCGAAGGCCGAGCCGCAATCCGAGCCTGAGCCCCAGACCGAGCCTGAACCCCCCGCCAAGGGGGAGCCAAAGGCCGCCGAGGCGAAAGTCGAGGCCACGCCGACGCCCGAGGCCATCGACGAGGAGATCCCTGCCGGCGCCAAACTCGCCAGGGTCAGTGTCCGGGACGCCCTGCGCGATGCGATGGCCGAGGAGATGCGCCGCGACGAGACCGTTTTCCTCATGGGAGAGGAAGTCGCGGAATATCAGGGCGCCTATAAGGTCAGCCGCGAGCTCTTGCAGGAGTTTGGCGCCCGACGGGTCATCGATACGCCCATCACCGAACACGGTTTCGCCGGCGTCGGGGTGGGCGCGTCCATGGTCGGCCTCAAACCAATCGTCGAGTTCATGACGTTTAACTTTGCCATGCAGGCGATTGATCAGATTATAAATTCCGCCGCGAAGACGCACTATATGTCAGGCGGTCAGATCTGCTGCCCGGTGGTTTTTCGAGGTCCCAACGGCGCCGCCTCGCGGGTAGGCGCCCAGCACAGCCAGGACTATTCCACCTGGTATGGCCAGGTTCCAGGCCTGAAGGTCATCGCGCCCTATGATGCCGCCGACGCAAAAGGCCTTCTCAAGTCAGCGATCCGAGACCCCAATCCGGTGGTTTTTCTCGAGCACGAGATGCTCTACGGCCATGAGGGCGAGGTGCCAGACGGTGTCGACTGGCTGGTTCCGATCGGAAAGGCCAGGATTCGCCGCGCCGGCGACGGGGTCACCATCGTCGCGCACGCACGAATGGTCGGCCTTGCCCTCGAGGCGGCCGAAATACTCCACCAGGACGGCCTGGAGGCCGAGGTGATCGACCTTCGCACCTTGCGCCCACTCGATCACGCCACCGTGGCCAGGAGCGTCATGAAGACCAACCGCCTGGTGACTGTCGAAGAGGGCTGGGGGCCATTCGGGGTCGGAGCCGAGGTGGCCGCCCGGGCCGTGGAGGCCGCATTCGACTATCTCGACGCTCCGCCGGTGCGCGTCTGCCAGCAGGACACTCCGCTCCCATACGCGGCCAATCTGGAAGCGCTCTCCCTGCCGTCAGTGGAGCGGATCGTGGCTGCGGCCAAGGCGGTCGCCTACCGATGAGCGGGCCCCTGACCTGGCGGTCCGGCGGGTGCCACTGCGGTGCGGTGCGCTTCGAGGCCGCCCTGCCGAACGAGGCGCCAGCCCAGACTTGCACCTGCTCGATCTGCGAAATGACCGGTTTTATCCATCTGATCGTGCCGGAAAGCCGGTTCCGGCTGCTAAGCGGCGGCGAGAGCCTTTCCAGCTACCGGTTCAACACCGCGATCGCGGATCACCTGTTCTGCCGTGTCTGCGGCGTAAAGAGTTTCTACCGCCCGCGCTCCAATCCCGACGGATGGTCAGTGAACGCCCGCTGCCTCGACGATCGGGCTTCGGTGCGTCTCGAGCTTGAGGTTTTCGACGGTCGCCACTGGGAACAGTACGGAGCGGAGCTGGCTCATCTTTCCAAGGAGGCGACGTGACCGATGTCCTGATGCCGGCCCTTTCGCCGACCATGGAGGAGGGCTCGCTGGCCAAATGGCTGGTCAAGGTGGGCGACGCGGTCAAGGCCGGCGATGTTATCGCCGAAATCGAGACCGACAAGGCAACCATGGAGGTCGAGGCCGTCGACGAGGGTGTCGTTTCGGAAATTCTGGTTCCGGAGGGAACCGAGGGGGTCAAGATCAACACGCCGATCGCCCGCCTCGGCGGGGACGGTGCTCCCCAGGGTGAAGCGCCGAAGGCCAAGGAAGCGCCCAAGGCCGAACCCAAGCCGGAGGCCAAGCCCACACCCGCGCCCACCAGGACGGGCGCCCCATCGGCGAGGCCGGAACCCGCGCCGCCCGCCGCCTTGGCGAAGAGCCCCACGGAAAAGGAACGGCCTTTTGCTTCGCCGCTGGCCCGGCGGCTGGCGGCCCAAATCGGCGTCGACCTCGCCTCGGTCAAGGGTTCCGGCCCGCATGGCCGCGTTGTTCGCCGCGATGTGGAGGGTCTCCGGTCGGCCGCCTCGCCGGGCGGGGAGCAGGCTGCCCAGCCGGCGGTGATATCGGAGAGGCCGCCCGCGCCGGCTGCGGCCGCGCGCCAGGCGCCCAGCCTGGAGCAGATGGGCATCGCGCCCGGCTCTTACGATCTCGTCCCCCTGGATGGCATGAAGCGCACGATTGCCCGGCGGATGACCGACAGCTTCCGCGACGTGCCGCATTTTCCGCTTACGGTCGATATCGAGCTCGACGCGCTTCTGGCGGCGCGGACCCGCATCAACTCCGGCCTGGCCGCCTCAGGCGTAAAGGTTAGCGTCAACGACATGGTGATAAAGGCCGCCGCCGCCGCACTGATGCGGGTCCCGGCCACCAACGCCAGCTACACGCCCGATGGCATCGCGATGCATCACCATGCCGATATCGCCATGGCCGTGGCGATCGAGGGCGGTCTGATCACCCCCATCATCCGCGCCGCCGAAGGCAAGGGCGTGGCCAGGATCGCCTCGGAGACCAAAGACCTCGCCGAGCGGGCCCGCGGCCGCAAGCTGAAGCCGGAGGAATTCCAGGGCGGCACATTCTCGATTTCCAACCTTGGCATGTTCGGAATCAGGTCCTTCGCCTCGATCATCAACGAGCCGCACGGCGCCATTCTCTCGGTTGGCGCGGGGGAAAAGCGGGCGGTGATCCGCAACGACGCCGTGGCCATTGCAACCGTCATGAGCGTCACCCTGACTTGCGATCACCGCGTGGTCGATGGGGCGATCGGTGCGCAATGGCTGAGCGTGTTCAAGGCGATGATCGAAGATCCGATTACCATAATCGTGTGATTTGCGAGGCCCGATGAACGCCTACGACTTCACTGCCCAGACTCTGGACGGCCGCCCGGCCCCGCTGTCGGATTATCGCGGCCGGGTGCTGCTGATCGTCAACACCGCGAGCAAATGCGGCTTCACGCCCCAGTACTCCGGGCTCGAGGCCCTGCACCGCAAATTCGCCGACCGGGGCCTCACCATCCTCGGCTTCCCGTGCAACCAGTTCGGAGCCCAGGAACCGGGCGACGCCGCCGACATCGCCAGCTTCTGCTCGTCGACCTATGGCGTCACCTTCCCGATGATGAAGAAGGTCGAAGTTAACGGCGAGCGCCCGCATCCCCTCTACGCCTGGCTGAAGAAGGAAAAGAAGGGCGTTCTGGGAACCAGCTCGATCAAGTGGAACTTCACCAAGTTTCTCATCGACCGATCGGGCGCCGTCGTGGCGCGGTTCGGACCCTCCACCGAGCCCAAGGCCCTGGAAAGCGCCATCGAGGCGTTGCTCTGATGGCCGACGCCTTCGACATAGTGGTGATCGGGGCTGGCCCGGGGGGCTATGTGACCGCCATCCGCGCCTCTCAGTTGGGTCTGAAGACCGCCATTGTCGAACGCGAAGCGCTGGGCGGGGTATGCCTCAACTGGGGCTGCATCCCCACCAAGGCCTTGCTTAAATCCGGCGAGGTGTATGACACCTTGGGTCACCTTTCCGACTTCGGTCTCTCCGCCGACAATCGGGCGTACGATTTCACCAAAGTGATCGAGCGTTCTCGCAAGGTCGCAAAGCAGCTTTCCTCCGGCGTCGCCTTCCTGATGAAGAAGCACAAGATCGAGGTCGTCGACGGCGAGGCCCGCCTTGAGAAGGGCAAAGCGGCCCCGGCGGTCGTGGTCAAGCTGAAGATCGGCGGGGAGAGAACACTCGAAGCCAAGTCGGTCATCCTGGCCACCGGCGCGCGGGCGAGGACCATTCCGGCCGCTGGCCTGGTCCCTGACGGCGAGCGGATCTGGACATATCGCGAGGCCATGGTCCCCAAATCCGCGCCGGCCTCACTTCTGGTGGTTGGCTCGGGGGCCATCGGCATGGAGTTCGCCAGCTTCTACCGCGCCCTGGGCTGCGATGTGGCGGTCATCGAGGCCTTGCCGCGGATCTTGCCCGTAGAGGATGAGGAAATTTCGGAACTAGCCCACAAGGCCTTCGCCCGCCGGGGCATCAAGATACGTGTCGGCGCCCAGGTGACCCGCCTCACCGCTTCGAAGGCTGGGGTCACCCTGGAGCTAGAGTCAGAGGGCAAGAGCGAGCGGCTCGAGGCTGAAAAGGCGATTGTCGCGGTGGGCATCGCGGCCAATGTCGAAAATATCGGCCTCGAAGCCTTAGGTGTGAAGCTCGACCGTGGCCATGTCGTCATCGACGCCCACGGGGCCACCAACGTTGCGGGCCTCTATGCCATCGGCGATGTCGCCGGTCCTCCCTGGCTGGCGCACAAGGCCAGCCACGAGGGCGTCCATTGCGTGGAGCATATCGCCGGCTTGGCCGACGATCGCTTGCCGGCCGCCATACCGGGATGCACCTACACCACGCCGCAAGTCGCTTCCATCGGCCTGACCGAAGCCCAGGCGGCGGAAAAGGGCTTCCAAATCAAGGTCGGACGGTTCCCGTTCCGGGCCAACGGCAAAGCGATCGCCGCCGGCGAGACCGAGGGTCTGGTCAAGACCGTGTTCGACGCCGCCACCGGGGGTTTGCTCGGCGCCCACATGATCGGCGGTGAGGTCACGGAAATGATCCAGGGATTCGCCCTGGCGCTCACGCTCGAGGCCACCGAAGCCGAGTTAATCGCCACCGTCTTCCCGCACCCGACGATGAGCGAGGCCATGCACGAATCGTCCCTGGACGCCTTCGGCCGGGTCCTCCATATCTGAAGCGCTTCACGCGGCGCCGATCTCGGCCTCGACGATCCGCTGCACCGCCACATAGTCGGTCTTACCCGATCCCAGGACCGGAACCTCAAAAGTCCGGACGATCCGCCGCGGAACGGCCAACTCTCCGGCTCCGAGAGCCTTGGCGTGACCAAGGAGTTCGGCGACCTCCGCGTCGCGGCGGTCGGTGACCAACACCAGGCGCTCGCCCTTGCGGCCGTCGGGCATGGAAATCACCGCATGACGGGCGTCTGGCCACAGGCCGCCGGCCAGGTCTTCCGCGGCGGTGAGCGAGACCATCTCACCACCGACCTTGGCGAACCGCTTGACGCGGCCGAGAATAGTCACCCAGCCGTCGCCAGAAATTTCGACTACGTCGCCGGTGTCGTGCCAGCCGTTGGCCGGAGGGTCGAGGGCGCCCTCCGTATTCAGATAACCGCTCATGATGTTGGGGCCGCGCACATAGAGGCGCCCGCCACGATTTATTCCGTCTACGGATTCAAGCCGCGTCTCGACACCGGGCAGAAGTCCCCCGACGGTGCCGGGCCGATTGTCCTGGGGTTTGTTGACTGCAATCACGGGCGAGGCCTCGGTGGCTCCATAGCCTTCCAAAACCGGCACCGGGCCGAACCGCTCGCGGATCAGGTGGTGAGTCTCCTCGCGCACCTTTTCGGCGCCGCAGACAATGAAGTTCAGGCCCGCCAGTTCGCGGTTCTCACTGGCCCGGGCGTACTGATTGACGAAGGTGTCGGTCGCCAAAAGGATGCTGGCCCGCGTGTCGGCGATGAGCCGCGGAATCTGCTTGGTGTGCAGGGGGCTCGGGTACTGAAACGCCTTCATGCCGGTGAAAATGGGCAAGAGCACCCCGCCGGTCAGGCCAAAGCAGTGGAAAATGGGCAGGGGATTGAACATTACCCAATCCGGATCCAGCTCGATATGTGCGGCCACCTGAGCGACGTTGGCGATGAGGTTGACGTGGCTCAGCACCACGCCGCGGGGCGCGCCGAAGCTGCCCGATGTGAAGAGCACCACCGCCGGATCGTGTGGGCCAAGCTTGGCGCGGGCCTGCCGGGCGAGGAGGGAAGCGGCCAGGGCCAGGGCCCTGTCCACCGTCCCGATATGCCTGCGGACATCCTCCAGATAGATGATCGTGCACTGTTCCTCGAGCGCGTCGACAACATCGTGCAGCTTGCCCTGCTCGATGAACCGTCGCGAGGTCAGCACCCGGTTGACGCCGGCCAGGCGGACGGCGGCGCGCAGGTTGCGCAGGCCGGCGGTGAAATTGAGCATCGCCGGCACCCGACCAAAGGCGTGCAGGGCGAAGAAGGTGACCACTGCCCCGGCGCTCGAGGGCAGAAGCACGCCGACCCGTTCGCCGCGCCGGGTCGGGGCCGCCAGCTTGCGGCCAAGGGCGAAACTGGCCCGGATCAGGTCGGTGTAGGAAAGAGGCCGGCGCTCCTGATCCTCCAGGATCGGCTTGTTCGCGCCATAGACGTGAGCCGCGTCTAGGAGGGCGTCGAACACGCTCCGTTCGGCAAGCGTTGGGTCAAATATGCGCGCCATGCGGTTTCCGCTGATCACTCCCCTCGCCCCATTCTCGTGTGGGTTCAACGCTTGACGCTACAGACCGGCGCCGCCGATGAAAAGCGCGATCACCCGACGGGGACGATCTCGTGGCTTGATCGAAGCGACGAGAGCGACGATTTAGGAGCCATGGTCACGGTCATCGAGCGCACGGGCGCCCTTCGCCACCCGGAAAAGCAATCACGCCCCGACACGCCTGTCCTGCGCAAGCCACCGTGGCTCCGTGTTCGCGCTCCCGGCTCGGCTGGCTACAACCAAACCCGCGCTATCGTCCGGGCCCACGGTCTCACCACGGTCTGCGAGGAAGCCGCCTGTCCGAACATCGGTGAGTGCTGGAGCGTTGGCCACGCCACCATGATGATAATGGGCGATGTCTGCACCCGGGCGTGCGCCTTCTGCAATGTCGCCACCGGCCGCCCCGATGCTCTTGACCCCAGCGAACCGGCAAGGGTCGGTCGCGCCGTCGCTCAGATGGGCCTCAGCCACGTGGTGATCACCTCGGTGGACCGCGACGATCTTCCGGATGGGGGAGCCGCTCATTTCGCCGCGACGGTGGCGGCGATCCGCGCCGCCGCGCCGAGAACGACAATCGAGATCCTGACGCCCGATTTCCTGCGCAAGCCGGCGGCAGCCGCCGATCTGGCCATCGATTCCCGCCCTGACGTGTTCAATCACAACCTCGAAACCGTGCCGCGGCTGTATCTCTCCATCCGCCCGGGAGCCCGCTACTACCATTCCCTGCGGCTGCTCGAGCGGGTCAAGGAGCGCTCTTCGGAGATGTTCACCAAGTCCGGTCTGATGGTCGGCCTCGGCGAGAGCAAGGAAGAGGTGATGCAGGCGATGGATGACATGCGCTCGGCGGGCGTCGATTTCATCACCATCGGCCAGTATCTGCAGCCCACGCGCAAGCACGCCCCAGTCGATCGCTTCGTGTCCCCCGAAGAATTCGACGCTCTAGCGACGATCGCCCGAGCCAAGGGCTTCCTCATGGTCTCCGCAAGTCCACTGACACGCTCCTCGCACCACGCCGGCGACGATTTCGCCGCCTTGCGGGCCGCCAGGGCCGACGTTCGATCGGATCGGACTTGCGCCACAGCCTGACCCGCGATCTGCCCTACGCTCCTGGCCAGCTCTTCGATCTGGTGGCCGACGTGGAATCCTATCCGCAGTTCGTCCGCTGGATCACGGCCCTGAAGGCCCGCAACCGCCGCCCTGATGGCGAGGGAGTGACCCTCATCGACGCCGAGGCGCAGGTGAAATTCTCGATGATCAACGAACGCTTCGGCACGACCGTTCGCCTGGACAGGGCGCACCTGGCCATCGACGTCGCCCTGCTCAGCGGTCCGTTCCGCAAGCTTGAAAATCACTGGCGCTTTCGGCCGCGCGGGCGTGGCTCGGAAGTCTCATTCGATATCGACTGCGAGTTCCGCTCACGGTTGCTCGAGGGCCTCTTGGCGGCCAACCTTGGCCGCGCGGCGAGCCGGCTGGTCCGCTGCTTCGAGGTGCGCGCCGCTCAGCTCTATGGAGGTTAGGCGATGGACGCGACCCATTGGCTGCTGAAGTCGGAACCGGAGAAATACGGCTTCGACGACCTCGTGCGCGATGGTTCGACGGTGTGGGATGGGGTCCGCAACAACCAGGCCGCGCTCTATCTCAAGGCGATGAAGGTCGGGCAGAACGCCTTCATCTACCATTCGCAGAGCGACAAGGCGGTGGTGGGGATCGCCGCGATCACCCGCGAAGCCTTTATCGATCCTACCGACCCGGCCGGCCGGTTTGTCGCCGTGCAGATCGCTCCGGTGCGGGCCTTGAAGCGCCCCGTCGCCCTTGCCCAGCTCAAGGCAGATCCGCTGCTGGCCTGCATGACCATGTTCCGCCAGTTCCGCCTCTCGGTGACGCCGGTCACCGAGGCCGAATGGGAGGTGATCCTGGGCATGGGCGAGGCCTAGCGAAGGCGATCGCGGAGCATCTCCAGGGCGGTCTGAACGGCGGCGATCTGGATATCCCAACGCGAGTCGAGATCGAACATCTCCATACGGTGGTGGACCGACTGATTGGCGCGGCTTGTGGCGAAGTGGACGGTTCCCACGGGCTTCATCGGCGTGCCGCCGCCTGGCCCCGCGACGCCGGTGACGGCCACCGCCACGTGGGCGTGCGAGTGCTCGAGGGCGCCTTCGGCCATCATCCGCACGATCGGTTCCGAGACTGCCCCGAGGTCGGCGATCATGTCACCAGATACGCCGAGTAGCTCCTGCTTGGCCCGGTTGGTGTAGGCCACGAACCCCCGCTCGAAGACATCCGACGCGCCGGGGATCGAGCAGATGGCGGCCGCCACCAGCCCGCCCGTGCAGCTCTCGGCGGTTACTAGACGCAAGGAGCGCTCGCGGGCGTCGTCGATCACCAGCCTAGCCAGGGTCTGGATCTCGAGGGAAAACATGTGATGCGTCGGCCTCCCGGGGAATCCAAAGTCCGGCGGCGAGACCAACATCGCCCGCCGGCAGGTTTCAAGGCCTAATCGGGCCGCTATGTCGCCATAGTGGCGAACATCCCGATCGCCGCCAGGCCCATGGCCACAGTGGCCGCCCAGCCAAACAGCTTGAGGGCTGGCGGCAGGATGAACCGGCCCATGGCGGCGGGACGGCTGGCGAGATGCATCATCATGAACATCACCGGCACGGCGACGACGCCGTTGATCACCGCGCTCCAGAACAGGGCCTTCACCGGATCGATAGGAGTGAAATTGAGACCGGCGCCGATCAGGAAGGCGGCGACGATGGTGGCGTAAAAGACCTTGGCCCGCTCGGGACTTCGCGACAGGCCGACATGCCAGCCGAACGCCTCGCCCAGGGCGTAGGCCGCCGACCCGGCGAGCACCGGGACAGCCAGCATGCCGGTGCCGACAATTCCCAGCGCGAACACTAGGAAGACGTAGGGCCCGGCGATCGGCCGCAAGGCTTCGGCCGCCTGGGCGGAGGTCGTAACGTTGGTGACCCCGTGGGCATGAAGGGTCGCAGCGGTGGTCACCACGATAAACAGGGCGACCAGGTTCGACAGGCCCATGCCCAGATAGGTGTCGATCCTCACCCGGCCGAATTCCTTTTTCGCCGCCGCCGGATCGCGCCTGAGCGGCTTGGCGCCCTCGGTCTCCTTGACTTCCTCGACCTCTTCCTCGGCCTGCCAGAAGAAAAGGTAGGGGCTTATTGTCGTGCCCAGCACGGCGACGACCACGGTGAGATAATCGGCTTTGAGCGAAATCTGAGGGACGATCAGGGAATGGCCGACCACCCCCCACGGAACCTTCACGACGAATGCGACGGCGACATAGGCGAACAAGGTCAGGGTCAGCCATTTGAGGACCCGGACGTAGCGCTGGTAGCTGACAAACACCTCCAGGAGGGCGGAAACGATTGCGAAGGCGGCGACGAAAATAAGGGTTGGTCCCCCGATCACCAGCTTCAGGGCTGCCGCCATGGCTCCCAGGTCAGCGCCCAGATTGACTGTGTTGGCCACCACCAGAAGGAAGACCAGGGCGTAGAGGATAGGAGCGGGGTAATGTCGCTTTAGATTGCCAGCTATGCCGCGGCCGGTAACTCGGCCGATGCGCGCGCTGATCTCCTGGATTGCGCACATCAGCGGCCAGCTGAACAACAGCGACCACCCAAGATTGAAGCCGAATTGAGCGCCGGCCTGAGAATAGGTGGCGATGCCGCTGGGATCGTCGTCCGAGGCGCCGGTGATCAGGCCGGGCCCAAGTATCTGCAAAAGCTTCTGTGGTCCGGTCGGCGTTTCCTCCGCCGCGGCCCTGGCTTCATCCCGCATGCCGCCGTCCTCGTCCTTCAAAGAACCGCGCCGGCCGGCGGCGGTGCGAAGGCAATGCTCAAGGAGGTGAATTGATCCCTACTCGGGCATATCCACCGCCACGACAGCTTGGGCAGCGAGCCCTTCGCGACGCCCCGCGAAGCCGAGCGTCTCTGTCGTTGTCGCCTTGATGCTGACCTGGCCCAGGCCGATCCGGAGGAGTTCGGCCACGCGGTCCCGCATCGAAGCGCGGTGCGGCTTGATCTTCGGCGCCTCGCAGATCAGCGTCACGTCGACATTGACCAGGCGTCCGCCACGCTGGGCGATGAGATCGCGCGCGTGCTCAACGAAGAGCGAGGATGGGGCGTCTTTCCATTGCGGGTCGCTGGGCGGGAAGTGATCGCCGATGTCGCCCTCGCCAATCGCTCCCAGCATCGCGTCGGTGAGGGCGTGAAGACCGGCGTCGGCGTCGGAGTGACCGATCAGAGCCCGCTCGTGGCCTATCCTCACTCCGCAAAGCCAGACGTGGTCACCCGGCCCGAAGGCATGGACGTCGAAGCCCTGGCCGACGCGGGTCGGCCGGGGAGCGGCGGCGAGGGCCTCGGCCATGGCGAAATCCTCCGGATAGGTGAGCTTGATGAGTCTCGGATCGCCCGGAACGGTGACGATGGTTCCGCCGGCACGTTCGAGGACCTGGGCGTCGTCGGTGGGGATTTCGTCGGCCGGCCAAATTGCCCAAGCATCGGCGAGCGCCGCGAAGCGGAAGGCCTGTGGGGTCTGGGCGCGCATAAGGCCGGCGCGTTCGGCGGTAGTCAGAACGCCATCCTCATTCCGCCGCTTGAGGGTGTCGACGATGGGAAGAATCGGGATCGCCCCGTCATGGTCGGCGAGACCTTCGAGAAGGGTCGCGATCATGCGAGCGCTGAGCAGAGGACGGGCAGCATCGTGTATCAGCATCGCCTCCGCGGCGAGGGGGGCCAGGGCGGCGAGACCGGCGCGGACCGAGTCGGCGCGCTCGAGACCTCCCGTCACCGAGGTCCATGCGCCGAGGCCAGCGAAAGCCGCCGCGGCGGGCGCCTCATCGCCGGGACGAATGACAACCACCACGTGTCGCGCGCCGGCGGCGAGCAAGGCCTCCAGCGACCAACGGGCGACCGGGCGGCCGGCCAGGTCTCGCCACTGCTTGGCGCCGCCGGCGCGGACGCCCGCGCCGGCGGCGACAATCAAGGCGACGAAATCCATGCGCCTGTGTAGGCCCGCCGGCGCCCTTGTCCAGGCTTTACCGCGCCGCACAATCTGCCTAAAAAGCAAGCGCGATGGCTGATCAGAAAATGAGCAGCGGGGTCCGGCTTGGCCGAGTCCATGTTCCCGGCCGGGTGTGGATCTCGCCTATGACTGGAGTCTCGGATCTGCCGTTCCGACAAGTCGCGGCGGCGCTGGGGGCATCCTACGTCGCGACCGAAATGGTCGCCTGCGAGCATTTCGCCTCCGGCCGGCCGGATGTTGTCAGGCGCGCCGCTGTTGGGATCGGCCTGCCGTTGATGGTTGTCCAACTCGTCGGCCGCGAACCGCATTGGATAGCCAAGGCGGCCGGGCTGGCTCGCCAAGCGGGCGCCGAGATCATCGACCTCAACTTCGGCTGTCCAGCCAAGGAGGTGACCGGCGTGTTGAGCGGCTCGGCGGTCATGCGTAACCTTGATCTCGCCGAGCGCATGATTGCGTCCGCCGTCGAGGCTCAGGACGCGCCAGTCACGGTGAAGATGCGCCTGGGCTGGGATGAAGCGTCGATCAACGCGCCAGAATTGGCCCGCCGCGCCGAGGCCGCCGGGGCGGGCGCCGTGACTGTCCATGGCCGCACCCGGGACCAGTTTTATTTCGGCGCCGCCGATTGGGCGGCGGTGAGGGCAGTGAAGACGGCAGTGAAAATTCCGGTCATCGTGAACGGCGACATCACCGACGAGGCTTCGGCGCGCCGGGCGTTGGCCCTGTCGGGCGCTGACGCCGTGATGATCGGACGCGGCGCGATTGGGCGGCCATGGCTGGCCGCGGAAGTCGATGCGGCGCTCGCCGGACGGCATTTCCGCGCGCCGGGCGAGGAGGCGTTGGCCAACCTCGTTGGCCGCCATTTCGAAGCCAGCCTCGCCTTCTATGGCGATCACGTAGGCCTGCGGATGTTCCGCAAACATCTGGCCCGTTACATCGAGGGGACCCCGCCGACGAGCGGAGAGGGAGCCAGGGCCGCCCGCGCACGGGTCTGCCGACTTGAGAAGCCGGCGGAGGTCTTGGCGGCGGTCAATGATCTGTGGGACCGGCCCGGGCTCGCCGCGTGAAGGACCGTCGGGCCTTGGCGCCCCTCTCGTCAACGATCGAGGAGCAAAAGCTCAGCGCCTTCGAGCTGGGCCCCGATCCAGCCCTCCTGCTCGACCGCGACGGCGCCCTGGTGGCCGCCAATGAGGCGGCCGAAGCGCTGTTCGGCCAGGGGCTTGCATTGCTGAGCCGTGGACGACTGCACACCGCCCTGCCGACCGGCTCGCCACTCCTGATCCTCCTGGGACGTTGTTCGGACGAAGCAGGTGTGGTGCGCGAGCGCGGTCTAAGGGTCGATGTGATTGGCCGCCCGCCCTTCGTCGCCGATGGCTCGGCCACGCCGCTGGGCGGGGGAGGGGTGCTGCTCAGCCTCGCTGTCCGCGCCGCTTCCCCGGCCGCCGAGAGAGCGGTTGATGGCCTGCAGTCGGTGGGCGGCCTTGGCCGGATGCTGGCCCATGAGATCAAGAATCCCCTGGCCGGTATTCGCGGCGCCGCCCAGCTTCTCAAGGCGGGGCTAGGAGCGGCGGACATGCCCTTGGCTCAACTCATCGTTGACGAGACCGAGCGCATCCGACGGCTGGTCGACCGCATGGAGGTCTTCGCCGAGGCCGCCTCGCCGCACCGGCGGGCCGTGAATATCCACAAGATTCTCGATCGGGTGCGCGCCCTGGCGGCCAACGGTGTCGCCGACGGCCTGACGATCCGCGAGGCCTATGATCCCTCTCTGCCGCCGGCCCTGGCCGACGAGGACCAGCTGATCCAGGTCTTCCTCAACCTTATGAAGAACGCCGCCGAAGCGGCCCATGCGCGCGGCGACGGAGTCGGCGAGATCTCCATCGCGACCGCCTTTCGCCATGGGATGCGATTGAGAAACGGGCCTGACGGCGGGATTCACGCGACGCCCCTGGAGGTGAGGATCACCGACAACGGACCGGGAGTCCCAGCTCAGCTGCGCGACCATCTTTTCGAGCCTTTCATCACCAGCAAGAACCACGGCGCCGGCATCGGTCTGGCCCTCGTCGCCAAGCTGGTCGCAGGCCACGGTGGCCTGGTGGATTTCGAATCCGAGTCAGGGCGCACGGTCTTCCGCGTCCTCTTGCCGATCGCCGCCGAGGCCGCCCTGGAAGGAGCACGATGAGCCAGGTTCACAAGATTCTCATCGCCGATGACGACGCCTCGATCCGCCTGGTGCTTTCCCAGGCTTTCTCCCGTCTGGCCTATGACGTGCGCGCCACCGGCAACGCCGCCACCCTCCTCAAATGGGTCACAGAGGGGGAAGGAGATCTGGTGATCACTGACGTGGTCATGCCCGACGAGAACATCTTCAAGGTTCTTCCCCTTATCCGCCGGCAGCGCCCCAAGCTACCGGTGATCGTCATGAGCGCACAAAACACCTTGTTGACCGCAGTGAGCGCGGCCGAGCTGGGAGTGTTCGACTACGTGCCCAAGCCGTTCGATCTCGATGACATCGTAGCGGTGGCGCGGCGGGCCCTGTCCCGGCCCGTCGATGGCGAGGCGGTCAGGGCCCAGGTGCGGGCGGCGCGCGATGAGCCATTGCCGCTGATCGGCCGATCGGCCCCCATGCAGGAGGTGTATCGCACGATCGCCCGCCTCGTCGGCGCCGACTTGACTGTGCTGATCCAGGGAGAATCGGGATCCGGCAAGTCGCTGGTCGCCCGCGCCCTGCACGATCTGGGCCGCCGCCGTGACGGCCGTTTCGTCGCCGTCAATCTCGGAGCCTTGCCTCGCGAACGAGTGGACGCGGAGTTATTCGGCGCCACGGAGGGCGCGCCGGGCAAGCTCGCCGAGGCCGACGGTGGCACCTTGTTGCTCGATGAAATTAGTGACATGCCCCTAGATTCTCAGATCAGGCTGTTGCGTGTGTTCGACGGGGACGAGCCCGCAGTCAATCCCAAGACCGGCCGCCGGAGCGATGTACGGGTGATTGCTGCCACCAATCGCGATCTGCGGGGCCTCATTTCCCAAGGCCTGTTCCGAGAGGATCTCTATTTCCGTCTCGATGTCGCGCCGATCCGCCTGCCGCCGCTGCGCCATCACCCCGAGGATATTCCCGAACTCGCCAGGGCCTTTCTGTTGCGCGCCAACCGTGAGGGCCTGCCTTCCAAGACCATCGACCACGACGCTCTCGAACGGCTGAAGCACTATGACTGGCCGGGCAACGTTCGCGAACTCGAGAATCTTGTTCGCCGAATTTGCGCGCTCTACGCCGACGAAACAATCACGGCTCGGATCATCGAGCGCGAATTGGCCGACCGCCGCGCGCCCGACAACGCTGAAGGCCCGGTCTCCCTGGCTACCCTCATCGAGCGGCATTTGGCGTCGCAATTCGCCAGCCACGTCGATGGCGTGCCTCCGCCGGGACTCTATGACCGGGTCCTGGCCGACGTAGAGCGGCCCCTGTTCCAACTGACTCTGGCCGCCACGCGCGGAAACCAGGTCCGCGCCGCCGAGGTGCTCGGCCTCAATCGCAACACCCTGCGCAAACGGATCCTCGATCTGGGCATCGATCCCGGCCGCGTCCGAGGTTGACTGAAGCTTCAGCGCCACAAGGGGTGTTGAGTTTGGGGCACAGTCCGTCCTAGATTCGGGCCCGTCATGCCGCGCGACCCCACCCCTGACCGGGCTCCTTTGCGGGGGCTGCTAGCGTCGCGACCCGCGATGGGCGGCTGTTACGTCGCGGCGGTGGTGTTCACCGCGCTGGCGGTATTCCTGGCCACCGCGCCCAGTCTGACAGGTCCGCTCGGCCCGGCGAGCCCGGCGGTGCTCACCCTGCTGGGTCTCGCCTTCGCAGCCCTGGCGGCGCCGGCGGCGGGATTGATCTGGCGGATGGTCGGCCTGTTGCGCGCGCGTTCCAGCGACGCCGGCGCCCGCTTGCACATGCGCTTCGTTACCCTGTTCGCCCTGGCCGCCGTGGCGCCCGCAGTGATTGTCGCCTTGTTCTTTGGGGTCCTGGTCACGCGCGGCGTCGACAACTGGTTCAGCACTCGCGTCCAGACCGTGGTGGAGAACTCGGCCACCGTGGCCAGGTCCTACATCGGCGAGCAGAAGAATTTCATCAGCGGCCACGTGGCCGGCATGGCCCAGGCGCTCAATGCCGCTGCGCCGGCCCTGGCCGAGACGCCGGTAGCCTTCTCCCGCTTTCTGCGCGACCAGACCGCGGATAACGGCTTCGCCGCCGCTTACGTCATCGACCGAGATGGAAGGGTCCTGGCCCGTGCCGAGCCCGAGGACGGGGCGCCGTTCCTCTATCCGCCCCTATCCGCCTTCCAGGCCGCTGACGAGGGGGACGTGGACATGGTCGGCTTCGAACGGGCCGATCTCTTCCGCGCCCTCTATCGCCTGCATGCCTATCCTGACGCCTACCTGTACGTGGTCCGCCCTGTCGATCGCGGAATCTTCCGCCACCTGCGGCTCACTGAAGCCTCGCTTCTCGCCTATCGACAGGCCGCGGCGAGCCGCTCGCGGATCCGCGGCGCCTTCGCGGTCTCCTACATCGAGACCGTGTTGCTGGTTCTTGTTGGGGCCGTTTGGCTTGGAATGGAGGCGGCCGGCGCCATCGCCGCTCCCGTCGCTCGCCTTGTCCAGGCCGCCGGCCGGGTGTCGGCCGGCGATCTCAGCGCCCGCGTGGCGATCGGCCGCGATCCGGAGGAGATCGCCGCGCTCTCACGAGCCTTCAACCGCATGACCCGCGACCTCGAGGAGCAGCAGGAAGCCCTTCGCGCCGCCCACGTCGAAGCCGAAACAAGGCGCCTGTTCACCGAGGCGGTGCTGCTGGGCGTCAGCGCCGGGGTGATCGGCCTCGATTCGATGGGAAATGTCTCGGCCGTGAATCGTCAGGCGGGCGAGCTTCTCGCCCTGGCGCCCGGCGAGAGTGATGGCCGACCGCTGGCCGAGATCGCGCCTGAGCTGGCAATGGTGGCCGCAGGCGCCCAGTCGCACGGTGGCGAGGCCGAAGAGGACGTCGATGTCACCCGCGGCGGCGAGTCGCGCCGCCTCAGGGTCCGCGCCAACCGAACCGCGCACGGCCTGGTCCTCACGTTCGACGACATCACCCGCCTCGTCGCCGCGCAACGCAACGCCGCTTGGCGCGACGTCGCCCGGCGCATCGCCCACGAGATCAAGAACCCGCTCACGCCAATCCAGCTGTCTGCCGAGCGGCTGAAGCGCAAGTATCGCTCCGAGATCACCGGGGATCTGGAGACTTTCGACCGCTGCATCGACACAATCGTCCGCCAGGTCGGCGATATAGGCCGGATGGTCGATGAGTTCTCGGCCTTCGCGCGCATGCCGGCGCCGGTGTTCGCGCCGCATGATCCGGTCGAACTTCTGCGTGAGGCGGTGTTCGCCCAAAGAGTGGCCGATCCCGAGGTCGATTTGGAGATTGGCGCGCTGCCACGCGACCTGGTGCTGCAATGCGACGGGCGGATCGTCGGCCAAGCCTTGACCAATGTACTCAAGAACGCCGGAGAGGCGATTGCCGCGCGCCGCTCGAGCGAGCCGCGCGTGACCGGCCGGATTCGCGCCGGCATCCAGGCCCATGCGCGGCGCATCGACTTCGTGATCGAGGATAACGGCGTCGGGTTGCCGGCCAAGGAGCGGGATCGACTCACCGAGCCCTATGTCACCACTCGCGCCAAGGGAACAGGTCTGGGACTGGCGATCGTAAAGCGCATCCTCGAGGACCACGGCGGCGAACTGGTGCTCTCCGACGCCGATGAGAAACCTGGTGCGCGGGTGGTTCTATCATTCCCGGCGCTTGGCGCGTCGGACCGCGAGACTGGCCCCAGACATGAAGATCAGAAGGTGCGCGCATGAGCGGTGATGTGCTGGTGGTGGATGACGAGGCCGACATCCGCGAACTGGTGGCCGCGGTCCTCCAGGACGATGGCTATCAGGTCCGCACCGCCAAGGATTCCGAGTCCGCCTTGGCGGCTATCCGGGCGCGCAAGCCGTTACTGATGGTGCTGGACATCTGGATGAGCGGCGGCGGCATGGACGGCCTCGAATTGCTCGATGTGGTCAAGAGTCTCGACGCCGACCTCCCGGTGATCATGATTTCCGGTCACGGCAACATCGAAACCGCCGTCAGCGCGATCAAGCGCGGCGCGTATGATTTCGTAGAGAAACCGTTTAAGTCGGACCGCCTGCTGCTGCTCGTCGACCGCGCCCTGGAGGCCGCCAACCTGAAGCGTGAGAATCGCCGGCTGCGCACCCAGGCGATCGTGCCCGACGGCATGCTGGGGGCCTCGCCCGCCGCGCAGCAGCTTCGCCAGATGATTGCCAAGGTGGCGCCGGCCAACAGTCGGGTTCTCATCTCCGGACCGCCCGGAGCTGGCAAGGAAACAGCGGCCCGCCTGATTCATGCCGCGAGCCCAAGGGCCCGAGGCGAGTTCGTAGCCATCAGCGCCGCGGGCATGACGCCGGGGCGAATGGACCTGGAATTCTTCGGCGAGGAAGGCGAGGAGGGGCGCCCGGCGAAGATCGGCGTGTTCGAGCGGGCCCACGGCGGAACCCTCTACATCGACGATGTCGCCGACATGCCCCGGGAAACCCAAAGCCGAATCCTCAGAGTGCTGGTGGAGCAGCGCTTCCGCCGGGTGGGGGGAGATACGGACGTGCAGGTGGATGTGCGGGTCGTCTCTTCGACTTCGCGCGATCTTCGCGAAGAAATAGC
Source organism: Caulobacteraceae bacterium (assembly GCA_036498165.1). Lineage (GTDB taxonomy): Bacteria > Pseudomonadota > Alphaproteobacteria > Caulobacterales > Caulobacteraceae > Acaudatibacter. Next base: position 46,795 of record DASXIE010000253.1, read on the forward strand.
TGCCGGCCGGCTGCGCGAGGACCTCTTCCATCGCCTGAACGTCGTACCGATGCGGGTCCCGGGCCTGGCCGAACGCCGCGAGGACATTCCCGATTTGATCGATTATTACCTCGACCGTCTCAGCGCTGCTTCTGGTCTGCCGCGGCGGCGTCTGGCGAGCGACGCCTACGCCACCCTCCAAGTCCAGTCCTGGCCGGGCAACGTCCGGCAGCTGAAGAATGTCGTCGAACGCATTCTCATCCTGGCCGCCGGCGATCCCGGCGAGCCGATCACCGCCGAAATGCTGCCGCCGGACGCCAGCGCCGCGCCGGCCGCCGCCGGCCTGGCCGCCGAACGGATCATCGCCTTGCCGCTGCGCGAGGCGCGCGAATTGTTCGAAAAGGAATATCTCAACGCCCAGATCGTCCGCTTCGGTGGCAATATCTCGCGAACCGCCGGCTTCATCGGCATGGAGCGCTCGGCCCTGCACCGCAAGCTGAAGTCCCTGGGCTTCGGCGCCAAGAACGGCGAGGACGGGGCCTGAATGTCCCGCTTCGCCTACGTGAACGGCCGCTTTGTCCGCCACGCCGAGGCTGCCGTCCATATAGAAGACCGCGGCTATCAGTTCGGCGACGGCGTCTATGAGGTGTGGGCGGTGGCCGCCGGCCGGCTCAATGACGCGGCCGGTCATTTCGATCGACTGGAGCGCAGCCTCGGTGAATTGCGCATCGCCCGGCCAATGGCCCGCGGGCCGTTGGAAATCGTTCTGCGCGAGAGCATCCGGCGCAACCGCCTCGTCGACGGCCTTCTCTACCTTCAGGTGACCCGCGGAGTCGCCCGCCGCGACCATCCCTTCCCCGACCCTGTTCCGACGCCTTCGATCGTGATCACCGCCAAGCCGATCGATCCGCGCCTGGGGGAAGCCAAGGCCGCCGCCGGCGTGGCGGTGATCACCGTGCCGGAATGCCGATGGGCGCGCTGCGATATCAAGACCGTGAACCTGCTACCGAATGTCCTCGCCAAACAGGCGGCCAAGGAGGCGGGCGCCCACGAGGCCTGGTTCGTCGACGACCTCGGCTTCGTCACCGAGGGATCATCCACCAACGCCTGGATCGTCGATGCCGACGGCGTACTGCGCACCAGGGACATCCAGGCCAATATCCTGCGCGGGGTGACCCGGGCCAGCCTGATGCGGGTCGCGGCCGAGCAGGGGCTCAAGGTCGAGCAGGCGCCGTTCACCATTGACGACGTAAGGGCGGCCAGGGAAGCCTTCATCACCGGCGCCAGCACCCTGGTGACGCCCGTGATCCGTCTCAATGGACGAATGCTGGGGGCTGGCGAGCCTGGACCGGTGGCGAAACGCCTGCGCGAACTCTATATCGCCGAGGCGCGTCGCGGCGCGCTGTAAGCTCGCGCGCGCCTGTTCCGCGACCCAAGTCGCCTCACAAACACAACGGAAGGGACGTCAACCCATGCCGACCGACAAGAGACAGAACCTGCAGGACACCTTCCTCAACGCGGTGCGTCGCGGCAAGACGCCGCTGACCATCTTCCTGGTCAATGGCGTCAAGCTTCAGGGCGTGGTGAGCTGGTTCGATAGT
>DASXIE010000254.1:0-3729 GCA_036498165.1 Caulobacteraceae bacterium
CTTGTGACCCGCCGCCACGACCAGGATGGGGCGCCGCGCATCGGCGACCGCCGCCAGGCGCAAGGCGGTCTGCTGCAGCAGCGAGACCTCGCCGGTCAGGTTGAGGAAGGGCTTGGGCTTTTGAGGCCCCGAGGCCGGCCACAGGCGCGCCCCCGCCCCGCCGCACAGAATGACCGGATGGATCGAGGCCATCCGCCGCGATAGCCCATTTGACGGCCGCGCCCAAGTGTCCCGATAAGGGGCTCCGGACCAAGGAGGTCGCTCTGTTCGCTTCCGACAGCCCCGTCGGCCTGGTGGCCGATATCGGCGGCACCAACGCCCGTTTCGCCCTGGCCGGCCGCGACGACGGCGGGGCGATCGTCACCGCCTTCCGCCAGGACATGGCCAACGGCCATTTCGCCAGCCTGGAAGCCAGCCTCGCGGCCTATCTCGATTCCCTGGGGGCCGCGCCCAGCCCGACCATGGCCGCGTTCGGGGTCGCCTCGCCAATCGCCGGCGATAAGGTGCGGCTCACGAACCGCGACTGGTCGTTCAGCATCTCCGAACTGAAGCGCCGCCACGGCTGGACGCGGTTCGAGGTGGTCAACGATTTCGTCGCTGTCGGCCACGCCGTGCCGGCCCTTGGGCGCGAGGACTGGCGACCTCTGGAAGGACCGCCCTGGCCGCAGACGCTGCCGCGCGTGGTCTCCCTGGTCGGTCCCGGCACCGGCTTTGGGGTCGGGGCGGTGGTCCGCGGCCAGGCCGGGACCGACGTCATCGCCAGCGAAGGCGGCCACGCCAGCTTCGCCCCGATCGACGCCCTGGAGTTGGAGATCCTGCGGCTCATGCTCGCGCGCTTCCCACGCGTCTCCAACGAGCGCATCCTCTCGGGGCCGGGGATGGAGCATCTCTACGCCGCCCTGGCCGAAATCCGCGGCCAGCCCGGCCCGCCGCCGGCCGCCCCGGAGATCGTCGAGAACGGCCTGGCCGGCCGGGATTCCGTGGCCGTGGAGACACTTCAGCGCTTCTGCCTGATCCTCGGCGGGGCCATGGGCGATGTCGCCCTGATTCAGGGCGCCGGGGCGGTGGCCATCGCCGGCGGCATCGCCCCGCGCCTTGTTGAGGTGCTCGACACATCCCTCGTCCGCGCCCGCTTCGAGGCCAAGGGCCGCGCCCAGGGCGTGCTGCGCGATATTCCCGTGGCTCTCATCACCCACACCGAGCCGGGCCTCCTCGGCGCCGCCCACCTGCTGTTCGGCTAAAGATCCCGCCAGCAGCGAACGTCGGTTCCGGGCCAGGGGCGGGCCTGATGGACGCCGCGGGCGATGGCGCGGGCCACGCAGTCGGCGGCAAGGCCCCCCAGGCGAGTGAGGTTGAAGGGCCGCGGCTCCGCCAGGGCTCGCGCCGCCGTGGCCAGGACGAAGACCACATCGCCGTCGAAAGGCGCGTGGACCGGCCGGATGGCGCGGGCGAGGCCATCCTGGGCCATCACCGCCACGCGGCGCGCCTCGGCCGGGCTGAGCGCTGCGTCGACGGCGACCACCGCCAGGGTGGTGTTGGCCCGCGCCGCCCCGTCGCCCTTGGCCATGCCCCACTCGTCGGGAAGGGCGCGCGCTTCGCCGGCCAGCTGGCCACCGAACTCGCCGGCGATCTCGAACGGCGCCGCCCACAAGGACCGCCCGCCCGGGGCGACAACCGAGCCGTAGCTGTTTACGGCCGCCAGGGCCCCCACCGTGTAGCCATCAACGGTGACGATCGAGGCCGAACCCACTCCGCCCTTGAGGGCGCCGGCCATAGCCCCGGCCCCGGCTCCGACGCTGCCGAGCGCGAAGACATCGTCCGCCGCCTCGCAGGCGGTCAGGCCCAGGGCGTGGTAGGGCGGGGTCAGACCCCACGCCTTGTCGCCGCCGTTGGCCAGGTCATAGAGGACGGCGGCCGGGACGATCGGGGCCCGCGGGACTCCGGCCGTCGAGACCATGCCGAAGCCCCGGCCCCGCGCCCCCAGCCAGGCGGTCACCGCGTCGGCCGCCGCCAGGCCATAGACCGAGCCCCCGGCCAGGACGATGGCGTCCACGGCCTCGACGAGGGTGTCAGCGGCCAGGGCGTCGGTCTCCCGGGTCCCGGGGCCGCCGCCGCGCACGTCGACGCCCGCGACCGCCCTCTCGTCCGGCAGGATGACGGTCACCCCCGAGCGCGCCGCGGCGTCCTCGGCTTGGCCGACGGCGAGACCGGGCACGTCAGTGATCAGATTGCGGGGTCCAGGCGCGGCGGTCATTGCGGGCGCGAGGTCGCACGAGTTTCGCCGGGCCGTAAAGCCCACTAGGGTCGCGGCTATAAGCCAACGAATGCGGAATCGACCATGCGCCTCGCCCTCGCCTTGACCGCCCTCGTCCTCACGGCCTCTTCCGCGGGCGCCCAGCAGGCCATGGTCGCCGCCGCCAATCCCATCGCCACCGAGGCCGGGCTTAAGATCCTCCGCGCCGGCGGCGACGCGGTCGACGCGGCGGTGGCCATCCAGGCGACCTTGGGCCTCGTCGAACCGCAGAGCTCGGGGGTCGGCGGCGGGGCCTTCATGACCTATTACGACGCCAGGACCCGCAAGGTGAGCGCCTACGACGGCCGCGAGACCGCCCCGGCCGGGGCCACGCCGGAAATGTTCCTGGGCCCCGGCGGCAAGCCGATCTCCTTTTCCCAGGCGGTGCTGTCGGGTCGCTCGGCCGGGGTTCCTGGAGCCATCGCCATGCTCGCCCTGGTCCACCGGGAGCACGGCCGCCTGGCCTGGAAGACCCTCTTCGCCGACAGCGAGCGGGAAGCCGCCGACGGCTTCGTGGTCAGCCCGCGCCTGGCCGGCTACATCGCCGGCAGTTCGCCGCAGAGGAAGGCCCCCGACGTGGCGGCCTATTTCACCCATCCCGACGGCAAGCCCTATGTCGCCGGCGATCTTCTGAGGAACCCGGCCTACGCCGCCACCCTGCGCCGCATCGCCGAGGAGGGTCCGGCCGCGATCCTCTCCGGCCCGATCGCGACCCAGATCGTCGCCCGTCTCCACCAGGACCCCCTGCCGGGGACCATGAGCCTCGACGATCTCGCCGCCTATCGCCCGCACGAGGAGCCGGCCCTCTGCGCGCCGTTTCGTCAGTGGACGGTGTGCGAACCGGACGCGCCGTCTGGCGGCGTCGTCACCCTCGAGGCCCTGGGCATCCTGAACCGCACCGACATCGCCGCTTATGGACCGGCCGACCCGAAAGGCTGGTTCCTTCTCGCCCAGGCCGAGCGTCTGGCCTATGCCGACGACCTGCAATATGTCGCCGATCCAAAATTCGTCCGTGTGCCGACGAAGGGCCTGCTCGACCCCGCCTACCTCGACGCCCGCGCCCGCCTGATCGGCGAGACCGCCGGCCCGGCCCCGCAACCCGGTCACCCGGCAGGCGCTCCGGCCTTAGGCCCCGACGCCACCGTCGAGCCCGGCGGCACCTCCTCGTTCACGGTCGCCGACAAGTGGGGCAACGTCGTCTCGATGACGACCACAGTGGAAAGCGTGTTCGGCGATGGCCGCATGGTCGATGGCTTCATGCTCAACAATCAGCTCACCGACTTCTCCTTCGCCCCGCTTCAGAAGTCCGGCGCTCCGGCCGCCAATGCGGTGGGACCGGGCAAGCGGCCGCGCTCGTCCATGGCCCCGGCCATCGTCCTCGACCGCGACGGCCGCTTCGTCGCCGCCGTCGGCTCACCGGGCGGCCTGGCCATCCC
>DASXIE010000255.1:0-9245 GCA_036498165.1 Caulobacteraceae bacterium
TGCTCGAGGATGGCGCGGGCTTCGCACACCACCAGGGGATCGCCGCTCGCGCTCTGCTCGACGAGCACGGGAGTATGGCCAGAGGGGTTGAGGGCCAGGAAGTCCTTGGGCTGCTCCCAGTAGCGAACCACCTCGTCGACAAACGGCAGCTTTTTCTCGCCCAGCGACAGGCGGACCTGGCGCGAGGCCGGATCGAGGGGAAAATGGTGCAGCGTGCGAACGAGGCTCATGTCGGGCGCCGCGAGCTATAGCCGGGTTGAAGCCCGGCCAACAACGCCGACAGTCGTTAAGAGTGCGTTTAGCTGGCCTTTTCGTGGCTGGCGCCGGTCTCGGCGAAAGCCCCGCCGTGCGGCTCGGCCCGGCCGCGCGGGTCGGGATGGATGAGGATGTCGGCTTCCGGAAAGGCCTGAAGCACCCGCCGCTCGGCGGCGACCACGATCTTGTGGGCGGCCTCGAGGGTGAGGTCCGGATCGATCTCGGCGTGCAGTTGGATATGTACGATGGGTCCGGCGGCGCGGGTGCGCAACTGATGGACGTGGGAGATGCGCTTATCCTGCGTCATCAGGGCGATGATCCTGGCCCGGTCGGCGTCGGGAAGCTCGCGGTCGAGCAGCTGGTTGGAGGCCTCGCGGAACACCTGGACCGCGCCCATGAGGAGGATGACGCCCACCCCCAGCCCGCCCAGGGCGTCGAAACCGGTCCACCGGAAGAGGGCCACTAAGGCGATGGCCGCCAGAGCGATGACGTTGGAGGCGAGGTCGGCGGCGTAGTGGGTGCGGTCGGAGGAAATGGCCACCGAAGCGGCGCCCTTAAGGCTGCGGGTCTGGGCGGCGATGAGCAGGCCGGTCAGCACGATCGACACCGCCATCACCCCGATCGCCCAGCCTTCGAGCCTGACCGGCTGGGGACGGATGAGATGGCGCACCGCTTCCTCGCCGATCAGGGCGGCGGAGGCGAACACCAGGCCGCCCTGGAAGAGGCTGGCGAAAGCCTCGGCCTTGCCGTGACCGAAGCGGTGCTCGGCGTCGGGCGGGGCGGCGGCATAGCGGACCGCGAAGAAGGTCGCCGAGGAGGCCAGGAGGTCAAGACCGGAGTCGGCCATCGAGGCCAGTAGGGCCACCGAGCCGCTGAACCACCACACCACGGCCTTGCCGATCACCAGGATCAGCGCCACCGAGACCGACATCAGGCTCACCCGCCGGGTCGAAGCCGCGCGCCGCGCCAGCACAGAAGAAGCCGCCCTCATCCCCCCAGCTTAGCGGGTTCCTCCGCATGCGTCTCTCTGCCCCCTCCGGGGGGAGTACACCTGCAGGGCGGGAGGAGGGTCGTTGTGAAGCGCGCCGGCGCATTTCACCAAGCACCCCCTCCACCGCTTCGCGGTCCCCTTCCCCCAGAGGGGGAGGAGAAATCACGCCGCCGCCCTGGGGATGGGTCCGACGTAGATCGAGGCGGGGCGGATGAGGCGGCCGGCGGCCACCTGTTCGCGGGCGTGGGCGATCCAGCCGGCGACCCGGCCCATGGCGAAGACGCAGGTGAAGGCGCCGGCCGGAAAGGCCAAGGCCTCGAGCAGGAGTGCGGTGTAGAGTTCGACGTTGGTCTGCAGTGAGCGGTTCGGCTTGCGCTCGGCGAGGACATCGAGGGCGGCCTGCTCCACGGCCTCGGCGAACTCCAGGCGTCCGGGCAAGACATTGGACTGCGCGCCCAGCGTCTTCACCGCCCTTTTCAGCGCGTCGGCGCGCGGGTCGCGGACCTTGTAGACCCGATGGCCGAAGCCCATCAGCCGGTCGCCGCGGTCGAGCGCCGCCTCCAGCCAGGCGCGGGCGTTTTCCGGCGTTCCGATCCCGTCGAGCATCTCGATCACCGGCCCCGGCGCGCCGCCATGCAGGGGCCCTTTCAGGGCGCTGATCCCGGCCAGAACCGCCGAGGTCAGGCCGGCCCGGGTCGAGGCGACTACCCGGGCGGCGAAGGTCGAGGCGTTGAAACCGTGGTCGGCGATGGTGACCAGGTAGGTATTGAGCGCCGCCGCGTCGGCCGCCGAGGCTGGCGCGCCGCGGATCATGCGCAGGATATCTGCGGCGTGGCCAAGTTTCGGATCGGGCGCGACCTGCGCCTCGCCGGCCTGGGCGCGGACGACAGCGGCGGTGAAGACGGCCGGGGCCGCGCTCAGACGCAGGGCGACGGCGAGGTCATCCCCATCGGCCAGGCGCGCCGTCAGAGCCCGCATGGCCTCCACCGGCGGGCGCGAGATCAGGGTCGCATCGAGGCCGGCCAGCGCCTCCGCCACCTCCGCCCGCGCCGCGCCGAGGGCGGCGGCGAGATCGCCGGGCAACGCCTCGAAGAAACCGCTCCACAACAGGGCAACAACGTCCTCAAAACGCCAGGCCTCGGCAATCTCGTCGAGGGAATAGCCGCGGATCACCAGCCGCCCGGCCGCCCCGTCGACATCCGAATGGACCGTTTGAGCTGCGACCACGCCTTCGAGACCGTCGGCGACATCCATGGCGCATCTCCTTGAAATCGTCCCATGGCCATGCGAGGTTCCGGAAATAGAATCAAGATTGATCAACCTGATCAACATGACGGAATGGCTGAAGACGAACGAGGCGCTGCAGCGCCTGGGGGTGCGCTCCCAGACTCTCTACGCCTACGTCAGCCGCGGCCGTGTCCACGCCGAGGCCGATCCGGAGGATCCGCGCCGTAGCCGCTATCGGGCCAGCGACATCGCCGCCCTGAGGGTGCGCAAGAGCCGCGGCCGCAAGGCCGCCGACGTCGCCGCCGACGCCATCGCCTGGGGCGAGCCGGTGCTCGCCTCCTCGATCACCACCGTGGCCGACGGCCGGCTCTACTATCGCGGCCGGGACGCCGCCCACCTGGCCGAGAGCGAGACCCTCGAAAGCGTCGCTCGCCTGCTGCGGGGCGGGGGCGGCGCCGCGATGCGCCGGGGGCTGAGGCCGGCGCCGCCCGAGATCGAGGGCATGCGGGCGCGGGCCTTCGCGGCGCTGGCCATGTGCGCCGCCGGCGCACCCGGCGAGGGCGATCCGGCCGACGACGCGGCCAGCCTTCTCGATATCCTGACCGACGCGGTGGTCGGCGAGGTCGGCGGCGGGCCGATCCATGAGCGTCTGGCCAGGGCCTGGGGCTGCGGCCCGGCCGGCATCGATCTGGTCCGCCGGGCCCTCGTCTTGCTTGCCGACCACGAGCTCAACGCCTCGACCTTCGCCTGCCGGGTGGCCGCCTCCACCGGAGCGTCGCTTGCCGCCAGCGCGCTGGCCGGCCTGGCGACCCTCTCAGGCCCCCTGCACGGCGGGGCCGTGGCCGCCATGGGGGCGCTCGCCGACGAAGCCGAGCGCCTGGGCCTGGAAGCGGCCGTCGCCGCCCGCCGGGCCCACGGCATCACCGCGCCGGGCTTCGGCCATCCCCTCTATCCGGACGGCGATCCGCGCGCCCGGGCCCTACTGGGCGTCTTCGTCGCCCCGCCGCCGCTCGAGGCCCTGAGGCAGGCGATGGAATCGGCCACCGGCCAGCACGACAATGTCGATTTCGCCCTCCTGGCCGTCGCGCGCGCCCTGCGCCTGCCGCCCGATGCGCCCTTCGCCCTCTTCGCCGTCGCCCGCTGCGCGGGCTGGACCGCCCACGCCCTCGAACAGAGGGCCGAGGGAGCCCTCATCCGCCCGCGGGCGCGCTACGCCGGGCCGGCCCCGGAACGCTGAGCCCGCCGAGCCCGCTCGACGGCGGCCTGCGGATCGCCGCCGACCCCGCGCCGCTGCAAGGCCAGGCCCTGGAGGACGATGTCGCGGCCGCCCAGGAAGTGGGAGCGCCAAGAGTAGCCGATCAGGTAGAGGGAGCGGTCCTGGCGCGTCTCGCCGGCCTCCACGTAAGAGGTGACGATGGCCACCGGCAGGCGGGCCTCGCCGTCCTTGCCGGCATGGACCGCGTCGAGCGCCTTGGAGAGGCCGCCGGCGATCCACCCAAGATCGATCTGCGGACGGGCGGCGCTCACCTCCATGGCGTGGCCGAGGATGGCGGCCGGGAAATAGTAGCGCTGCGATTGAATGACCTGCTGCGCATCCACCGATTCCAGGGTGAGGCGCCGGCCGTTCTCCTCGGCGTTGGCGCGCAGGACGAGGGCGGCGGCCGCCTGCGACTGCTCGGCCGCCCGGCGGCTCTCCTCCGTGTGCTGACGATGGGAGTCCCAGTAGCTGAGGCCGGCGATGACGACGGCGATCACCGCCGCGCCCTCGCCGACGGAAAGCCAGAAACGGCCGCGCCTGCGCTCGCCCTGCGGGGTCTCGCTCATCGCCTCAGCGCGGAGCCTCGGCCGCGGCGGCGCTGATCGCCTCGGCGTACTGCCCGCCCTTGCGGTAGCGGTAGAGGTAGGTGGGGATGATCGCCTCCACCGCCGTGGCCGCCACGCCGAGCTCGGCCAGCCCCGGGGCGCCGGGAGCGACGACATTGTCGGCGCGCAGCATCTCGACCTGGTCGCGGGTGATCGGCGGGGCGATGAGGCCGGTGCGGGCGATGACGTCGCCGATCGCGCCCAGCCTGCCGGCGACGGCGAACGACAGCTTCAGGAGGCGTGGCCGGCGGCCGATCTCGGCCAGCATCAGCTTCATCAGATCCTCGAAGCTGTAAACCGTAGGACCGCCGAGCTCATAAGTCCGCCCGGCGGCGGCCGGATCGGCCAGGGCGATTGCGGTCGCGACGGCGACGTCGCCGACGAACACCGGCTGGAAGCGGGTGGCGCCGCCGCCGACCAGGGGCAGGAAGGGCGAGACGCTGGCCATGGAGGCGAAGCGGTTGAAGAAGCCGTCGGAGGGGCCGAACACCACCGAGGGCCGCAGGATCACCGCCGCCGGGATGGCCGCGCGCACCGCCGCCTCACCCTGCGCCTTACTGCGCCCGTAGGCCGAGGGGCTGGCCGCATCGGCGCCGATGGCCGAGAGGTGGACGAACCGCGCGGCGCCGGCCGCCGCGGCGGCCTGGGCGAGCATCCGCGCTCCCTCGACATGGACCGCCGCGAAGCTCTGCGGGCCGGCCTCGTAGAGCACCCCCACCGCGTTGACGCAGGCGGTCGCGCCGGCGAGGGCCCGATCGACGGACGCCCGGTCGCGGACATTGGCCTGGACGATCTCGATCTGGCCGACATCGCCCAGCATCGGCAGGCGATAGCCGCGGCCGGGCCGGCGCACGGCGACCCGCACCCGCCAGCCGCGCCGGGCCAGGGCGCGGACGATCTGGCTGCCGACGAATCCCGAGCCGCCGAACACCGTCGCCAGATCGTCCATTCAATCTCCTCGCCGATTGCGCCGCCTGCGATAGACGACCCCTCCCCCCCGCGCAACGCCAGCCGCCACTCTTACGGAACCTCTCCCATGGGAGAGCAGCCTTGACAAAATGCAAGGTATTGCTATGTCCTCGGGCGGCGCAGGAGTGAGCAGCGGCTCTTGGCGGAAAAACGATGATGTCAGGTATTGGCAAGCCATGGAATAAAAGGCGAACGATGCGCAATCATCGGGAAACCAAAGGAGTTTTCGAGGAATCCAGACGATTCCAGACGACTCGCAGACACATTCAGACCCATCGCAGACAACTTTGGACATACGATCTTCGTCTGTCAGGCCGTCTCCTCGCCGCCCCGCCTCACCTAGCCCACCGTTAATAACGGTGATTAACGCGCCCCCGGCCGTGCTGATTGACCTTGCCGGGGCGGCGCCCTATGCGTCGCCGCCTCGCGCGACCTAGGTGGGCGAGCGGGCCCAGGTGGCGGAATTGGTAGACGCGCTGGCTTCAGGTGCCAGTGGCTTAACGGCCGTGAAGGTTCGAGTCCTTTCCTGGGCACCACTGCATCCCTGGGCGCGACTCCGCCTCGCCTTGTGATGGCCCTGGCGGCTGCTTAAGTTCCCTTCGCGGGAGCTCAAAGGGGCCATTTGGGAAAGCCTTCATACTTGGAGGATAGCCTCCAGGCGAGCCCCCGACTCTCGGAGTGACGACGAAACTTGCCGCAGGTTCTTCATCAAGGCGATCTGCCCGACGGCCTCTTCGCCGACGTCGCCTCGGTGGCGATCGATTCGGAGACCATGGGCCTGCATCTGGAGCGCGATCCCCTGTGCGTGGTCCAGCTGTGCGGCCCAAGCGGCGACGCCCACATCGTCCAGCTCACCCGCCCGGCCTATGACGCCCCCAATCTGAAGCGCCTTCTCGCCAATCCGGCGGTGCTCAAGATCTTCCATTTCGGCCGCTTCGACATCGCCATGTTCCAGGTTCACCTGGGCGTCACCGCGGCACCGGTCTATTGCACCAAGATCGCTTCCCGGCTCGCCCGCACCTACACCGACCGTCATGGCCTCAAGGACGTCACCCGCGAGCTGCTGGGCATAGAGCTCAGCAAGGCCCAGCAGAGCTCCGACTGGGGGGCGGCGGACCTGACGTCCGAGCAGTTGATCTACGCCGCCGCCGACGTCATCCACCTCCATGCCCTCAAGAGCCGGCTCGACGCCATGCTGGCGCGCGAAGGCCGCCTCGATCTCGCCAAGGCCTGCTTTGACTTCCTGCCCCAGCGCGCGGCCCTCGACGTCGCCGGCTGGGCCGATGTGGACATTTTCGACCATGGCTCGTGAGGGAACGATGGGCGCCGCACCGCGCACCAGGGAGCGGCTGCCGCGCGGCAAGGCCCGCGCCCACAGCCGCTTCGTGCACTTCCTGCGCTTCGCCCTGCCGATGCTGATGGTCGGCGTGATCAGCGGCCTCGCCGGCCTGGTGGTCAGCCACGCCGTGCGCCGCCAGGCCGCCGCCCACCAGGATTCCACCGTCCCGATCCGGATGACCAATCCGCATTTCTTCGGCCGCGACAACCAGGGCCGCGCCTTTACGCTTGGCGCGAGCGAGGCGGCCCGGGACGAGAAGTCGATGCAGATCGTCCTGCTGCGTTTCCCGTCCCTGATCCTGGGGGTCGGCGGCCCCAGCCCGCGCAACCTCACCGCCGACAGCGGCGTCTATCATGAGGATACCCGCATGCTGCTGCTGCGCGGCCACGTGCGGGCCAACGACGCCAAGGCCGCCAACTTCGCCACCAATGAGGCTCTGGTGAACACGCGCACAGGCGCGGTCACCGGGACCGGGGCCCTGGCCAGCGAGACAGGCCAGGGGGCGGTCAAGGCCAACAGCTTCGATGTCTACGACAAGGGCAACCGAGTGATCTTCAAGGGCCGCGTTCATGCCCGACTCAACGCCCACTAGGAACCCGAGCTGGCTGTCCTATTCTCTTCCCCCTTCACAAGGGGGAAGTACGGCCGAAGGCCGGGATGGGGGATCGGAAACGCCGGCGCTTCCGTCCCCCGTTCCTCGCCTGCCGCGACACTTCCCCCCGATGCGGGGAGCAGAATCGATTATCTCCGACGCGCCACCTCCATTGAGATCGAAACCTATAGCGAGAGGATGGCGCCGGGCCGGCGTTGCTCGTAAAGGAGCGCCCATGAAGCGACGCATTGAATTGGGTCTCGCCGCAAGCGTGGCCGGCCTTATCGTGGCCGCCGCGGCCGGCGCCCAGGTCGACACCAAGTCCAACGCCCCCATCGACATCACCGCCAACCAGGCCGAGGTGATCAACTCCAAGTGCCTGGCCATCTGGCGCGGCGCGGCCGAAGCCTTGCAGGGAGATTCGCGCCTGCGGGCCGACACCATCAGCGTCTACGCCGCGCCCAAGGGGGTCGGCGCCGATGGCCAGCCGAGTTGTGGTGGCACCCAGAAGGTGGTCGCCGACGGCCATGTCTATTACGTGACGCCGACCCAGAACGCCCGCGGCGACCATGCGGTCTACCTCGCCAACGCCGACGAGATCGTCCTCACCGGCGACGTGATCGTGGTCCAGGGCAAGGATGTGGCCCGCGGCGACAAGCTGACCATCAAGACCAAATCCAAGCAGTTCATCATGGAATCGCGGGCCGGCGGGACAAGTCATATCGGACGGGTCCGAGGCGTCGTCTATCCCGACAAGCAGGCCCAGCCGGACGAGAGTCCCAAGCCTTGAACGACGCCGCGACCCTTGCCGCCCCTCCCGTGGCCGCCGTTTCCCATGGCGAAGGGCTGGTGGTCGACCGGATCGGCAAGTCGTTCCGCGGCCGTGCGGTCGTCAAGGGCGTGAGCCTCCACCTGGGCCGCGGCGAGGTCGCCGGGCTCCTTGGTCCCAACGGGGCGGGCAAGACCACCTGCTTCTACATGATCACCGGCCTGATCGCCGCCGACTACGGGACGATCTTCCTCGATGGCCAGGACATCACCAACCAGCCGATGTACCAGCGGGCCCGCGAGGGCCTCGGCTACCTGCCTCAGGAAACCTCGATCTTCCGAGGCATGACCGTCGAGCAGAACGTCATGGCCGTGGTGGAGATGCGCGAGGGTAAGCGCGAAAAGGTTCGCTCGATCACCACCGAACTGCTCGAGGAGCTGCACATCGATCACCTGCGCGCGGCGCCGGCGGTGTCGCTCTCCGGCGGCGAGCGGCGGCGGGTCGAGATCGCCCGGGCGCTCGCCAGCGAGCCGTCATTCATGCTTCTCGACGAACCCTTCGCCGGCATCGACCCGTTGGCGATTTCCGACATCCGTGATGTGATCGGCTATCTTCGCAAACGCGGCATCGGGATCCTCATCACCGATCACAATGTGCGCGAAACGCTCGATATCATTGACCGGGCATCGATCATCCATGCCGGCGAGGTGCTTTTCGAGGGTTCGCCCGAAGAGATCCTGGCCAACCCTGAAGTCCGCCGCGTCTATCTCGGCGATCGCTTCAGCTAGGTTCAACTACCCGATCCGCCTCAGCTGCAGGTCGCGGCCCTGGCCGATGTGCGAGACGAAGAGGCTGTTGCTCCACCGTCCAAAGGACATGATCGTCTGCCCACCGGGTCCGGTCAGGCGCATGCCGTCGGCGGTCGGGGCCCAGCCCGTCGGCTGACCTGGAAGCGCCGAGCCGCAACTGGACGGCGCCCTCGCGGTATGGCGCGCGCCAAGCGTGATGGTGCACACCGGCTCGTTGTTCTGGGAAAGAGTCCAACCGCCCGCGGCCTCGGCCGGCGTAAGCGGCACCCCCGCCTCGTTGTCGGCGCCGACCGCCTGGCCGGCGAGCAACATGGCGCCGCCAAGGCCGGCGGCGATCATCCACGTTCTCATGGCGTCCACTCCTTGCCTTTGTCCCTCCAAAAGACAAAACGCGAAGGGCGGTTTAGCGTTGCCGCAGAGCCCCATTGCGG
>DASXIE010000256.1:0-2031 GCA_036498165.1 Caulobacteraceae bacterium
AATGGCGCTGCGTGCGCGGCGTCACCTTCCAGCCGATCCAGGACGCCGGCCGCAACGAGGCCTTCGACGCCAAGGCCCACCGCATCGTCCTCACCGAGGTGCGCCGGCGGATCGCCGAGGCCGGGGTGTTCGCCCCGGCCGATCTGATCCCCCTGCCGTGCAATCCCGACCAGATCTGCATCGGCTACGGCCTGCGCGACGGCGAAAAGGTGGCCCCGGTCACCGCCCTTCTGCCGCGCGAGATGTTCGTCGCCGCCGCCCCCAACACGGTGACCTTCGAGGCCTATCCCGAGCTTCGGCGGAAGGTCTTCGACCTCCTTTCCCTTTCCACCGCCCAGGCCGACGCCTCGGACAAGCTCGCCGCCCTGCTCTGCTGTCTGCCTCAGGCCGTCGTCCCGGAGAGCCTCGCCTACGAGAACACCTTCCGGGTGGTGATCTCCCAGTTCCTCGACCGCTTCAATTTCGACCTCGGCACGGTGAAGCGCTCCTGCGTCCACTTCGTCGAGCCCGACGGCGCCATCATCCCCTTCGACACCTACAACACCTTCTATCGTCCGGGCGCGGCGGGGGCGGAAGCCCTGCGGCGTGGGCAGGGCGGCGGCGCTGTCCATGACTGATCCTCGCTTCACCGGCGATGAGCATCTTCGACGCCAGTCCAGCATCGCCTTGATGGTCGTGGGCGGCCTAGTGGTGATTTTGTCGGGGCTATGCTCGGCCCACCTTGTCTTCGAGAATGCGGGGCTCGACGTCATGATGGTCGAGATGTTTGGGTGGATTCCGATCCTGCTTGGCTTGATCTGTTTCGTCGTGGGACTCCTTCGTTATCGTAGGCTCCGCCGGTGACCGACTCTCGCCCCCCTTCCGGCGCTCGATGGGTGGGCGCCTTCGTGATGACCTGCGGGGCGCTGGTGGCGATCCTGGCCGGGCTGTGCTCGGTGGCGGCCCTGAGCGGCAATCCGACCGACGTCGGAGCCATGGTCATGGTCACCCTGATCGGCGGCGTTCCGGTCGCCGCCGGCGTGGTCACCTTCGGTTTCGGGCTGGTGATCTATCGCGGAGGGCGTCGCCCGCCACGCCGCGAGCCGCCTCAGCCGCCGTCCGGGTCGTCCGGGTAGGAGGGGCCGCCATCCGGGGGCGGGGGCGGGCGTCCGCCGCCCTCATCGGGTTCGCGGGCTTCGTAGTGGCGCCAGGTCTCGTAAGGCTGCGGCGCGTCCTGCGAGAAGCGGCGCTCATAGCGCGAGGAACGCTCGGCCGGCGGGGCGTTGATCGTTCGCGGACCGAAGTCGGCGGCGTCCCGGCCGTCGTTCTGGGCGGCGTCGGCGAGATCGTGCTGGATGGTCTCAGCCTTGGCGACGGTGCGATCGGAGGCATCCGGGCGCGGCGCCTCGGCCGGGGCCGGGATCGAAGCCAAGGAGGCCACCTCGGTCGGCGGCATCTGGGCGAGCGGCTGGGTGGAAGCAGGGAGCGTGGCCGCCGCCGCCACCTGCGGAATGGGAGAGGCGCGTTTCAGCGCCTGGCCGACCGGATTGAGGGCCCAGCTCGCCGCGCCCAGGCCGACCACCAGGGCGACCACCGCTCCGCCGGCCACCAGGGTCATCTCTTTCGATTCCATCACCGCACTCGCTAGGCGTCAGAGCCCCTCGCCACCACAACGCGGCAGACTCCGGCGGGATGCGTGGCGCAAGCGAATTCGCTCCGGAGGGTCTATTCTCCGGCCTTCAGCTCTCGGGACAGGAAGGCGACCGTGGCCGCGTCGGCCCGCGCCCAGCTTTCCGCGCGCAGGAACCCGTGGATCTCGTTGGGGATGACCATTTCCTCGAATCTGACGCCTTTTTCCTCGAGCCGGCGCGCCAGGTCGACGGTCTGGTGGAAGGCGACGTTGCGGTCGTCATCGCCCTGGATCAGCAGCACCGGCGAGGTCCAGGTGGCGATGTCGGCGACGGGCGATGACGCCCACGCGGTCTTCATGAACGCCGCCCGGTCGCCCTGCTCGTATCGGTCGTCGGCCTTGCCGATGTAGTGGGCCATATC
>DASXIE010000257.1:0-5874 GCA_036498165.1 Caulobacteraceae bacterium
CCATAGCACGGCCGAGCCTGTGCGCAGAACGAGGCTCGGAGGCGCAAGCGGAGGGACGGATGAAGGACCTGGCGGGCAAGACGGCGTTCATCACCGGCGCGGCGTCGGGGATCGGCCTCGGGGTCGCCACGCGCCTGGCGCAGGCCGGCGTCAAGGTGATGATGTGCGACATCGAGGAGGGCGCGCTCGAGAAGGCCGTGGCCGAGCTGAAGCGCACCAACGCCGACGTCGAGGCCGTGGTGGCCGATGTCTCCCTCAAGGCCGAATTGCAGGCGGCGGCCGACGCGACGCTGGCCCGCTATGGCGAGGTCCACATTCTCCACAACAATGCCGGCGTCACCGGGGCGGGGCCCTACGGAGCCTGGACCGACGCGGGATGGAACTGGACGATCGGGGTCAACCTGATGGCGGTGATCTGGGGCGTGGAGATCTTCGGTCCCCTGATCGAGCGCCACGGCCAGGGCGGCCACATCGTCAACACCGCCTCCATCGCCGGCCTGATCTCCGGCAGCAGCATCGCCTACAACGTGACCAAGTATGGGGTGGTGGCCTTCTCGGAAGGCCTGCGGGCGGACTTGGCGCCGCGCGGCATCGGGGTTTCCGTGCTCTGTCCGGGCTTCATCCGCACACAGATCATGGAAGCGGACCGGAATCTGCCCAAGCGGTTCGAGTTGGGCGGCCCCACCAGGCCCGCGCCGGCGGACCCGGCGATGGAGGCGGCCCGGAGCATGGTGCGCGAGCGCGTCGCCGGCGGCATCGATCCGCTTTACGTCGGCGACCTGGTCCGCGAGGGGATCGAGGAGGATTGGCCGTACATCTTCACCGACAACGAGTTCGAGCCCTTCATCGAGGCCCGCTTCGCCGGCATCAAGGCCGGCTTCGACCGCATCCGTGGCCGCGCGCCCGAGCGGTGAGGCGTCAGGCGGCAGAAACAACCGCGGCCGTGGGACTCACCAAGTCGCCGGAAGGTGATAGGATCACGGCAATCCGGCCCCATCGCGAAAGGGCCGGTCGAACACAGGTCCTATTGGGAGGCGCACATGCGCAAGATGTTGATCGCCGCGGGTATCTTTGGGCTGGCCGCGGCGCCGGCGCTCGCCGCCGATGTGATGGCCGGATACTACGGCAACACCGTCGTGGTGACCGGCGCGGCGCTCGAGGTTCATGTCCACTACCGGGCCGACCACACGCTGGATGTGTCGGGTAAGCGGTCGGGACAGGCGTTCGCCACCAAAGGCGCCTGGAAGATCGACAAGGGCCGGATCTGCCGCACCTATGATGCGCCCCCTCCTGGCGTGCCAAATCCGTTCTGCAGTCCGCTGGCGTCACACAAGGTCGGCGACACGTGGTCCATGCCGGCCGCGGGCGGCGGGACGAACCAGGCCAGGTTGGTGGCCGGCGTCCACTAAAGCCGCGCGCGGCTCAACGCGTGAGCACCGAGGGGGCGTCCTATCCGCCCTAGGCGCATTTGGCGGGGAGGGCGAGGGCCGCGGGCGGCGGCGGCGTCAGGCTGAGGGATGTCACTTCGATCATGGTCCGCGGCGAGCCATGCGGTGGCGTCATGACCCATTTGACGATCAGGCCCGTCTTCGGCTCGACCCAGAACCTCGCCTCGCCGTCGGACGTCGTCGCCACGGAAACCTCGGCGGCGAGGCCGTTGACGGTCGCGGAGCCGGCGTCCCGGGGATGGAATTTGGCCATCTGGGCGATGAGATCGGCCGACATGGCGAAGGGGTCGCCCCACTCGCCGGTGAAGCGGGACGGCGCGCAGGGCGTCGCCGGGTCGATGAGGTCCAGGGTGTAGCTGAGGGAAGCCTTCAGGTCGTAGTAGGCGCGCGAGCGCACCCCGGCCGGGCTTCCGGCGTTGGCGGGGAGGGTCTGCTCGATGACGGCGCGCGGGCCATCGCGGCCGATCTTCATGACCTGGCCCTCGACGACGAGGAACAGCGTTTCGGTGACCGAGTATCGCGTCGGCGCGGCGGCCGGCCGCGCCTGGCCGACCGACGTGGCCAGTCCGGCGAGCAGCGTCGCGGCCGCCGCGGCGAGGGCCGGCCATGCTCGATGAATCCCCATTGGCGCGCTCCCTTGTCGCTGAAAGGGTGACAGGAGTCCCTGGGCCCGGAAATAGCCTGGCGGGATGGGCGCCGGTGTCAGGCGCTGGAGTCGGGGCGATCGCGCGTGTGCTGGTCCGCGCCCTTCAGGGGCGCCAGCCACTGCTCACGGCGAAAAGTCCACAGTTCATAGGCTGGCGTCAGCGCGCCGGGCGGGTCGTCCAGCGTGCTGAGCTTGATCTCGATCTCGTCCGAGCCCTCGGCCCAGCTGAACAGCGACGAGCCGCACTTCGGACAGAAGCGCTCGCCGCCGGCCCGGCTTCGCCAGCAGGCCAGTTCGCCCGTGAGGGTCGCGTTGGCCCGATGCCAGATCGCGAAGTAGGCGAAGGCCGAGCCGGAATCCTTGCGGCAGGTCTCGCAGTGGCAGATGCCGACGCGGATGGGCTCGCCGTCGAGTTCGTAGCGGACCCGGCCACAATTGCAGCCACCGGAAAGTTTCATGGTGATCTCGTTCGTTGTGGGGATTTAGACATTCCAGGCGGCGGAGCAACGGGGCGGGGTCCCGGCCGGTTCCAGGAACAGGCAAAGGGCGCTCCCGTCCCCCGAATTTGGGGGTTCTGCTAGGCTCGAGCCATGGAGATCGTAAGTTACCACCACTTGCCGGCTGGCCAGACACCGTCGCCGATGCGCGGTTCGCAGCCTTTCAAGGCGGTGGTGGTAATTGAGCAGGACGTTACGCCCGACTGGCAAGCTCGCGTAAGTGAATGGCTCGTGCGGAGCGGCTGTCGCTACATGATGGCCTGGGGCCGCGCCTGCAGCAGTTGGGACGACAGCGTCGACGAGGCGAACCTCGCCGCCTTCGATTTCGGCGACATCCCCGACGAGTCTTTTGTCATGACGACCTGGCATGAGGGCGAGCCGCTCGAAGAGGTCTTCTGGTTCGCTGAACACGCTGCCATCCATCCGATGATGGAGCTGACCCGAACGATCATAGTCCACATCACGGCCAACGCGCGGGAGGTGGAACTGCTCGGCGCTTTCCAGAGGGCGCAGCGCGGGGGCTAAGAAGGTGCGGTAACCCGGGCAACACGGGTCGGTCCGCCTTTGATGTTACCGCGCCGCTAGAACTGGTGCTCCAGCGGGAGCTCGCCCGCCGCGAGCGCCCACGAGTGGCGGCGCTCTTCGTAGACGGAGACGCGGGGCGGCGGAAAGCTGGGGTCGGCAAAGGCGCCCACCGCCACGGCGACGAAATCGGGCGGCCCTTGCCAAAATACCGTCGCCGCGCACTCCGGACAGAAGTTGAACGTGCACGCCTGGCCGCTGTCGCCAAGCCGGGTCCACTGCGCCGCGCGGCCCTCGATGGTGACATTTTCGCCCCGGAAGCGCGCCTGGACGGCGAAGACGGCTCCGGTGCGTTTCTGGCATTCGAGGCAGTGGCAAATGGAGACGCGAACGGGATCGCCCTCGCAGGTGAGGCGAAGCTGTCCGCAGCTGCACGAAGCGGTCCGGTTGGTCATGGCGGTTACCCGGCGCGGTGGAACCCTGGGCGGAATAACACCCATAACCGATCAGGGTCGAACCGCGGCGCCGTGACTGACGGCAGAAGAAAGCTGAGGACTTGCCATCGGGTGGGGTTTGGCGGACCAGGGGTCGATGTCCAGACGCTCGATCATTCTCCTGGCCGGCGCGGCCGTGCTGGCGGCGAGGGCGGCGTTGGCCGGGCCGGTCAATCCGGCCCTGTTCCAGGATCTGCACTGGCGCTCGATCGGGCCGTTCAGGGGCGGGCGGGTGCTGGCGGTAGCCGCCGCGCCCGACGCCGCCAACCGCTTCTACTTCGGGGCGGTCAACGGCGGGGTGTGGAAGACCGACGACGCCGGGCGGACGTGGGCGGCGATCTTCGATTCGGCTCCGGTAGGCTCGATCGGGGCCATCGCCGTGGCCCCCTCGGCGCCGGCGACGCTCTACGTCGGGACGGGCGAGGCGGACATGCGCTCGGACATCGCCCAGGGCGAGGGGATGTTCAAATCCACCGATGGCGGGGCGAGCTGGAGCGCCATCGGGCTGGCCGACACCCGGGCGATCGGCAAGATCCTCGTCGATCCGCGCGATCCCAAGGTGGTGCTGGTGGCGGCGCTCGGCCACTCCTATGGCCCCAACGAAGAGCGCGGGGTGTTCCGCTCCGCCGACGGCGGGTCGACGTGGAAGCGGACCCTCTTCAAGGACGCCGACACCGGGGCCATCGACCTCGTCTACCAGCCGGACACTCCGGATGTGGTCTACGCCGCCCTGTGGCAGACCCGGCGGCCGCCGTGGAACGTCTATCCGCCTTCGAGCGGGCCGGGCGGGGGCCTCTACAAATCCGTCGACGGCGGGGTCACCTGGACAGCGCTCGTCGGCCACGGCCTGCCGGCGGCCGTGGGCCGCGTCGGCCTGGCAATCTCGCCGGCCGAACCGCGCCGCGTCTACGCCCTCGTCGACGCCGCGCAAGGCGGCCTCTGGCGCTCCGACGACGCCGGGGCGAGCTGGAAGAAGGTCAGCGGCGACAAGCGCATCTGGGAGCGCGGCTGGTACTTCGGCGGCCTGGCCGTCGATCCCAAGAACGCCGACCGGGTGTGGGTGTGCGACACCATCGTGCTGCGCTCGGACGACGGCGGGGCGAGTTTCATTCCGCTCAAGGGCGATCCGACCGGCGACGACTTCCACAGCCTGTGGATCGACCCGGCCAATCCCGACCGCCGCATCCTGGGGACCGACCAGGGGACCCTCATCACCCTCAACGGCGGGAAGAGCTGGAGCTCGTGGTACAACCAGCCGACCGGCCAGTTCTATCACGTGGCCACCGACAACCGCTTTCCCTATCGGGTCTATGGGGCCCAGCAGGACTCCGGGGCCGCCGCCGTCCCCAGCCGCTCCGACAGCGCCGTCGACGGCATCACCATGGCCCAGTTCCACGAGATCACCGCCGGCGGCGAGAGCGACGAGATCGCCCCCGACCCCAACGATCCCGACACCGTCTATGGCGGCCGGGTCGAAAAGCTCGACCTGCGCTCGGGCCAGACCCGCGGCGTCGATCCGACCCTGGCCCTGCCGGACATCTATCGCGGCGCATGGACGCTGCCGCTGGTCTTCGGCCCCGGCGGGCGGGATCTCTATTTCGCCAACCAGCGCATCTTCAGGACCACCGACGGCGGCGAGCGCTGGGCGCCGATCAGTCCGGACCTGACGCGGACGACGCTGACGGTGCCGCGAACGCTCGATGCGCCGACGGCGGCCGATACCGCGACGCCTGGGCCCCGCCGCGGGGTGGTCTACGACATCGCCCCCTCCACGGTGACGCCGGGACTGATTTGGGCCGGGACGGACGACGGCCTGGTGTGGCGGACGGCGGACGACGGCGGCCACTGGGCCGACGTCACCCCGGCCGGGCTTTCGCCATGGTCGAAGATCGCCACGGTAGAGGCCTCGCGCTTCGATCCGGCCGAGGCGTGGCTGGCCGTCGACCGTCACCGGCTCGACGACTTCGCCCCCCATATCTGGCGGACCCGCGACGGCGGGCGCAGCTGGACGGCGATCACGGACGGCCTGAAGGACGGCGACCCCCTCGATTCGGTCAATGTGGTGCGCGAGGATCCGGCCCGCCGCGGCCTGCTCTACGCCGGCACCGAGCGCGGGGTGTTCGTCTCCTTCGACGACGGCGACCGCTGGCAGCCGCTGCAGACCGGCCTGCCGCGGACCTCGGTGCGAGACATCACGATCCACGGCGACGACCTGGTGATCGCCACCCATGGCCGCGGCTTCTATGTGATGGACGACATCGCACCCC
>DASXIE010000258.1:0-1538 GCA_036498165.1 Caulobacteraceae bacterium
AGGGGCCCGATCGCCGGCCAGTTGAAGAGGCCGAAGAAGCTGATCGGGTAGGTCGCGATGGTCTTGCTGGCGCTGACCATGGCCCATCCGGTCAGCGGCATTCCGATCATCACCACATAGAACAGAACATAGACGCTGTTGGCGGCCACGCGCTCCCAGCCTACCACGCTGGCCGGTAGGGGCGGCGGCGGCGAAATGAACCGCCATGCCAGGCGGGCGAGCGAGAGGAGCAGGATGGTGATGCCGATCGGCTTGTGGATGGCGATGAGCCTCACCTTCTCAAGCCCGTGCATCTCCGGGGTGAGGCCGAGTGGCATGCCGTTGAACCACCAGGCCAGGCCGATGTTGACGAGGATCAGTATGGCGATCAGCCAGTGCAGGCTCATGGCCACAGCGTTGTAGCGGCGGGCGTCGGCCATGCAGGGTCTCCATAGGGTCCAGGCTGGACCATACATCGACCGCCGCGCCTTTGGGGAGGGGCGGCAGTGGGAGTCGACCTCGAGACGATTTGCTCTAAATAGCCCAGCCGCCTCGCAGGGACCCCCGCCATGACCTATAAAGCGCCGGTTCGCGATCTCCTTTTCGCCCTCGACGAAGGGGCCGATTTTGCCAGCCTCGCCAAGCTCTTCCCGGGCGCGGACCAGGAAACGGCGAGGGTGGTGCTGGAGGCGGCCGGGTCGTTCGCGAGCAAGGTGCTGGCCCCCCTGAACGCCGCCGGCGACAAGGCCGGAGCGAGCTTCGAAAACGGCCAGGTGCGGGCCGCGCCGGGCTTTGCGAAGGCCTACGGCGAGTTCGCCCGGGGCGGCTGGAACGGCCTTTCGGCCGATCCGGAGTTCGGCGGCCAGGGCCTGCCCAAGGCCCTCGAGATCGCCGTATTCGAAATCATCCAGGCCGCCAACATGGCTTTCGGTCTTTGCCCCATGCTGACCCTCGCGGCCATCGAGGCGCTGAGCCTGCACGGCACCGACCGCCAGAAGGCTCTCTACCTACCGCGCCTGATCTCCGGCGAGTGGACCGGGACCATGAACCTCACCGAGCCCCAGGCGGGCTCCGATCTCGGGGCGCTGACCACCCGGGCCGACCCCGACGGCGAGGGCGGCTGGCGCCTGACCGGCCAGAAGATCTTCATCACCTGGGGCGACCACGACGCCGCCGACAACATCGTCCATCTCGTCCTAGCCCGCCTGCCCGACGCCCCGCCGGGCTCGCGCGGCCTCACCCTTTTCCTCGCTCCCAAGCGCCTCACCGCCGACGACGGCGCGTTGGGCGAAGCCAACGCCCTGCGAGCGGCCAGCATCGAGCACAAGCTGGGAGCCCACGCCTCGCCGACTTGCGTGATGCTCTACGAAGGCGCCAAGGCCGAGATGGTCGGGGGCCCGAACCAGGGCCTCGCCAACATGTTCGTGATGATGAACGCCGCCCGCCTGCAGGTCGGCGTCCAGGGCGTCGGCGTCGCCGAGCGGGCCTACCAGCAGGCCCTCGCCTTCTCCCTCGAACGCACCCAGGGGCGCTCGGCGTGGACCGGGACCCTGCCCTCG
>DASXIE010000259.1:0-6457 GCA_036498165.1 Caulobacteraceae bacterium
TGTCGAGCGGGTTGGCCGGCCGCTCGTTCTCGCCGCCCGCGACCGGCGGGCGGTGGTAGGCTTCGAGCTGGGCGAGATAGTCGTCGGCGGCCCGCGGAATGACCTCGAAGGCCAGCTTCTTGGCCGAGCGCGGCGAGCCGAAGAGGTAGTAGACCAGGCTCTCCGGCGTCCCATAGCGGCGCCATTGCTCGAGGGTCAGGCCGTTGCCCTTGGACTTGGAGATCTTCTGGTTGTGCTCGTCGAGGAAGAGCTCGTAGTTGAACCCCTCCGGCGGCGTCCCGCCGAGGATCCTGCAGATCCGCGAGGAGACCTTCACCGAATCGATGAGGTCCTTGCCGCTCATCTCGTAGTCGACGCCGAGCGCCACCCAGCGGCTCGCCCAGTCCGGCCGCCATTGGAGCTTCACCGCCCCGCCGGTGACCGGGACCTCGGTCAATGTCCCGTCCTCGTCGGCGAAGACGATGGTCCCGCGCCCGACGTGGCGCTCGAGGGTAGGGACCTGCAGCACATGGCCGGTCCTGGGGCTGATCGGCATGAACGGCGAATAGGTCGCCCGCCGCTCGTCGCGAAGGGTGGGCAGCATGACCGTCTGGACCTTGTCGAAGCGCTCGAGGATGAGCCGCAGGGTCGCATCGAAGCGGCCGGCCGCGTAGCACGCGGTCGCGGAGAAGAACTCGTAGTCGAAGCCGTGGGCGTCGAGGAAGGCGCGCATGCGGGCGTTGTTGTGGGCCCCGAAGCTGGCGTGCTCGCCGAATGGATCGCGCACCGAAGTCAGCGGCTTGCCGAGATCGGCGGCCAGGGCCTCGCGGTTGGGGACATTGTCCGGAACCTTGCGCAGGGCGTCCATGTCGTCGGCGAAGCAGATCAGCCGGGTGGGGATGGCGTCCTCGGTCAGGGCCCGGAAGGCGTTGCGGACCATGGTCGTGCGGGCGACCTCGTTGAAGGTGCCGATGTGCGGCAGGCCCGAGGCCCCATAGCCGGTCTCGAAGACCACCGGATCGGCCAGGGCCGGCAGGGCGGCCAGGGCCTCGTGGGCCCGTCCGCCATCGAGCAACGAGGCGGCGAGGTCGCGCTCGCCGTCGTCGGCCAAGCGCACGCGCAGGAGACGGGCCATGAGGTTGCGCGCTTCGCCGAAGGGCCACACGCGCGCCTCGCGGGCGAAATGGGAGAGGCCTTGCAGCATGGTCGGGGGGTAAGATGCGCGAAGGACAGGGTCAATGGCGGGCGGTGGATGAGCGTGACTCGGAGGCAGGCGTTCGGCGCGGCAGCGGGCCTGATCTCAGGCGCGCGCGCCTCGGCGCCGGTGTGGGCTGCGCCAGGGCCCGGGCCGATCGGGGCGGACCGTCCGTGGCGGACCTATCTGGCGTCGGACATGGCGACGAACGGCGCGGTCCTGGGGCCCCGGTACGATCCGTATTCGGTCGAATCCGAATCTTCCAGGCAAAGGTGCGTTAGGCTGACCTCGGGCAGGGATCATGTGGAGTTCGTCGCCGAGGCTCCGGCCAACGCCATGGTCATTCGCTACAGTCTGCCTGACGCCCCTCATGGAGGCGGGATCAGCTCGAGTCTCAGGCTGTTCAGGAACGGCGCGTTCGTCACGGATGTCGCCATCACGTCCAGATACGCCTGGCTCTACGGCGCCTATCCGTTCACCCAGACGCCGAGCGCGGGACGGCCGCGGCGCTTCTATGACGAGGTCCGCGTGTCAGGGATCGCCCTGGCCAAGGGCGATGTCATTCGCCTGCAAAAGGCCGACGACGCGGCGGCCTATTGCATCGTCGACCTTGTCGACCTGGAGAGCGTCGCGCCCGCGGCGGCGGCGCCCGCGAACGTCCTTTCGCCTCTCGACTTCGGCGCCGCCGGTCGGGGTGAAACGGACGACACGGCCGCCTTGAGACGATGCATCGCCGAGGCGGCCGGGCGCGGGATGGGCGTCTTTGTTCCCTCGGGATCCTTTTGCCTGACCGGCGAGATCGCTCTTCCATCCGGCCTGACCCTGCGAGGCGCCGGCATGTGGCGCACGACCTTCGTCGGCGATCCGGAACTCTATGACCGGCCGGACCGGCGCGTGAAGTTCGCTCTCAGCGGACGAAACATTCATCTCGCGGATTTCGCGATCGTCGGAAATCTGAATTACCGCGACGACGCCGAGCCGAATGACGGCGTCATCGGTTTTCACGCGGCGGATTGCACCATTTCCAACATCTGGGTGGAGCACACCAAGGTCGGCATGTGGTTTTACGGGTGCTCGAACCTCACCATCCAGGGGTGTCGTCTCCGAAACACCATGGCCGACGGCATAAACCTGTGCACCCACACCATGGATTCGATGGTCCACAATTGCACGACCCGGAACACGGGCGACGATGGTTTCGCCATCTGGCCGGCGGCGTTCGACCATAGTCATGTCCAGGCCTCTCCGCCGCCGGGCCGCAACCTCATCCGCCGATGCACCGCGGAGCTGCCCTATCTGGCCAACGGCGGCGCCGTCTATGGCGGGGCGGACAA
This sequence comes from Caulobacteraceae bacterium, assembly GCA_036498165.1. Taxonomy (GTDB): domain Bacteria; phylum Pseudomonadota; class Alphaproteobacteria; order Caulobacterales; family Caulobacteraceae; genus Acaudatibacter. The sequence goes on from DASXIE010000259.1 coordinate 2,509, forward strand.
CCGCATCGAGGACTGCCGGTTTTCCGACATCCCGGCCGGATGCGGCCTACTGATAAGCAGCACCTTTCCCACCAGCGATCCGACCCACGGGATCGACTACAACTTCAGCGGCGTCACCATCGCGCGGAACTGCGAGCTCGAACGCTGTGGCGGCTTCGATCACGTCTGGGCGTGGCGTGGGGCGGTGCAGATCTGCGTCGACCAGCGGGATATCTCCGGGGTGAGCCTCAGCGACATCGACATTCGGGACAGCATCTCCGATGGCTTCAGCATCGTCGGCCCCGGCGCCAAGACCGGGCCGGACGCCAGCAGGAAGCGAGGTGCCGAGACGGCGCCGAGCACGCTCAGCCGCGCCCGCCTCGACCGGCTCGACATCCACGGCGTCGGACTTGGCGTGTCGGGCCGGCACGGGCTGTGGGTGCGGGAGGACGTCCGCGGAAGCGTGTCGATAAGGCGATCGACGATTACCGACATCGTCGATCAGTCGGCGAACTTCTCGATCGTCACGGCTTGAATTCGCCCGCGGCCGCTAGCCGCCGCAGGATTCGCGAATGATGAGGTCTGTGGGAAGCAGGCCCTGCAGGTCGCTGTCGCCGTCGAGGATGCTCGACACGAGCAGGGAGCCGGCCCGCCGGCTGTCCTGGCGGATGGTGGAGAGCGCCGGCACGCTCAGCTGGCTCATCAAGATGTCGTCATAGCCCACGACCGATACGTCGGAGGGCGCCGACAGGCCGGCGCGGCGGATCGCCCGGATGGCGCCCAGCGCGATCAGGTCGCTGGCCGCGAAGACGCCGTCGAAAGTGACCCCGCGGTTGAGCAGGCGGGTCACCGCCGCCTCGGCCGCGTCCAGCTCGAAATGAACGTCGGCGACCAGTTCAGGGTCATGCTGGATCCCGTGCTCGCGCAGCGCTTCCAGATAGCCGCGACGGCGCTGCTGCGATTCGAGGTCGACGCCCCCGACGAACAGGATGCGCCGCCGGCCGAGGCGACAGAGGTGAGCGGTGGCGCGACGGCCCCCAGCCAGGTTGTCGGACCCGATGGTGCGATAGCGTTGCCCCGAAACCTGGGCGCCCCAGACCACGAAGCGCGCGCCGGTCTCGGTGAGCTTGTTGAACGCCTCGTGGAGTGTGCTTTGGCCGAGAAAGATGACTCCGTCCGCCCGGCCGGCGCCGGCGGCGATGACCAGGTCGTCGAAGCTCACCGGCGTGACGTGACTCACCGTGAAGTCGCAGTCTCGCGCCCGGGCCGCCTCGCCGATGTTGGCGATCAGCTCCAGGAGAAACGGGTGCCATAGAGGCAAGGGGCGGCCCTGGAGATGCGGAGTGACGATCGCGACCGATCTTTCCGAACCCTCCACCGGGGCCTGCATCGGGATCCGGATCGGATAGTTGTGGCTCTGGGCGAGGGCCCAGATGCGTTGCTTGGTCTGGGTGCTGATCGCCGGTTGGTTGTTCAGCGCGCGCGACACGGTCGAAATCGACACGCCGGCCAGTCTCGCCAGATCCTCGAGCGTCGTTTTCATCGCGCCGACAGCGGTCCTTGTGCTCGAGCCGAACGGGTGGAATGTCTGGGAGAAATGTCGGGGGGTCGCGCGATCGGACCTAGTCCACCATGAACGGCCCGCACCTTGGGCGCGGCCCGACCCGCGAGGCGCCCGCCGAGGGCTCGTACGGCGCCCTGCTCAAGATGTGCTCGGGGATGTTCGGCGTGCAGATCGCCTGGAGCCTGCAAAACGCCAATACGAGCCGGATATTCCAGACGCTCGGCGCGGACGTGGCCAGCCTGCCCATCCTGTGGATCGCCGGTCCGATCACCGGCCTTCTCGTGCAGCCGATCATCGGCCACCTCAGCGATCGCACCTGGACTCGCCTCGGCCGTCGCCGCCCGTACATCCTGGCCGGCGGGTGCGCGGGCGCCCTTTTCCTGGTGGTGATGGCGGAGGCGCGCGCGGTTTGGGAGGCCTTGCTGGCGCTGTGGTTCCTGACCGCCGGGCTCAATCTCGCCTCGGAGCCGTTCCGGGCCCTCGTCGCCGACAATGTCGCCGAACATCGCCGGACAGCCGCATTCGCGATCCAGGGCGCCGTGATCGGGGCCGGCGCGGTGTTCGCGTCGGCGCTGCCGTGGCTGTTGTCGCTCCTGGGCGGGCGGCTGGACACGGCCGCGGGCGGATTGCCGGCCACCGTTCGCCTGGCGCTGGACATCGGCGCTGTCGGCCTGCTGGCCGGTGTCGCCGCCACGGTCTTCACGACGCGCGAGGCGCCGCCCGACCCAGCCCATCCGAGGCGCGCGGTCCGGCTGCTCGACATCTTCGACGAGCTGGTGAGGCTGCCCAAGGCCATGCGCCGACTGGGCCTGGTTCAGTTCTTCGCCTGGTTCGGCCTGTTTGTCTTGTGGGTCTACGCGGCGCCGGCCGTGGCGGCGAACAGCGGTGTGGCCGGCAAGGTTTCCAGTCATGGCTACAACGCGGTCGCCGATTGGGTGGGCGTGATGTTCGCGCTGTACAACGGGGTCGCCGTGCTCGCCGCGCCGCTCCTGCCGCGACTCGCGGCGAGGATAGGGCGCCGGGAGACGCACGCCGTGTGTCTGGGCCTGGGCGCCGCGGGCCTGGTCGGTTTTGGGTTCATCCACGATCCGCGATGGCTGTGGGCGCCATCGGTCGGCATCGGGTGCGCGTGGGCGTCGATCCTGTCGATCCCGTACGCGATGGTGGCGACCTCATCGGGCCCCGCCCGCATGGGTCTGTACATGGGAATCCAGAACATCTTCATCGTCCTGCCGCAACTTGCCGGCTCCTTTCTGCTGGGATGGATCGTCGCGGTGGTGTTCGGCGACCGGCCTGGATTCGCCTTCCTGCTGGCCGCCGGGGCCTTTGTATTGGCCGCCGTGGTTTCGCTTACAATACCCGACCGTCCAGGGAACGGCGCTTGCGAGACATAGCCTCCTCGTCCCCGCGCCGGAGAGCCCCCGCCCGACATCATCCGTGGTGAAGCTCCTCTCGGCGAGCGTTACGCAAAATTTTGCACAACCCGGCGATAATGGCAATTGCCTCGCGCCATTTTCGCGAAGTTTCCCGCAACTCCCATCGCTAATAAAGGGGTTCTATGACCACATATGCCTGAAATAATTGGATAAAAAAATTTGCGACTTCCCCTTGCATTTTCCGGGAAGTGGCGCAAATTTGCGCGAATAAGGCGTGAATTGCGCGTCAGAAACAACTTTGGGCCGTCGCTCGGCGGTTATTCTTGGGGAGGCTCATGAAGGGCAGGATCACGGTGCGCGGAAACAGCCTGTGCGCGGGCGTTTCGGCTTTCGCCCTCACCACGGCGATGCTGGGGAGCCCGGCGTTCGCCCAGAGCGCGAGCTCGAACGACCAGGTGGCGACGAACACCTCGGTCAGCGAGGTCGTGGTCACCGGCGTGCGGCGGGCGCTTGAAACCTCGCAGCAGGTCAAGAAGCACGCCGAAACGGTGGTCGATTCGGTGAGCGCCACCGACATCGGCGCCTTCCCGGACAAATCGGCGTCCGAAGCCCTTCAGCGGGTCGTGGGCATCACCGTCGGACGCCTGCAGTCGTCAGATGACAGCACCCACCCGTCAGGCGAGCCGGTCAACGTGCTCATCCGCGGGCTGCCGCAGGTCCGCACGGAATTGAACGGCCGCGACAGTTTCTCGGCGGATTCCGGACGCGGGCTGAACTTCAACGACGTCTCGCCCGAACTCCTCTCACGCATCGACGCCTACAAGAACCAGACCGCCGACATGGTCGAGGGCGGCATCGCCGGCACCATCGACCTGCGCACGCGGGTTCCGTTCGATCAGAACGGGTTGTTGGTCACCGGCAGCTTCAAGGAGAACTACGGCGACCGCTCCAAGCAGTGGACGCCGGAAGGCTCGGTGCTGATCAGCGACACCTGGGACACCGCCATCGGCAAGTTCGGCCTGCTGGGTGA
>DASXIE010000260.1:0-10030 GCA_036498165.1 Caulobacteraceae bacterium
GCTGCCGGACGGCTCCAGCTGGGACGATCATCGCGAGGCGGCCGCCGACCTGATCATCGAGACGGTGACCGCGCTCGCTCCCAACTTCAAAGGCGCGGTGCTCGGCCGGATGATCCTCTCGCCGCTCGATCTGGAGCGGAAGCTGGCGCTGACCGGCGGCGATATCTTCCACGGCGCCCTCAGCCTCGACCAATTGTGGGCCGCCCGCCCGGCGCTGGGGCATGGCGACTACCGCTCCCCAGTGCCGGGACTCTACATGTGCGGCTCGGGAACTCACCCCGGCGGCGGCGTCACCGGCGCACCCGGCCACAACGCGGCGCATGAGATTCTGCGCGATCTGGGGAGGGGACGGGCGAGGCCCGGTCGGCGCCTCAGCACTCCACCACATTGACCGCCAGGCCGCCCAAGGACGTCTCCTTGTAGATCTCGCTCATGTCGGCGCCGGTGCGTTTCATGGTGGCGATGACCTTGTCGAGGCTGACCGAGTGCTGGCCGTCGCCGAGCATGGCCAGGCGCGCGGCGTCGATGGCCTTGATCGCCCCCATGGCGTTGCGCTCGATGCATGGAATCTGCACAAGGCCGCCGATCGGATCGCAAGTCAGGCCGAGGTTGTGCTCCATGCCGATCTCGGCGGCGTTCTCGATCTGGGCGTTGGTCCCGCCGAGCGCCGCGGCGAGGCCGGCGGCGGCCATGGAGCAGGCGACGCCCACCTCTCCCTGACACCCGACCTCGGCCCCGCTGATCGAGGCGTTCTTCTTGTAGAGGGCTCCGATGGCCCCGGCGGTGAGCAGGAAGACGCGCCGGCTCTCCGGCGTGCCGGCATGGAAACGCTGATGATAGCGCAGCACCGCGGGAATGATCCCGGCCGCGCCGTTGGTCGGAGCGGTGACGACCCGCCCGCCGGCGGCGTTCTCCTCGTTCACCGCCAGGGCCCAGAGGTTGACGAAGTCCATGGCCGCCAGGGGGTCGGCGATCTGGCGTTCCATGCGGGCGAGGATTGTGGCGCGCAGCCTGTGGGCCCGGCGCTTGACGGCAAGGCCGCCGGGCAAGTCGCCCTCCTGACGCAGGCCTCGCTCGATGCACGCCTCCATGGCCTCGCCGAGGGCGTCGAGGCGCGAGTTGACCTCGTCGGCGGTGGCGCGGGCGCACTCGTTGGCGAACATCAACTCGGCGATGGAAAGGCCCTCGCCGGCGGCCAGGGCGAGAAGTTCGGCCCCGGAGTCGAAAGGGTAGGGCACGGCGGGCCCGACGCCGTCCGGCGCATTGCGCGCCATCTCGTCCTCGTCGCGGACGAACCCTCCGCCCACGGAGAAATAGGTGCGTTCACTGATTTTCAGTCCCGCCGCGTCATAGGCGGTGAAGGCAAGGGCGTTGGGATGTTGCGGACGGCGCTCGGCGCCCATCCACAGGATGTCGCGGCCCTCGTCGAAGGCGATCGCCGGTCCGTCGCCGCCGAGGCGGACCGACTGCTCGGCGCGGATGGCGGTGAGGGCTGCCTCGCCGGCGTCGGGATCGAGGCTGACCGGCGCGAATCCGGCCAGGCCGAGGATCACCGCCCGGTCGGTGGCGTGGCCGCGTCCGGTGAGCGCCAGGGATCCGTAGAGCGAGACCTCCACGCGCGCCGTCCGCTCCATCTCCCCGCTCCCGGCCAGGCGGCGCACGAAGCGACCGGCCGCCACCATCGGCCCCATGGTGTGGGAGCTGGAGGGTCCAATGCCGGGCTTGAAGAGGTCGAAGACGCTGACCGTCATGTCTTTTTGAGATAGTCGGAGCCGCGCTCCGGAGAAGAACGCGGCGACCCTATCGCGGAAGCTCGCTGGCTCCCATCAGAAACTCGTCTACCGCCGCCGCGCACTGGCGGCCTTCACGGATTGCCCACACGACCAGGGACTGGCCGCGGCGCATGTCGCCGGCCGCGAACACGCCCGCCAGGCTGGTGGCGTAGGTCTTCGTATCTGCGGCGATGTTTCCACGCCCGTCCAGGGCGACGCCGGCATCGGCGATGAGGCCTTCCCGGAGCGGACCAACAAAACCCATGGCCAGGAGGACGAGATCGGCCCTCAGGTTGAATTCGCTGCCGGCGATCTCAGCCATGGAGAGGCGGCCATCAGGCCCCGCCACCCACTCCAGCCGCACGCATTCGAGGCCTTCGAGACGGCCGTCGGCGCCCAGCGCGCGGCGGGTGGCGACCGCGAAGTCGCGCTCGCAGCCCTCCTCCTGGGAGGAAGAGGTGCGCAGCTTCAGGGGCCAGTTGGGCCAGGTCAGGGCCTTGTTTTCCCGGGCCGGCGGCTCTGGGAGGATCTCGAGCTGGGTGACGCTGGCCGCGCCCTGGCGGTTGGCGGTGCCGATGCAGTCCGAACCGGTGTCGCCGCCGCCGATCACCACCACGTGCTTGCCCGCTGCGCTGATCGTCCCAGCGGGCGCGGCGGTCGCCTCGTCGTCGCCCGCCCCGCGCTTGTTCTGCTGGGTGAGGAAATCCATGGCGAAATGGATGCCCGCAAGGCTGTGCGGCGGCAGCTGAAGGGCGCGCGGCGCCTCGGCCCCGCCGGCCAGGACCACGGCGTCGAACTGGGATCTGAGATCGGCGATCGGCAAGTCCAGTCCGACATGGACGCCAGGCCGGAAGGTCACGCCCTCGCCCTCCATCTGGGCCACGCGGCGGTCGATCGGGGCCTTCTCCATCTTGAAGTCGGGTATGCCATAGCGCAGCAGGCCGCCGATCCGGTCGCTCTTCTCGAAGACGGTGACGGCGTGGCCGGCCCGGGCGAGCTGCTGGGCGCAGGCCAGGCCCGCCGGTCCCGAGCCGACAACGGCCACGCGCCGGTCGGTCAGCGCGGCGGCGGGAGCCGGGACGATCCAGCCATCCTCCCAGCCGCGATCGACGATCTGGCACTCGATGGTCTTGATGGTCACAGGGTTGTCGTCGATGTTGAGGGTGCAGGCCGCCTCGCATGGGGCCGGGCAGACCCGGCCGGTGAACTCGGGGAAATTGTTGGTCGAGTGCAAGGTCTCGAGCGCCGCGCGCCAGTCGTCGCGCCAGACGAGATCGTTCCAGTCCGGGATCAGATTATTCACCGGGCAGCCGGTGTGGCAGAAGGGGATGCCGCAGTTCATGCACCGCCCCGCCTGACGTCCGACCTCGGCCAGCGGCAGGGGACGGACGAACTCGCGCCAAGACTTCACCCGGGCATGACGGTCCTCATACGGACGATCGCGCCGTTCGATCTCGAGGAATCCGGTCGCCTTGCCCATCGGTCTACTCGGCGGCTTGCAGCGAGGCGGCGGCGCGCTCGGCGGCCAACTCCTCGAGGGCGCGGCGATAGTCTTTGGGCGTCACCTTGACAAAGGCGGCCAGGGCGGCGGGCCAGTCGGCCAGCAATTCGCCCGCCCGGGCGCTGCCGGTGAAGGCGCGATGGCGCTCGACGAGGATGCGAAGGCGCTCGGCGTCGTGGGTCAAGGGATCGCCCATACCGCTGTCCCACACGCTGGGAGCGGCCGGGCGAGGCGGATTTTCCGGTTCGCCGCGGGTGGGGCCGACGGCGGAAAGCTCGACCATGGCCGGATTGCACAGGCCCGCGAAGCGTCTGTGCGGATCAAAGACATAGGCGATGCCGCCGCTCATTCCGGCGGCGAAGTTGCGCCCGGTCTCGCCCAGCACCACGACCACACCGCCGGTCATGTATTCGCAACCGTGGTCGCCGAGACCCTCGACCACCGCCACCGCGCCGGAGTTGCGCACGGCGAAGCGCTCGCCGGCCACGCCCTCGAAATAGGCCTCGCCGGCGATCGCCCCATAGAGGACGGTGTTGCCGACGATGATGTTGGCGGTCGGTTCGCGCAGGGCCTGAGGCGGGGCCTTGACCACCACCCGCCCGCCGGAAAGCCCCTTGCCGACATAGTCGTTGGCGTCGCCGGTCAGCTCAAGGGTGATCCCCCGGGCCAGGAAGGCCGCGAAGCTCTGGCCGGCGGTTCCCTCGAAGGCGGCCACCACGGTGTCGGGGTTAAGGCCGGCGTGGCCATGGCGGCGGGCGATCTCGCCGGAGAGCATGGCCCCGACGGCCCGGTTCGAGTTGCGGATCGGCAAGGTGATGCGCACCGGCGCGCCGCCTGACAGCGCCGGCCCGGCGGCGGCGATGATCTGGTGGTCGAGGGCCTTTTCGAGGCCGTGATCCTGGCGGGCGCTGTTCCACAGGTCGGTGCCGCCGGAAGGCGGCGCGGCGTAGAGCACGCGGGAAAGGTCGACGTGCCGCGCCTTCCAGTGCTCGATCGCGCCCTTCATATCGAGGCGATCGACCCGGCCGATCATCTCCCGAACGGTGCGGAAGCCTAGAGCGGCCATGATGGCCCGCAGCTCCTCGGCGACGAAGAAGAAGTAGTTGACCACGTGTTCGGGCTGGCCGGTGAACCGGGCGCGCAGGACCGGGTCCTGGGTCGCAACCCCCACCGGACAGGTGTTGAGGTGGCATTTGCGCATCATGATGCAGCCGGCGGCGATGAGCGGCGCGGTGGCGAATCCGAATTCGTCCGCGCCGAGCAGGGCGGCGACGGCGACATCGCGGCCGTTGCGCAATCCGCCATCGGCCTGGACGGCTATGCGGTCGCGAAGGCCGTTGAGCAGCAGGGTCTGCTGGGTCTCGGCGAGGCCGATTTCCCACGGCGAGCCTGCGTGGGTGAGCGAAGTCAGCGGGCTGGCCCCCGTCCCGCCCTCATAGCCGGAAATGGTCAGATGGTCGGCGCGGCACTTGGCGACCCCGGCGGCGACCGTCCCCACACCGATCTCGGCCACCAGCTTGACCGAGATGCGGGCGGCCGGATTGACGTTCTTCAGATCGTGGATGAGCTGCTTGAGGTCCTCGATCGAATAGATGTCGTGGTGCGGCGGGGGCGAGATCAGGCCGACGCCGGGCGTCGAGTGGCGCACAGCGGCGATCGCCTTGTCGACCTTGTGGCCGGGCAATTGACCGCCTTCGCCGGGCTTGGCGCCTTGGGCCATTTTGATCTGGATGTCGTCGGCGTTGACCAAGTACTCGGCGGTCACGCCGAAACGGCCGGACGCCACCTGCTTGATCGCCGAGCGCATGGAATCGCCGTTGGCAAGCGGGGCGTAGCGGTCGGATTCCTCGCCTCCCTCGCCGGTGTTGGAGCGCCCGCCGATGCGGTTCATGGCGATGGCCAGCGTGGTGTGGGCTTCGCGACTGATCGAACCGAAACTCATCGCCCCCGTGGAGAAGCGCTTGACGATCTCGCTGGCCGGCTCGACCTCGTCGAGGGGGATCGGCTCATCGGCCCATCTCAGCCGCATCAAGGCGCGCAAGGTGAAGCGCGCCGCGCTCTCGGCGTCGATCGCCCGCGAGAAGGCGGCGTATTCCTCCGGCAAGTTTCCACGCACCGCGTGCTGCAGGCTCGCCACCGACTCCGGTGTCCAGGCGTGGGTCTCGCCGCGCAGTCGGAAGGCGTAGACGCCACCGGGATCAAGCATGGCGCGATAGAGGGGCGCGTCGCCGAAGGCGTCGGCATGGCGGCGGACGGCCTCGGCGGCGATCTGGGCCAGCCCCGCGCCTTCGATAAAGCTGGTCGTGCCGGTGAAGTAGCGCTCGACGAAATCGCTCGCCAGTCCGACGGCGTCGAAGATTTGCGCCCCGCAGTACGATTGGTAGGTGGAAATGCCCATCTTGGACATCACCTTGAGGATGCCCTTGCTGATCGCCTTGAGGTAGTTGGCGCTCGCCTTGGCCTGCCGGGCCGGATCGCCGGCGTGGAGATTATCCAGGGTCTCGAAGGCGAGATAGGGATTGATCCCCTCGGCGCCGTAGCCGGCCAGGACGCAGAAGTGATGGACCTCGCGCGCCTCGCCGGTCTCGACGACTAGCCCCGTCTGCATGCGCAGGCCCTGGCGGATGAGCCGGTGGTGTACGGCCGAGACGGCCAGGGCGGCGGGAATGGCGATCCGCTCCGCCGACACCGCCCGGTCCGAGAGGATGAGGATGTTGTTGTCGGCCAGGACCTTGTCGGTGGCCTCGGCGCCCAGACGGTCGAGGGCCCGCTCGAGGCCGGCCTCGCCCTCGGCCGCCGGCCAGGTGATGTCGAGCGTGGCGGTCCGGAAGGCCCCGTCGAGCAGGTCAGCGATCGCGCGGATCTTCTCCAGGTCGGCGTTGGTGAGGACCGGCTGGGCCACCTCCAGGCGCTTGTGGGTTCCGGCCTGGCGGCCCAGCAGGTTGGGCCTGGGCCCGATCATCGACACCAGGCTCATCACCAGTTCCTCGCGGATCGAATCGATCGGCGGATTGGTGACCTGGGCGAAGTTCTGCTTGAAGTAGTCGTAGAGCAGCCTGGGCCGATCGGAGAGCACGGCGAGCGGCGTATCGGTGCCCATCGAGCCGACCGGATCCTCGCCGCCCTCGCCCATGGGCCCCAGGAAAAACGACAGGTCCTCCTGAGTGTAGCCGAAGGCCTGCTGGCGATCGATGAGCGCGGCCCCGCCATTGGGCGCCGCAGGCTCCCAGTGGGGCGGTTCGGGAAGGTCCTCGAGCTTGAACTGGGTCTGGCGCAGCCACTCGGCGTAGGGCTTGGCGCGGGCGAGCGTGTCCTTGAGTTCGTCGTCCTCGATGATCCGCCCCTCGTCCATGTCGATGAGCAGCATCTTGCCCGGCTGCAGGCGCCATTTGCGGACGATCCGCTCCTCGGGGACGGTGAGGACGCCGACTTCGGAGGCCATGATCACGTGGTCCTGGTCGGTGATCACGAACCGCGCCGGGCGAAGGCCGTTGCGGTCGAGCGTCGCCCCGACCTTGCGTCCGTCGGTGAAGGCGATCGCCGCCGGCCCGTCCCACGGCTCCATGAGGGCGGCGTGGTATTCGTAGAAGGCCCGCCGTTCGGGCGACATCGAGGCGTTTCCGGCCCAGGCCTCGGGGATCAGCATCATCACCGCGTGGGCCAGGGGGTAGCCGCCGGCCAGGAGCAGTTCGAGAGCGTTGTCGAGCTTGGCTGTGTCGGAATCGTCCGGCTTGAGCAGGGGCCACATCTTGTCGAGGTCCGGCCCCAGCAGTTCCGACTCCAGGGTTCGGCGACGGGCATTCATCCAGTTGGCGTTGCCGCGTACGGTGTTGATCTCACCGTTGTGGGCGATGAACCGGTAGGGGTGGGCGAGCTTCCACGACGGGAAAGTATTGGTGGAGAACCGCTGGTGGACGAGGGCGACGGCCGACTCGGTCAGGGGATTGCCGAGGTCCTCGTAGAAACCTCCCACCTGATGGGCCAGCAGCAGTCCCTTGTAGACCACCGTGCGGCTGGAAAAGGAGGGCATGTAGAAGCTGGCCAACGCCGGGGCGCCGTATCGCTCGGCCAGCCGGCCCAGGGGGTTCTGGGTCTGCTTGCGGACGGCCAGGATCTTGCGCTCGAATGCGTCCTGGTCGGGCGTCGAGGCGCCGCGGGCGACAATCGCTTGGCGGATCACCGGGGCCCGCGCCAACACAGCCTCGCCCAGGCCGGCGGGATTCACCGGCACGTCGCGCCAGCCGATCAGCCTCTGGCCCTCGATGCGGATGAAATGCTCGAATTGGCCGATGGCCAGTTCCCGGGCCTCCTCGTCGCGAGGCAGGAAGCACATGGCCACCGCGTAGTTGCCGCGCGAGGGCAGGTCGAGGTGGTTATCGGTCGCCCACTGGCGGATCAGGGGGTCGGGAATCTGGATCAGACAACCAGCCCCGTCGCCGACCAATGGATCGGCCCCCACGGCTCCGCGATGATCCAGGTTGACCAGGATCTCGAGGCCGGCGGTGACCACCTCGTGCGACTTTCTGCCCTTGATGTTGGCGACGAATCCGACGCCGCACGAATCGTGTTCGTGCTTTGGGTCATAAAGTCCTTGCGCTGGCGGGTTTCGCGGCAAAAAATTCTCTCGACAGGCAATGCGCCTGCTGCTGACGCAACAGACGTTCCAAAAACGCGCCCTTACGCGAGCGGCGGCGGCTTGTCGAATCGGCTCTGGCGCGGAGCTATCAACAGGCCGTGAGAAGACCGGCGCGGCGCGCGATTTCAGTGCGCCGGCGCCTGATTTCGAGGCGCCGTCGGCGACGCCGCTTGACGCCCCCTCGCCCGGGCGGCGTAAGGTTCGCCCCCACCGCGAAAGGCCGACCATGAGAGTTCTGATCCTGCTGGCCGGCCTCGCCGCCCTCGCCGCCTGCGCGCCGAAGGCCGACAAGCCGAAGTTCAACGCCGCCCGGGCGGTCGATGCGATCCGCGCCGATGAGGTGCGGTGGAACGCCGACTGGAAGAGCGGCGACGCCGGCAAGGTCGTCGCCCACTATGCCCCTGACGCCGTGCTCATGGAGAGTGGCGAGGCGCCGGTTGGCGGTATCGAGGCGATCCGTGCGGCGGTCCAGAAGTCCATCGATGACCCGGCCTTCTCCCTCTCCTTCAGCAGCGATAAGGTCGACGTGGCCGCCTCGGGCGATCTGGCCGCCTCGAAAGGGACCTACGCTCTCACGTCCACCGATTCGGCCACCAAGGCTCAGAGCAAGGCCGCCGGGACCTTCGTCACCGTCTACAAGCCCCAGCCCGACGGAAGCTGGAAGGCGGTGTGGGACATCGCGACGCCGGGTGCGGCAGCGCCCGCGGCGGCGAAGTAGGTTCGCCTGACCATCAAGAGAGAGGAAGCGCCCCATGGAACTGGCCCCCAAGAAGACCGGTCTTTCCACCGCCCGGCTGGAGCGGATCACCGAGCACCTGGAAAGGAACTATATCCAGCCAGGGAAGATCGCCGGCTGCCAGGTCGCCGTCGCCCGCCATGGCCACCTGGCCTATTTCCGCTCCCTTGGGGCCATGGACCGGGAGCGCGGCAGGGCGATGGCCGACGACGCCATCTTCCGCATCTATTCGATGACCAAGCCGATCACCTCGGTGGCTTTGATGAGCCTCTACGAGCGCGGCCATTTCCAGCTCAACGATCCGGTCAGCCGCTTCTTCCCGGCCTGGAAGAACCAGCGGGTGTGGAAGAGCGGCCGCGGCGCGGAAATGATCACCGAGGATCCCGTCCGCCGGCTTTCCATGCGCGACATGCTCTGCCACACCGGCGGCCTGACCTATGGCGCGGCCCTTGTTGATCTGGGCGCCCCGGACATGGGCCTGGCGGTGGACGAGATCTATCGCGAACGGGGCGTGCGCCGCGGCCGCGGCGAGACCCTGATGGAATTCATGGACAAGCTGGCCGGCGTACCGCTGCTCTACCAGCCGGGCGAGCGGTGGATGTATTCCCTCTCCACCGATGTCTGCGGGGCCCTGGTCGAGAAGATCAGCGGCATGCGCTTCGACAAGTACCTCAAGGAGGTGATCTTCGGCCCGCTGGGCATGAAGGACACCGCCTTCTTCGTCGCGGATGACAAGAAGGAGCGCCTCACCGCCAACTATCGCCGCGCCGAGGACAAATCCCTCCAGCTTCTCGATGATCCGGCCCGCAGCGACTATCTCACCGAACCGAGTTTCTTCTCCGGCGGCGGCGGCCTCACCGGGACCACGGAGGACTATCTGCGCTTCTGCGAGATGCTGCGCCGGGGCGGCGAGCTGGAAGGGGCGCGGATCCTCGGCCCCCGCACCATCGATCTGATGCGCCGCAACCACCTCAAGGACGGTAAGGACCTCACCGAAATGGCCATCGGCGGCTTCTCGGAGACGGCCAACGAAGGTGTCGGCTTCGGCCTCGGCTTCGCCACCACGCTGGATGGCGTGAAAAACGGAGCCCTCGGCGAAGGCGACTACTACTGGGGCGGGGCGGCCTCGACTATCTTCTGGATCGACCCGAAGGAAGACCTCTGCGTGGTGTTCATGACCCAGCTGATGCCCTCGGGCACGTTCAACTTCCGTGGCCAGCTGAGGAACATCGTCTACAGCGCGATCGTGGATTAGGCGGCCGGCGAGCCGTCAGCCGCTGCGGCGGGCGGTGAGAATGGCGATCGGCGGGTCGAGCATCTCGCCTTTCATGACCCCCACGCCTTCCGTGGGCGAGACATGGGCGGCGAGGATGGCGCGGCTCACG
>DASXIE010000261.1:0-4124 GCA_036498165.1 Caulobacteraceae bacterium
CCACGCGAGCGAACAATCGGATGATCCGTTCCGCACCTGATAATCGGCGCATGCCGACGCTCTGCGGCGTCGGCCCTGCCGCTCGCGAGGAGACAACCGCCTAGGGATTCCTTATTTTCGGGAAGCCTGCCGCTTTCACCCCTCCCGAGCCTCGATGGCGCTCCGGAGGGGTTTTTTATTCCCACCTCACGCCCCCTCCAGGCGCCCTTCGTGGTTCGGATTTCGACCCGAAGGTTCACCTGACGTGACCGAGTTGATCGAAGAGCCCCTGATCTGCACCGGCCGCCGGGCGCATCGCCATGCGCCGGTGCTGGCGGAGGCGCGCGCCCTGGCGGTCCTCGCCGGGCCGCTCATCCTCACCCAGCTGGCCCAGATGGCGGTGATGACCACCGACGTCATCCTGCTCGGCCGGTTCAGCCGCGCCGCCCTGGCCGCCGCCGCGGTCGGCAACACGGTCTATTTCGCCGCCTGGCTGATCGGGGCCGGCCCGGCCTTCGCCGTGGCTCCGATGATCGCCCAGATCCTCGGCCTCGACCCGGCCGACCGCGCCAGCGTGCGCGCCATTGTGCGCATGGGCCTGTGGGCGGTATGGATCGCCGCCGCGCCGATGGTGCTCGTCCTCTGGCAGGCCAAGGCCATTCTCATCGCCGCTCATCAGGATCCGGTCCTGGCTGAGAACGCGGGCCGCTTCGTCTCCTTCGTGGCGCTGGGGCTTCCCTTCACCATGGGCTACTTGGTGTTGCGCAGCTTCACCACCGCGCTCGGCAAGCCCGGCCCGGCCATGTGGGTGATGGCGGCGACCATCGGCTTCAACGCCCTGGGTGGTTACACCCTGATCTTCGGCCACTTCGGCGCCCCCCGGCTCGGCATCGTCGGCTCGGGCATGGCCACGGCCGCCTCGAGCGCCTTCGGCTTCGTCGCCATGACCGCCGTGGTCCTGGCGAACAGGGATCTGCGCCCCTATCGGGTGTTCGCCGACTTCGCCGCCCCGGCCCTCGACAAGCTGGCCGAGGTCTATCGCCTCGGCCTGCCGATCGGCATGACGATGATCTTCGAGGCCATGCTGTTCAACGTCATGACCCTCGTCATGGGCTCGTTCGGGGTCGTCTCCCTGGCGGCCCACCAGATCGCGCTGAACGTGGCGTCGATCACCTTCATGGTCCCCCTCGGCCTGGGCATGGCGGCGACCGTGCGGGTCGGGCTGGCGGCGGGGGCCGGCGACGCCCACGGCGTGCGCCGCTCGGGCCTCACGGCCATGGCCATGGGGGTGGGCTTCATCGTCCTGTGCGGGGCGGCCATGGCCCTCTTCGGGGCGCCCATCGCCGGGCTCTATGTCGGCGGCCGGGCGGTCCAGGACCTCGAGGTCATCGCCATGAGCGCCCTCTTCCTCAAGGTCGCGGCCGCCTTCCAGGTCTTCGACGCCCTGCAGGTGGTGGCCAACCAGTCCCTGCGCGGCCTCAAGGACGCCCGCGCCCCGATGTGGATCGCCGCCGGCTCCTACTGGCTGGCCGGGGCGCCAACCTGCCTCCTGCTGGCCTACACCTTCGGCCTGAAGGGGCTGGGGGTGTGGATCGGCCTGGCGGTGGGGCTGGCGGTGGCGGCGGCGGCGCTGTCGGCCCGCTTCGCCCTGCTCACGCGCGCTCCTTCCGTCGAGGGCAACGCGGACCGCGCATAGCGCGGGGGCTCCAGGCCGGCGCACGCGCCTGGAGCCCCATCGGGCGCGGCGTTCAGCCCAGGCGACCCGCCAGCGACGCGATCCTCAACCCGGCCCGGCCGCCACCGCCGCCGCCATCGGCTGACAGATCGGGGCCTTCGCCTTGGCGATCGCGGCCTTCCTGGCGGCGGCCTCGAAATCCGCCTCCGCCACCAACTCGGTCGCCCTCACGTTGCCACTCAGGTGTTCGATCGAGGTCTCCATGTGTCGGTTGGCGTTGACCGCCTTGGCCAGGGTGACGCGCAGATTTTCGGCTTCGACGTCGCTCAGGCGCCGTGCGGGGCCGGCCATGCTCTGCAGCGTCGTCCATTCGTCTTCCTGGCTGTCGCCGAGACCACTCAGATAGGCCGTCTCCTGGGCGATCGCGGTGTAGGCGAGCATCTTCTGCCGCGGCAGATGGGAGACGGTCTGGCTGGCCACCACGGAATCCCAGGCGCCGATGGTCCACGGCGTTGACGGCGGGCGTCCGAAATCGCCGATCGGCGGCAGGCGGCCGTTTGCTGAAGCCTGTTCAAGGATCGCCGAAAGGGCGACGAGGCGGGCCGCCACGCACGCGCCCTGCGCCTTCCGCAAGGCCATATTGTTCACCTCCCGGACGTAGGCCACCTTGAGAGCCGTCTCGCTGGCCTCTGTCTGATGCCTCCAGTGTAAAGCCTCGAGGGCCTGTTCGCCGCCGAGCGCGACGGCGATGCCGATCACCACCACCGCGATTTCTGTGAGGATCTCGCGCACGCCGTGGAGCGGCTTTGGCCGGTGGATATGCATCGCCTCCTCCGCGTTGGCGGGGGAAGCCTCGCCTTCGACTTGCGCCTGCGCCTCCTCGGTCATCGACGCCCCCTCGATGTGGCCGGGATAGCGGTTCCCGGGCGGGCGTCAATGAAAGGCGCCCTAGAAGAACAGCCGGCCGCCCACCAGGGCGAGGGTCGAGGCCAGGATGGGCCGCAGGACCGAGTCCGGGGCGCGCGAGGCCAGGAGGCTGCCGACAATGATCCCCGGCACCGAGCCGACCATCAGGGAGATGAGCAGGGAAAAGTCCACAGAGCCCATCAGCCAGTGGCCGAATCCGCCCAGCAGGGTCAGGGGAACGGCGTGGGCGATGTCCGAGCCGACCAGTTTGGCGGCCGGCAGCTTCGGGTAGAGGACCAGAAGGACAGTGACCCCGATCGCCCCCGCCCCCACCGAGGAGACAGAGACCAGCACCCCCAGGATCGCGCCCAGGAGGACGGTGAGCCACGTCCGCCGCCCGGGCTCGATATCGCCCACCTTCTCGGCGAAGAACTTCATGATCAGGCGTCGAAAGAGGATGGCGATGGCGGTGAGAATCAGGGCCGCGCCGAGGACCGAGGTGATCACCCCGTGGCCGGCTTCCATCTTGGCGTGGAAGTGGGAGAACATCAGCAGGGTGATCGCCGAGGCCGGCACGCTGCCGGCCGCCAGGCGCGCGACGATGCCCCATTCGATCGTCCCGCTGGCCCCGTGGACCACGGTGCCGACGCTTTTGGTGGCGCCGGCGTAGAGAAGGTCGGTGCCGACCGCGGTGGCCGGGTGGATATGGAAGACCAGCACCAGGAGCGGCGTCATCAGCGAGCCGCCGCCCACCCCCGTGAAACCGACCAGCAGGCCGACCACCAAACCCGACAGGGAATACAGCGGATGGATCAGATGCAGGAAATTCATTGTATGCCGCTAGGAATTGTCAAGTTGGAACCTCGCTAATCTGGCCCGCCCATGGCGTCAATAGGCGTGGCGAGGACCCGCAACCGCGCGGCGCCTTCGACAAGACGCCCAACGACCACGCTTGTTCCAAACCCGGCGTTTTTGGCCAACTCCAGGACGGCGGCCGAGCGGGCCGGATCGACGGCGATCAAGAGGCCGCCGCTGGTCTGGGGATCGGTGAGGATGTCGCGCCGCCAGGTCGGAAAATCGGCCGGCAAGTCGACCGCCGCGCGGCAGCTTTCCCAGTTGCGTGACGAGGCGCCGGTCTTCATCCCATCGCGGACCAGGGCCTCGACCCCGGCCAGCATCGGCGGCGCGGCGGTGAGCTCCGCCCCCAGCCCGGCCGCGCGACAGACCTCCAGGGTATGACCCATGAGGCCGAACCCGGTGATGTCGGTGAGGGCGTGGACGCCGTCCATTCCGGCCAGCTCCATGCCCAGCACATTGAGCTGGGTGGTCGAGGCGATGAGCGTCGCATAGCCGCTCTCGTCGAGGCGGTCCTGCCTCAGGGCCGCGCTCAGCACCCCGACGCCCAGGGGCTTGGTGAGGATGAGCCAGTCGCCGGCCCGGGCGGTGCTGTTGCGCATCAGCCGCTCGGGATGGACCAGGCCCAGGGCGACGAGGCCGTAGATCGGCTCGACGCTGTCGATGGAATGGCCGCCGGCGATCGGAACCCCCGCCGCCGCGCACACCT
>DASXIE010000262.1:0-4449 GCA_036498165.1 Caulobacteraceae bacterium
CGCGGATGATCGCGTCCCAGTCGCTGCGTCCGGTCTTCATTTGGCCCCCAGGCGGCGGAAGGTGAGTTCCCAGCCCGATTGCCGGGCGATTTTTGAGAGAGTTTCGAGGGCCTCGGCCTGCTTGCGGCCGGTCATCCGGCCCCACGAGCCGACGAAGGCGTCGTGGGCCTTCTGGGCGCCGTCGATCAGCTTGCGGCCGACGACCAGGTCGATGGCCATGGCGGCGGTCATGCCGCCGGCCATGTTCGCGGCGATCTTGAGCTGCTGCGCCGCCGTGAGCTTCGAGAGGGCGTAGAGCGCCTGGGCGTTGTCGGCGATGGGATCGGGCCGAACCGCCTCGGCGATGGCCGGGATGAGGTTGCGGCGCAGCGCCAGGGCGCGATAGACGCCGGCCCGCGAGACGCCGATCAACTCGGCGACGTCGTCGGCCCATCCGTAGCGGAGTCTCAAGTTGAGACTCTCGTCATCGGCTTCATTTTTCAGGGTTTTCGGCGGAGAAGTCGGCGACCTGGAGCCGTCGCGGACGGCCGTCGTCCTGACCAGTTCGCAGAACTCGACGACGGAAGAGGCCTGATCGAGGGCGTTGAGGGTCCGGTGGCTGAAATTCTCGTGCAGCTCGCGGGTGCGCCGCTCGATGGCGTCGGCGCCGACCTTGAAGCCGTCGATCGTCGGCCACTTCAGCATGCGAACGGCCGCCAGGCGGTGCGCCCCGCACACCAGGAAGAAGTCGTCGCGCTCGGGCAGTTGACAGACCTCGATCGGGGTCTTCTGGCCATCCTTGGCCATCAGGGCCGCCAGCTTGGCGACGGTGGGATGATGCAGAGGGGTCAGCCGTTGGTCGGCTTGGTCGATCCGATCGACCGGCAGCTCAAGAATCTGGCGGACCGCCGCCGTCCCCCCCGCCATCGTCTAGACCTGGCCTGGATTTAGACGGTGCGAATCCCGTTTCCGGGGATTATCCTCGCCCACGCTGGGGAATCGCCCCGGGAAGAGCGTGGTGAGCGGAGTGCCGACGACTTCAGAGATCGCTTCGGCCGCCCGGCGGGCGGCGCGGCCGCGCAGAACGTCGCGGACCGAGTCGGCGCCCAGGCCCTTCGCGGCCTCGAACGCCTTGACCGTCCCGAAACGCTTGCGAATCTCGGCCTTGATGTCCTCCGGGTGCATGGCGGGCGGGTCTTCCAGGTGAGCGGGGAGGATGTTCCCCGCAAACGGGGATTAAGACCCCGTTCGCAGAACAGTCAAGGGGTGGCCGAACCTTTTGTCGGGTTCAAGTCGGCGCTTGTGGTGAGGCTTCGGCAGGCCATGGGGGGCCGCAGCGCCGCCGAGGTGGCCCGCGCGGTCGGCCTCGCCTCCACGACCATGGACGGCTACCTGAAGGGCGCCGTGCCGGCGGCGGATCGGGCCTTCGCCATCGCCCGCGAGCTGGGCGTCAGCGCCGAGTGGCTGATCACCGGCGAAGGGGCGCGGCGCCCGAGCGAGTCGGATTCCGACTGGCTGGTCGTCCCGCGCTACGATCTCCTGGCCTTCGAGCCCGACGCGACCCAGGAGCCGGTGGAGATGATGCGGATTCGGCGCGAATGGGTCTCGCGAGCGGTGAAGAGCGTGCGCCGCCTATGGGTGACGACCCTGACCTCCGACGCCATGAGCGACATCGGCCGCGAGGGCGACCTGGTCCTGTGCGAAGATGTCGCACCGCCGCTCGCCGACGGCCGCGTCTACGTCTTCCTGCTGGACCGCACCCCCATCGTGCGCCGCCTGCAAATGCGTCCCGAGGGCCTCGTCCTGAAGGCCACCGATTCGGCCGTCGACCCGATCACCATCACCGCCGAGCGCTCCGACGCCCTCTTGCCGATCGGCCGCGTCCTCGCCACCATAGTGAAGGCCGTGTGAGGGAGCCTTTTATGTTCCAACTTCCGCCACCGTTGCCGAAGCGCCTGAGGGATTACCGTTATCGGGACTGGGCCCAGGTCGTCTGGGCGTTCACCATGCTCGGCGTCTTCGTCTTCGTCGGCTATTGGCTCTTCAAGTTCTGCTGGGCGGTCTATCAGCTCTGATGCCCGCCCCGACGGTCGCCGAGATCGCCAACGCCGGCCACGAGCTGACCATCCACTGCCCGGCCTGTCGCCTTCTCACCCTGCTCGACCCGATGGCCCTCGCCGATCGCCACGACCCTTTCAAGCCCCTCGACCAGCTGGCCTTCCGCTGCCGAAAGTGCGGCGGCCCCGGCGCCCCGATCGTCAAGGCGCGCGGCAACGCCCTCGTCGGTCACGTCCAGATCTGGCCGCCCGAAGAGGGGGACAGTTCGCAACTCGCATAATCGCATAATAGAGTGCTGCGGCCGGCCAATTTTTTGTTATGACTCAATCTCTTGTCCTAACTGTCCCCCCATGCGGCGAACTGTCCCCGCCGAGGGGACACTTCCCCATGCGAACTGACCCCCTCGCCGGGCGCTTGACCGCCCCTCCGGCGACGCCGAAAGATCAATCCTAGAAAGCCCTTAGAGGCCTGTGAGAGCCATCTCGCCGGACCGCCCCGACTCCAGAACCTCCCGCCCCAACCCTGTCTAAATCGCACCCGACTCTAGACAACGATCGACATGACGACGCGCCGGCCAATTTTTTCTAAGCCCTTTCATTCTAAGGACTCGTCCCTTTGTGTCCCGCCGAATCCCGCCCTATCCCGGACTCCAATAAGTCCTGTCCCCTCTCACCGGGGAGGGGGGCGCCTGCGCCAAGCGCGAACGCCCCCTCCACCGCTTCGCGGTCCCCCTCCCCCCGAGGGGGAGGAGACTATGGCGCGGGCGGATCGCGCGGTGTATGCGATCAGCGATAACCTTGCCGAGGAAACCAATCATGCGTGAAGCCGTCGTCGTCTCCTATGCCCGCACGGGTCTGGCCAAGTCCGGACGCGGCGGCTTCAACATCACCCCCACCGTCTCCATGGCCGCCCACGCGGTGAAGCACGCCGTGGCCAAGGCGCGGATCGAGCCGGAGTCGGTCGAGGACTGCTTCATGGGCAACGTCGCCCACGGCGGCAACAACCCGGGCCGCAACGCCGCCCTGCTGGCCGGCCTGCCGATCACCACCGCCGGGGTGACCATCAACCGGTTCTGCTCGTCCGGCCTGCAGTCGATCGCCATGGCGGCCCGCTATGTGATGGACGACGGGGCCGACTGCGTGGTCGCCGGCGGGGTGGAGTCGATCAGCTTTCCGCCCAGCGGCGTGGGCAGCGGCAACAACGATCCCCAGCTCACCGAGATGTATCCCGACATCTACATGCCGATGATCGACACCGCCGACGTCGTCGCCAAGCGCTACAACATCAGCCGCGAATACCAGGACGAGTTTTCCCTGGAATCCCAGCGCCGGATGGCCGCCGCCCAGCAGGCCGGCAAGTTCCGCGACGAGATCGTGCCGATGAAGACCAAGATGAAGCTGGTCAACAAGGAGACCAAGGAGGAAAGCATCGTCGACTACACGGTCGATCGCGACGAGTGCAACCGGCCCGACACCACCATGGAGGGGCTCTCCAAGCTCCAGCCGGTGCGCGGCGAGGGCAACTTCATCACCGCCGGCAACGCCTCGCAGCTCTCCGACGGGGCGGCGGCGGTGGTGCTGATGGAAGCCAAGGAAGCCCAGCGCCGCGGCCTCGAGCCGCTGGGCGTCTTCAAGGGCTGGACGGTGGCCGGCTGCCGGCCCGACGAAATGGGCATCGGCCCGGTGTTCGCCGTGCCCCGCCTGCTGGAGCGCCATGGCCTCACCGTCGAGGACATCGACCTGTGGGAGCTCAACGAGGCCTTCGCCAGCCAGTGCCTCTATTGCCGCGACACCCTGGGCATCGATCCGGAGAAGTACAACGTCAACGGCGGCTCGATCGCCATCGGCCACCCGTTCGGGATGACCGGGGCCAGGCTCTCCGGTCACATCCTCCAGGAGGGCCGGCGGCGCGGCAATATCAAGCACGCCGTGGTGACCATGTGCATCGGCGGCGGCCAGGGCGGCGCGGGCCTGTTCGAGGTTTACAACTAGGGGCCGGAGCCGAGGGCTAGAAGATCTCGAGCAGGCCAGCAGCGCCCTGGCCGCCGCCGATGCACATCGTGACGACGCCCCACTTGGCGCCGCGCCGCTTGCCTTCCTGGAGGATGTGGCCGGTGAGCCGCGCGCCCGTCATGCCGAACGGGTGGCCGATGGCGATCGAGCCGCCGTTGACGTTGTACTTCTCCGGATCGATGCCCAGGGTGTCGCGGCAATAGAGGCACTGGCTGGCGAACGCCTCGTTGAGCTCCCACAGGTCGATGTCGTCGACCTTCAGGCCGTGGCGCTCGAGCAGGCGGGGCACGGCGAAGACGGGGCCGATGCCCATCTCGTCGGGCTCGCAGCCGGCCACGGCCCAGCCCATGAAGCGGCCGAGCGGCTTCAGGTTGCGGCGCCTGGCCTCCTCGGCCTCCAT
>DASXIE010000263.1:0-11050 GCA_036498165.1 Caulobacteraceae bacterium
GGCGGCGAGACCGTGCGGCTGATGGGGAACAGCCTCAGGCGCGCCTATCGCCAAGCCGGCCTGCTGCCGGCCGGCTGTCCGGGGGCGGGCGAGGTGGTGGTGTGGGCCGACGGGGCCGATCAGCGCACCCGCCGTTCCGGCGAGATTCTGGCGCAGGCCCTGGCCCCCGGCTGCGCCGTGACGGCGGCGTGGGCGGCGCCGACTCCCCGCGATCCGATCTTCAACGGCGACGGCGCCGCGGCGGCCTGCCGGAGCGATCCCGCCGCGGCGACCAAGGCCCTGGAGGCCGCGATCGGCCCGGGCGGGATCGAGACGCCGGCGACCCGCGCCGCCCTCCTCCGCCTCCAGGCCATCCTCGCGCCCCGCGCCTGCGCCGGAAGCGGGGGGACCTGCTTCGCCGGTCCCGACCAGGTCGTGGCCGGGCCAGGCCGGCCCCGGGCGGCCGGTCCGCTGCCCGTCACCGCCAGCCTCGCCGAGGACCTGTTGCTCGAATACGCCGAGGGCATGCCGGTGGGCGAGGTGGGCTGGGGCCGGGCGAGGACGGCGACCGACATCGCCGCCGTGATGGCCGTGCACGAGCGGGCCTTTCAGATCTACCACGACGACCGCTATGCGACGGGGCGCGACGGGGCCGTGATGGCCCGCCTGATCCTCGCCGCCCTGGCCGGCGAGGCGAGCGGCAAGCCGCCGGTCTTCGGCCCGCGGGTGCGCCTCCTGGCCCTGGCCGGCCACGACTCCAACCTGGTGGTCATGGGCTCGCTTTTCGGCCTGGCCTGGACCCTCCCCGCCGAGCCGGACTCCACCGCCCCGGCCACGACGCTGGCCTTCGAGCTGTGGACTGACCATGGGGCCCGTTTCGTGCGCCCGGTGATCTTCTACGAGACCCTGGATCAGCTGCGCACGCTCAGCCCCGCGAACGCCCGGCGCCAAGCGCTGAGGTTCGACGGCTGCGCGACGGGCCCCATGGGGAGCTGCCCGCTCGGCGAACTGCGCCGCCGGGTGCTCAGCCTCATTCCGTCCGGCTGCGGCGAGGCCTGAGGCGCGCCGCGACCCGCCTTGCCTCGCCCCGGGCGCGCCGGTATATCCGCCCCTCCCCGACCCGCGGGATTTGACGGACGCGTAGCTCAGCGGGAGAGCACTACGTTGACATCGTAGGGGTCGCTGGTTCGATCCCAGCCGCGTCCACCATTTTAGTCCCTCAGGCACTACTCGCCGCTCCGTGGAAGACCAGGAACGCCCCGGCCGCAATGAGCGCGAAGCCCGCCCCCTGCGTGAGGCTCACCTTCTGGCCGAGGTAGAGGAAGGAAAAGACCACGAAGACGCAGAGGGTCACCACTTCCTGGATCGCCTTCAGCTCGGCGGCGGAATAGACGGCGCTGCCCCAGCGGTTGGCCGGAACGGCCAGGCAATACTCGAAAAAGGCGATGCCCCAGCCGGCCAGGATGACCAGCCACAGGGGCCGGTCCTTGAACTTCAGGTGACCGTACCAGGCCAGCGTCATGAAGACGTTGGAGCAGATCAAAAGGGCGATCGGGACGAGGCGGGCGATCAGATTCGGCATCGACGTTCCTTGGTGGTCGGGGCGGGGCCGCGGCTTCGAATGGCCCGTCCTCTTTGCCCGCCGCGCGCCCCGGCGCCGAACCCCGCCCCCCGCCTGACCCGAATAAGCGGCTCCAGGGGTCAGGCGAACTTCCGGGCCAGGCGCGCGACCCGCTCGCCCAGGGCCTCGGCGGCGGCGATGTCGCCGGCCCGCGGCGCCTCGTCCGGACTGGCGTCGGCCGGGGCGATGGCCATCACGCCGGTGAACCCGCCAGACCAGTTGATGTCGGCCGGCCCGTGCGCCTTGGTGTTGGCCGGCAAAAGCCCCGTCCCCACCCAGATCTGGCTGTGCTGCTGGGCGAAGGTCCACAGGTACTGGATGGTCGAGAACTTGTCGCCGTTGGTGGCCGCCGAAACGGTGAAGCCGGCGGCCAGCTTGTCGCGCCACACCTGTTCGGTCCACAGGCGCGAACTGGCCTCGGCGACGCGTTTGAACTGCCAGGCCGGCCCGCCCATGTAGGTCGGGGTGCCGTAGATGATCGCCGCGGCCTCGCCCAGCGCGTCCCAGTCGGCGGCGGTGATCTCGCCGGACTCCGAAATCCGGTGAACCAGAACCGTGCTTCCCTCCACGCGCGCCGCACCGCGCTGGACCGCGTCGGCCAGCTTGGCGGCGTGGCCATAGGCGCTGAAGTAGAGAATGCTGATCCTGCTCATGGGCGGACGCCTCCCGGCGCTGGTTGGAACGGTGACGCTCGGCTATGGTTGTCCAGATTTCGATTTCCGGACAGATCATGGCGCAGAGCGAAGTGGCGCCGCCCAAGGGGCGGCACGTCGACAGTGAATTTCTCGCCACCCTGGAACGCGGCCTTTCGGTCCTGCGCGCCTTCGGCCGCGAGACGCCCCAGATGACCCTCAGCGAAGTGGCGCAGCGCACCCGCCTTTCGCCCGCCGCCGCCCGCCGCTGCCTCAACACCCTGGTGCGGCTGGGCTACGTGGCCCGGCACCACCGACAGTTCCTGCTGCGACCGGAGGTGATGAGCTTCGCCTCGGCCTACCTCGACTCGATGAGCCTTGGCGAACTGGTGCGGCCGCACCTGCAGGCCGTGCGCGATGCGACCGGCGACAGCTCCTCGCTCGCCGTGCTGAGCGGCCAGGACGTACTCTACCTCGTGCACGTATCGACCAACCGCATGGTCCGCCTCGCCGCCGGGGTGGGCACCCGATTTCCGGCCTACGCGACCTCGCTCGGCCGCGCGATCCTGGCCTTCGAGACCGCGCCCGTCCGCCAGGCGATCCTGGAGGGGGGGCCGTTCACCGCCTTCACCGCCCACACGGTGACCACCCGAGACGGCCTTGCCGAGCGCCTCGAGCGCGCCCGAGTCGACGGATTCGCGGCGATCAAGGACGAGCTCGACTATGGCCTGATCTCCATCGCCACGCCGATCCTCGATCCCGACGGGCGGGCGGTGGCGGCGATCAATTGCTCGACGTCGACGTCCCGGGCGACCCTGGAGGAGCTCGTCGAATCGCGCCTGCCGGTGCTGAGGAACGCCGGCCGGCATATCGAAAGCGCCCTGCGCCGCCAGCCTTTCCTGCTTCGCTCCATCCACGCTGACTGATGCGGTGGCCTAAAATTTCATCGAGACGTCGACGCCCAGGGTGCGCGGCTGGCCTTTAAACAGGAAGCCGCCGGTCGAATATTCGGTGTTGTAGCGCTTGTCGAAGAGGTTCTTCGACCAGAAGGTCACCCCCCAGCGCGGCGACTGGAAGCCGACCCGCAGATCGAAGAGATTGACCGGATCGCGGGCGATCGGGGTCGGCTCGCCGGCCGCCGGCACCGGGATAACGAAGATCGTCGGACCGATAAGGGTGTCGTCGAGCCGCAACACGAAGTCCCAGTCGTTCCACACATTGTGAGTGTACTGAAGACCGGCGTCGAGGGTGTAGTCCGAGACCAGCGGCGCCTTGGCGCCGACGACCAGGGCGCTGGAGGCGCCAGGGAAGGCCTCGATCCGGCTGTGGGTGTAGCCGAAACCGAGATTGGCGATGAGATCGTGGGTGATGCTGGCGGTGGCGTCGAGATCGAAGCCGGTGAACCGGGTCGTCTGGATGTTGCCGAGGTTCTGTGTCGAGTTCGAGGCCAGGAAGACGAAGTAGTAGTCGCCATGATCGAGGGAAGTGTAGACGCTGCCGTTGAGGATCAGGCGGCGGTCGAACAAGCGGCTCTTGAACCCGGCCTCGAAGGTATTCGAAGTCTCGGCGTCGAACTGGTCGCCGACATTATCGAAGCCGGCCGCCTTGGCTGCGGTGGCCACGCCGATCTGGTTGAAGCCGCCGCTCCGGAAGCCGCGACTGAAGCTGCCATAGACGCTGATATCGTCCGTGAACTGATATTTCAGCACAGCCTGGGGCTCGAAGGCGTTCCACGTGTTGGCGCGGGAGTCGCCCGTGTGGGCCGGGATCCCGGCGTTGTCGAGGAAGAACTGTGGCGTGTCGGTGGTGTCGCGCCGATGGTCGCTGTCGTAGCGGGCGTTGAGCGACAATTCCAGGCGATCGGTGATGTTGATGGTGGTGTCGAGGTAGACCGCCCAGGCGAACTGCTTCTGGCTGTCGGCGAGATAGGAGATCTGGCTCTGTGGCCCGAAGGTCTGGAGGAATGGCGGATTGGGGTGGCGATAAATCGGCACGACGCCCTCGTCGGCGGCGTCGAACATGTTCCCGGTCGAGATGAAGCGATCGGTGGCGTAGATCTCGCCGCCGGCGATCCACCGGACGCGCTGGTTTTCGGGCGACGTGAGGCGCAGTTCCTGGGTGAAGGTGCGCGCGGTGAGGAATTGGCTCTGGTCGAAGTTGAAGCCTACCCGGCTCTCGCCGAACGGATCGAAGGGATAGCCGTCGCCGGTGAGGATCTCCCACACCGTGCTGTAGCCTGTGATCGAGGTCAGGGCGCCGACCGGGGTCTCGTAGTTCAGTTTCAGGGCGACGTCGTAGATCTTGCGATCGTCCTTGCCTGAATTGTTCAGGTTGATCGGCTGGTCGACGAAGTTCGGATTGTTGAAGTTCGGCGAGCCGAAATTCGGCACGGTGTAATAGAGGCCCCGCGTGTTCAGAAGGTCGGTGGACAGGCGCAGATCGGCCGTGAAGTTGCGCGTCGGCTGCCACAGCAGCGTCAGGCGGGCGTTGAAATCCTCGACCGGATCGGCGTCGCGCTTGGCAGAGTTGTCCTTCGTGTCGACGTTGCGCAAATGGCCATCGGTATTGAAGTAGCCGACCGCGGCCCGGATCTTGAACTGGTCGGTGACCGGTCCGCTGATCGATCCCTGCACCCGTCCGCCCGGGCCGTCTTCATAGCCGGCGAGAACCTGGCCATGCCACGCATCGCCCGGCTGCTGAGTGGTGATGATGATCGCCCCGCCGATGGCGTTGCGACCGTAGGTCGCGCCCTGCGGCCCCTTGAGCACTTCGATCTGCTGGATATCGAGCAGGCCCTGGTTGAACTCGGCCGGCTGGGTCATCGGCACCCCGTCGACAACGATGGCGGCCGAGGGCTCGCTGTTGCGGGCCTGCGAGATGCCGCGGATCACGATGAAGCTGGTGCCCGCGTTCTGGGTGGCGATGAAGGTGACATTCGGCACCGCGTTGAGGAAGTCCGCGGGCTGCCTGATGCCTTTCGTCTCGATGTCCTTGGCGGTGAAGGCGGTGACCTGGGCGGGCACCTTCTGGATCTGCTCGTTGCGCTCGCGGGCGGTGACCACGACCTCACCGACGGCGGTGGCGGCGGGCGCCGTGGCCGCAAGGGCCCACACCGGCGCCAGCAGCGACGCGCACCCGGCGCCGGCCAGCATGACGGCGGTGAAGGACCGCTTGGCCCTATGGTCTGTGCGCACGGCGCTCCCCCTCAATTCGAGCGCGGCGATCCTTCAGGCGCGCCGCAATCTTTCCCCAGCGGAGCCCGATTCCGGGGCTGTCCGCCCGTCCCGGAGAACTAGGCTTTTCGCTATTTGTGGTCAAGTTCGGTATCCGAAGGAATGACGACCGGCCGCCATGCGGGGGCCGGCGAACCTGGAGGGTTGTGTTCGCCGAGCGTCGGCGGCGCGCTCACGTCGCTGATCGGCCGGCCGTCGAACTGCGCCGGGTAGCGCACGGTGCGAAACCGACCCAGCGGATGGGTGGCCTCCACCAACAGGCCGAGATGCGCCGCCTGGGGATCGGCCAGGGCTTCTGAGGAATCGTAAACCGCCGCGTGGGGGACCTCGAGGGCCCGCAGCCGGGCGCACCAGTCCGCGCGCGAGCGGGATTTGAAGATCGGCCGCATCAGCTCGATCAGATCCTGCTGGTGGGCGATGCGGGCGGCGCGCGAGGCGAACCGTGTATCGTCGAACAGCTTCGGCTGCTCGATCGCCTCGGCCAGGGCTTGCCAGAACTTGTCCGGCGAGGAGAGGTGCAGAGCGACCCACTTCGCGTCGGCGCACTCGAAGACATAGGACTGAGAGACGCTGGGCCGGCTGTACGGTCCCATCACCTCCTGGGCCGAGAAATAGTGGGTGAAGTCGTCCAGATTGAAGTGACACATCGCCTCGAGCATCGAGATGTCGATGCGGCGCCCGACTCCAGTGGCGTCGCGCTCATGCACTGCCGCGAGGATGGAGAGGGCGGCGTAGAAGCCGGTCACGGCGTCGGCGATGGCCGGTCCGACCACGCGAGGATTGGCCGGATTGACCAGCAGCCGCAGCCAGCCGCTGGCGGCCTGGGCGACGGTGTCATAGGCCGGCCGGTCGGCATCCGGACCGTCAGGGCCGAATCCGGAGATCGCGCAATAGACGAGCCGGGGGTTGAGTCCCTGCAGTCGCTCGCATCCCACGCCGAGGCTCTCAGCGACGCCCGGCCGGAAGTTGTGGATGAACACATCGGCCTCGCCGACCAGGTCGTCGACGATCGCCAGGTCGGGTGGCTTCTTGGTGTCGATCGCGACGCTGCGCTTGTTTCGGTTATAGGTCTGGAAATGAGGGCTGTAGAGGCCGCCGTCGAAGGCGCGGAACGGATCGCCGACTCCGGGACGCTCGAGTTTGATCACGTCGGCGCCCATGTCGGCCAGCAGCATCGATGCGGCTGGGCCGGTAATGAAGGCGCCCATCTCGAGCACGCGCAGGTCTTGCAGGACCTTGGCCATTCCCTCTCCCTGCCGCCAGGGGCGGCTCAGATAGGAGTGTTCGCACTCCGAAGTCAATTTCGTTATTTGGGAACCTCGCCGGAGCCGCTATAAGCGCCCAAGGACGGAGGAACACGACGCCCATGCGGATCGGCAAGCAGAACGCCCCGTTCACCGCGATTTCGACTTCAGACGCGGCCTCGATCACCGTTCGCGGTCGTGACCTGTGCAAGGAGCTGATCGGCAAGATCAGCTTCGCCGACTACTTCTTCCTGATGCTGATGGGCGAGGAGCCCACCCCCCTCCAAAGCTTCTTCGTTAACGCCCTGCTGGTGGCGATCGCCGAGCACGGCCTTGTGCCGAGCGTGCAGGCGGCGCGGATGACTCTGGCGGCCGGCCCCGAGGCCGTGCAAGGCGCGGTGGCGGCGGGCTTGCTGGGCTCCGGCTCGGTGGTCTTCGGCAGCGCCGAGACCGCCGGCGTCTTCCTCCACGATCTGGTGGAGGCCGCCAAGGGCGGCGATGCGCGCGCCGTGGCCATCGAGCGGATCCGGCAAATGAAGGCGGCGAAAACGCCGATCCCCGGCTTCGGCCATCCCCAGCACGCCGGCGGCGATCCGCGCGCGATCGCCCTGCTTGGGCTGGCGCGCGAGCATGGTCTGGGCGAGGGGCCCTATATCACCATGCTGCGGACGGTGGCCGAGGTGCTCCCCGAGGCCCTCGGCCGCGCCTTGCCGATCAACATCAACGGGGCCATTCCAGCGATCCTGTTGGAGATCGGCTTTCCGGTGACCGCGACCAAGAGCATCTCGATCCTGGCCCGCACGGCCGGATTGCTGGCCCATCTGCAGGAGGAATTCGTCCGCCCGATCGGCTTTACGATGTCCGACGCCGCGGCCCAGGCCATTTCCTACGATGGCGCCGCCGCCTCGCCGGTCGCCTGAGATGGGCGATTCCGCCGGCCGGTTCCTGACCACCCACACCGGTAGCCTGCCGCGGCCGGACGACCTGACCGCCATGATGTTCGCCAGGGAAGAGGGCGAGGCTGTGGACGCCACGGCCCTCGCCGCCAGGATTCGCGCGGCGGTCAACGAGATGGTCGGCCACCAGCTCGACGCCGGGATCGACATCGTCAACGACGGCGAAATGTCAAAGCCGAGCTACGCCACCTATGTGAAAGACCGCCTGAGCGGCTTTGGCGGTTCGGGCGGCGCCTATGTGTTCCAGGATCTCGTCGACTTTCCCGAGGTCGCCGAGCGGGTCGCCGCCAATCCGGGGCGAAAGGCGCGGCGGGCGCCAGCTTGCAACGGCCCGGTCGAGGTGGCCGACCGCGTCTCGCCGAAAATCGACGTCGATACGCTCAACGCCGCTCCCCGGGTGGCGCGGGCCGCCGGACGGTTCTCGAGCGCCGCTTCCCCGGGGGTGATCTCGCTGTTCTTCCGCAACGACCACTACGCTGACCATCGCGACTACCTGTTCGCCATCGCCGAGGCCATGCGATTCGAATACGAGACGGTGGCCGCCGGCGGCCTCACCCTGCAACTCGATTGTCCCGACCTCGCCATGGGGCGGCACGTGCAGTACGCCGACCTCTCCCTGGCGCAGTTTCGCGAGCGCATGGCCCTGCACATCGCCGCCCTCAACCACGCGACCCGCAACATCCCCGCTGAACAGATGAGGATGCACGTCTGCTGGGGAAACTATCCGGGGCCACACCATTGTGATGTGCCATTCGCCGACATCATCGATGTTCTGGACCAGGCGAAGCCGGCGGCCATTCTTTTCGAAGCCGCCAATCCCCGCCACGCGCACGAATGGCAGATGTTCGAGACCACAAAGCCGCCGGCCGGCAAACGCCTCGTTCCGGGGGTGATCGAATGCCAGTCGCACTACATCGAACATCCCGAGCTGGTGGCCCAGCGGATCGGCCGCTACGCCCACCTGGTCGGACGCGACAGCGTCATGGCCGGGGTCGATTGCGGTTTCAGCATCCACGTCGGCCAGGGCGGAGTGGATCCGAAGGTCGTCTGGGCCAAGCTGGCCTCCCTGGCCGAGGGGGCGAGAATCGCCTCGCGTCAATTCTGGGGACCCGGCGGCCCGGACATTGAAGAAGGAGCAAGACCTTGACCCAGACCGAGACACTGCCGAGCCGGCTTCACCACACCGCCTATGTCACCAAGGACATGGAGGCGACGCGCCGGTTCTACGAGGAGGTGATCGGCTTGCCTCTGATCGCCACATGGAGCGAATCCGACGAGCTTTTCGGAGCGGTGCGGACCTATTGTCACTGCTTCTTTGGCCTGGGCGACGGGGGAGCCCTCGCCTTCTTCCAGTTCGCTAATCCGGACGACCAGGCGCAGTTCGGTCCCGCGATGCCGTTTTCGCCATTTCACCACATCGCCCTCAACGTCGATGCGCCCACCCAAGCGGCGATCGAGGCCCGGATCAAGGCGGCCGGCTATACCGAGCCGGGGCATTTCGTGCTCGAGCACGGCTATTGCCGCTCCGTCTATGTCACCGATCCCAACGGCCTGATCCTGGAGTTCACCCTCGACGCGCCGAAAGCCGGTGAAATCAATGCCGAGCGCCGGCGCAAGGCGCATGAGGAGCTGACGCGCTGGCTCGGCGGCGACCACACATCGAACAACCTCTATCGCTGACCGGCCAGGGGGAACCCGCCATGCTGTTTCCGACATCGCTGGTCGGCTCCTATCCACAACCCGACTGGCTGATCGACCGCGAGCGCCTGGCGGGCCGGTTCCCGCCTCGGGTGAGGGCGAGGGAACTCTGGCGCGTGGCCCCTGAATGGCTGGACCGCGCCCAGGACGACGCCACCTTGCTGGCCATTCGCGATCAGGAGCGGGCCGGGCTGGACATCATCACCGACGGGGAAATTCGCCGGGAGAGCTACTCAAATCGCTTCGCCAGCGCCCTGGAGGGCGTCGATCTGGATAATCCCGGCTCTGCCCTCGACCGCAGCGGCCATCCCAATCCCGTTCCCCGGGTGGTCGGACCGATCCGCCGCCGCCACCCGGTCGAGACGCGCGACGTCGCCTTCCTGCGCGCCAACACCGACCGCCAGATCAAGATCACCGTCCCGGGGGCCTTCACCATGGCCCAGCAGGCCCAGAATGATTTCTACCAAAGCGAGCGGGAGATGGCGCTCGACTACGCCGCGGCCGTCAACGGCGAGATCAAGGACCTGTTCGCCGCCGGCGCCGACTATGTCCAGATCGACGAGCCTTACATGCAGGCGCGGCCGGACAAGGCGCGGGAGTACGGATTGGAGGTTCTCAACGCGGCGCTCGATGGCGTGACCGGCCCAACCGCGGTGCACATCTGCTTCGGCTATGCGGCGATCATCCATGAGCGGCCGGCCGGCTATTCCTTCCTTAGCGAGCTGGCAGGATGCCACGCAGGGCAGATCTCGATCGAGACGGCGCAGTCGCGCCTCGACACCTCCGTCCTGGAATCCCTCCGGGGCAAGACGGTTATCCTGGGCGTGATCGACCTTTCCACCCACGAGGTGGAGACAGCCGAGACGGTGGCTGAGCGCATCGCCCGGGCTCTGCCGCACGTCGACGCCGACAAGGTGATCGTCGCGCCCGATTGCGGGATGAAATACCTGCCGCGTGAAGCCGCCTTCGGCAAGATGCGCGCCATGGTCCAGGGCGCGGCCCTGGCCCGCCAGGCGGTGAGCTAGTGCGGCGCGCCTGGGCGCAGGCCTAAGGCTCCTTCCTCCTTCCCCTTGGTGGGAAAGACCTTCCGCGAAGCGCCCGATCGGGTGGGGCGGCCTCCCCACCCGTCACGCACTTGGTGCGCGGCGCGGTCCACAGGAGGGGAGGAAGGGAGAGAGCCGTCATTGCAATTTGCTACGCTTTGATTGACTCCCGCATATCGATATTACAAGCTATCAGAATGCAAATCCGCGGGCCGGTCGGGATGGGAAAGGATTTTCACGGCGAATGTGCCTGGTTAGTTCCGTCCGCTCATAGCGAAGGGCCAAAAACGCCCCCCAGAGCAGACGAATCCAGACGTCGGGCAGACGACTCCAGACGTAAACCAGACACAAGCAAACACAACCAGGCATAAACCAAGCAAATCCAGACACAGAGCAGACAACGTTTCGCGGGCCTTCGGCGTCGATCCGGCCGGCTTTTACCGCGTGCTCGCCGCTCCATGCGCCGGCCGACCGCGCCGGCGGGCGCGGCGGTCGAAGCGGGCAGGATCAACGGTGTCGGCGAGCCCGACGGCCAGCGGCGACGGCTGGCCGAGCGCGGTTGCGGCGACATGCTCGGCGAGCAGGGGCGCAAGCGTGAAGCCGCGCGATCCGAGACCGGTGAGCACGAACAATCCGTCCTCGAG
>DASXIE010000264.1:0-10087 GCA_036498165.1 Caulobacteraceae bacterium
GCCCGCGGCAAGGCCTGCATCCTCGCCTGCTACAACATGATGATCCCCTACCTCTGCCCGGAGATGGGGGAAGCGCAGAAGGCGGCCCTGCACAAGCTCGTCAAGACGCCGCTGGTCTACACCTCGGTGGCGCTGCGCAACTGGAAGGCGTTTCAAAAACTCGGCGTCGCGAGCCTCACCGCGCCGGGCGGCTATCACACTCGCATCAGCCTCAACTGGGCGGTGGATATCGGCGCCGTCACCGCCGAGCGCTCGCCGGAGAAGCCGATCCTCGTTCACATGGTGAGGACGCCGTGCCGGCCAGGCCTCTCGGAGTTCGATCAGAACAAGGCCGGAAGGGCCGAGCTGCTCGTCACCCCGTTTTCGACCTTCGAGCGCCAGATCCGCGACCAACTCGGCCGGGCGCTGGGTCCCGGCGGCTTCGATCCGGCGAACGACATCACCGCCATCACCGTCAATCGCTGGCCGCACGGCTACGCCCCGGAGTGGAATCCGCTGTGGACCGAGCCCGTGCCGGAGGCTCAGCAGCCCAACGTCATCGGACGCGCCCCGTTCGGGCGCATCGCCATCGCCAACTCCGACGCCGGCGCGGCGGCCTACACCGACATCGCCATCGACCAGGCCCACCGGGCGGTGGGGGAAATCCTGGCGTTGTGAATATGTCTAGACATATCCCTAGACATTCAGCAGCAGGAACTCGCGCTCCCAAGGGCTGATCACCCGCATGAAGGTGGCGAACTCGGCCCGCTTGACCGCCGCGAAGGTGGAGACGAAGGCGCGGCCGAAGATCTCGGCCATTTCCTCGCATTCCTCGAACAGGCCGACCGCCTCCAGGAGGCCGACCGGCAGGTCGAACTCATCGCCGCGGGCCGTGCCGGCGGTGGGCTCGGAGGGGGCCAGACGGCGGGTGAGACCGAGATAGCCGCAGGCCAGAGAGGCGGCCATGGCCAGGTAGGGATTGGCGTCGGAGGAGGGGACGCGGTTCTCCACCCGCCGGTTGGCCGGCGAGGAGGGCGGGATCCTCAAACCCGTGGTGCGGTTGTCATAGCCCCAGGCGACGTTGACCGGGGCCGAGAGGCCTTTGACCAGCCGGCGATAGGAATTGACGTAGGGGGCGATCATGCAGGTCGCCGCCGGCAGGTATTTCTGCTGGCCGGCGATGAACTGGAAGAAGGCCGCCGTCGGCTTGGCCTCGCGGTCGGTGAAGATGTTTTTGCCGCCGGCGCCCATCACCGACTGGTGGATGTGCATCGCGCTCCCCGGCTCATGGGCGATCGGCTTGGCCATGAAGGTGGCGTAGATGTCGTGGGCCAGCGCCGCCTCGCGGATGGTCCGCTTGAGAAGGAAGACCTGGTCGGCCAGGGTGACCGGATCACCATGGCGCAGGTTGATCTCCATCTGGGCCGCGCCTTCCTCGTGGATGAGGGTGTCGACCTCCAGGGCCTGGGCCTCGGCGAAGGCGTAGATGTCCTCGAAGATGGCGTCGAACTCATTGACCGCGCTGATCGAATAGGAGCGGCGGCCGGCCTCGGCGCGACCCGAGCGGCCGATCGGCGGCTCCAGGGGGTAGTCGGGATCGGTGTTGCGCTTGACGAGGTAGAACTCGAGCTCGGGGGCGACGACCGGGGTCCAGCCGCGCTCCTTGTAGAGATCGACGACGCGGCCGAGCACTTGGCGCGGGGCGATCTCCACCGGCCGGCCGTCGTGGTAGACCGCGTCGTGGATCACCTGGGCGGTGGGGTCGGCGGCCCACGGCACGGCGGTGAGGGTGGTGAAGTCGGGGCGCAGTTCGATGTCGCCGTCGGAGGGGTCGTAGCGGAAGTCGCCGTCCTCGTCGGGATACTCGCCGGAAATCGTCTGCATGAAGATCGACGAGGGCAGGGCCATGGCCGTGTCCTCGAAGAACTTGGCGGCCGGCATGATCTTGCCGCGGGCGACGCCGGCGAGGTCGGGGACGAGACATTCGATCTCGCTCACCCCGCGCGCCGCCGCCCACGCCTTGGCCTCCGCCAGGGTGGTCACGGGGCTCAGATCGGGCGCGGCGAGCTTCTTTTTCTTAGCCATGTCGACACGAGGTGTTTGGAGGGCGAATAAGGGTGCGTTGAGGGACGCATGGCGGTTCGCAAAAGGCGAATCGCGGGTCCCAAAAGGTCGCCCAAGGGTGTGAAAAGGCGATTTGCATGCACGCGCGTCATTTTTGCTGGCGCGCCGGCGTTCCTGTCATTCGTCCAAAGCCTGACCTTAGACTGATCGCCCCCGCGGCGCCAAGCCCAGGCCCCCCGAAATTGTGATCACAGAGCTTGACGACGGCCGCGCGGACGGGGGAGATTGCCGCCAACGAGAACGTGGGGAATGTCACCAATGGCTAGACGATGCGGAAATCTGCGCGCGCTCCTGGCCGCGGGCGCCAGCGCGCCGCTGCTGATCGCCGCCGTAGCCCACGCCCAGAGCGCCACCACCCCGGCGACGTCCAAGGCGGTCACCAACGTCGGCGAGATCGTGGTTACCGCGACCCGCCGCGCCGAGGCCCTCAGCAAGGTGCCCGAGAGCGTCAGCGCCTTCACCGCCGCCAAGATGGACATCCAGGGCATCAAGTCGTTCGCCGACGTGGCCAAGTTCACCCCCGGCGTCAGCTTCGACGAGGACAGCCACGACATCACCATCCGCGGCATCCAGTCGACGGCCGGATCGAGCACCACCGGGGTCTATATCGACGACACCCCGGTGCAGGCCCGCAACCTCGGTTTCAACTCCAACAACACCCTGCCGGCGGTCTTCGACCTCGACCGGGTCGAGGTGCTGCGCGGGCCGCAGGGCACCCTGTTCGGGGCCGGCTCCGAAGGCGGCACGGTGCGCTACATCACCAACCAGCCGAGCCTCACGAGCTTCAGCGGATTCGCCCATGGCGAGGCGGCGTGGACCGACTACGGCGCCCCGTCCTATGAACTCGGCGCGGCCTTCGGCGGCCCCATCGCCGAGGACAAGCTGGCCTTTCGGATCAGCGCCTGGGGCCGCCGCGACGGCGGCTACATCGACCGGGTGAATTACCTGGATCTGTCGCCAGTGGAGAAGAACGCCAACCGCGTCGACACCTACGCCCTGCGCCTGGCGTTCACCTGGGCTCCGACGCCGAACTTCACCATCACCCCGGCGGTGAACTTCGAGAAGCGCGAGCAGCACAACCACGACACCTACTGGACGGCGATCTCCGATCCCGGCGCCGGGGACTTCCTCAACGGCACGCCCGACCGCCAGGCCGACGTCGACCACTTCATCCTGCCGACCCTTAAGGTCGAATGGCAGGGGCCCGGCGTCGCCTTCATCTCCGACACCGCCTACTACGCCCGCAAGGAGCGGGTGAACGGCTACAGCGGCACGCTCTACAACCTCTCCTATTTCCAGCACTTCCTGACCACGGATGTCAGCCAGTCGATCTGGGGCTATCCGTCCGACCCCAACGGCAACCCGTGCTCGAACAACTGCCAGAAGTTCAATCCGTTGCTGGTCCCCACCGGCCTCAACCTGCCGCAGATGCCGAACTACATCTCGCAGAACAACATCACCAACAGCCAGTACAACTGGACCCAGGAATTCCGCCTGCAGTCGACCAATCCCACCTCCCGCCTGCAGTGGACGGTCGGGGCTTTCATGGCCTTCAACTACCAGCGCTCCACCGAGGAGATCAACGATCCCATGCTGCCGGCGCTGACCCGGCTCCTATGGAACGAGGACATGATCACCGCCTGGGGCCAGGACCTGCTTCCGGGCGGCGACGACTACATCAACGACACCCGGGCCCACGACCGCCAGATCGCCCTCTTCGCCGACGCGACCTTCAACGTCACCGACCAGCTCAAGGTCGAGGCCGGCCTCCGCTTCGCCTGGACCCACTTCGATTTCACCAACCTCAACACCGGGGCCCAGGACCTCCTGGACAGCGGCGGGGTTCCGGCCACCGCCTCGGGGGGCAAGGACGAGAAGCCGCTGACGCCGAAGTTCACCATCACCTATCAGTTCAACCCCGACGACATGGCCTACGCCACCGCCGCCAAGGGCTACCGGATCGGCGGGGCCACCCCGCCCCTGCCGGAGATCGCCTGCGGCGGAGTCTTCCCCACGTCCTATAACTCGGACTCCGTGTGGAGCTTCGAAGTCGGCACCAAGGATCGCTTCCTCGACCGCCGACTGTCCCTGAGCGGCAGCGCCTACTAC
Source organism: Caulobacteraceae bacterium (assembly GCA_036498165.1). Taxonomy (GTDB): domain Bacteria; phylum Pseudomonadota; class Alphaproteobacteria; order Caulobacterales; family Caulobacteraceae; genus Acaudatibacter. The sequence continues at coordinate 4,213 of DASXIE010000264.1, forward strand.
ATCGGCTGGAGCAACATCCAGCAGGCGATCCTGGTGACCAGCTGCGCCATCATGTACACCACCAACGTCGGCTCGGCCCAGAGCAAGGGCTTCGACCTGCAGGGCCAATGGCGGGCGACCGACAACCTCGATCTCGAGCTGGCCGTGGGCTACACCCACTCCACCTACAGCCAGTCGGCCTACGACAACACCGGGGCCTTGCTGGCCAACAAGGGCGACTCGCTCGACGTGGTCCCGTGGTCGGTGACACTCGGGGCGCAGTACAACTTCCACCTCTTCGACCGGCCGGCCTTCATCCGCGCCGACTATGAGTTCAACTCGCGGCGCAATATCCCCATCACCTCGGAGGATCCGGCCACGGTCTATTACGACCCGGGCCTCGTGCCCAATCCCGCCACCAACCTCGTCTCGCTACGGGCCGGAATGAGCCTCTCGAAATGGGACTTCGCGGTCTATGTGAACAACCTCTTCAATTCCCATCCCCAGCTCAATCTTCAGCATCAGGACTCGAACACCCTGCTCTACGAGGCCGAGACCTTCCGTCCCCTGACGGTGGGCGTGGCGGCGACGTTCCGGTATTAGAAGCCGGCCCCACCCGTCTCGCGCTGCGCGCGATCCACCCTCCCCATGAAGGGGAGGGAGGAGGAGCAGATCCTCCTTCCCCTCGATGGGGAAGGTGGCCTGAAAGGCCGGCTGGGGTGGGTGGCGCTGTCAGAGGAGACCCGCATGGACACCCCGGCCGTGAATTCCCTCGAGGCTTTCTGGATGGGATTCACGAACAATCGCGCCTTCAAGGCCGATCCCCGCATGCTGAGCCGGGCCAAGGGGATGCATTACTTCACCCCCGATGGCCGGCCTGTGCTGGACGCCGTCTCGGGCCTGTGGTGCGTCAACGCCGGCCATGGGCGCGAGAAGATCGTCGAGGCCATCCGCCGCCAGGCCGGCGAGCTCGACTATGCCCCCACATTCAACCTCGGCCACCCACTGATCTTCGAGCTGGCCTCGCGCCTACGCGGCATCCTGCCCGACGGCCTCGACCACCTGTTCTTCTGCAACTCCGGCTCCGAGGCGGTGGACAGCGCCCTGAAGATCGCGCTGGCCTATCAGCGGGCCATCGGCCAGGGCACGCGCACGCGGTTCATCGGCCGCGAGCGCGGCTATCACGGGGTGGGGTTCGGCGGCATCAGCGTCGGCGGCATGGTCGCCAACCGGCGGACCTTCGGGGCCCTGCTGCCGGGCGTCGACCATATGCGCCACACCCACGGGGCGGGGCCGCCCTTCACCCGCGGCCAGAGCGAGACCGGCGCCGAGCTGGCCGACGACCTCGAGCGCCTGGTGGCGCTGCATGGGGCCGACACCATCGCCGCGGTGATCGTCGAGCCGGTGGCCGGCTCGACCGGCGTCCTGGTCCCGCCCAAGGGCTATCTCGAGCGCCTGCGCCAGATCGCAACCCGCCACGGCATCCTCCTCATCTTCGACGAGGTGATCACCGGCTTCGGGCGCCTGGGGGCGCCCACAGGGTCGGAGTATTTCGGCGTGACCCCAGACCTGATGACGCTGGCCAAGGGGATCACCAACGCCGCCGTGCCGATGGGGGCGGTGGCCGCCGACGCCAAGGTGTATGACGCGGTGGTGGGCGGCGCCCCGGCCGGGATCGAGCTCTTCCACGGCTACACCTATTCCGGCCATCCCCTGGCCGCCGCCGCCGGCCTGGCGACCCTGGACGTCTACGCCGAGGAGGGCCTTTTCGCCCGCGCCGCCTCGCTGGCGCCGTACTGGGAGGACGCCGTCCATTCCCTGAAGGGCGGCCCGCACGTCATCGACGCGCGCAACCTGGGGCTGGTGGGCGCCGCCGAACTGGAGCCGCGCGAAGGCGCGCCAGGGGCGCGGGCGGCGGAGGTCTTCAGGCGCTGCTTCGACGCCGGAGTCCTCGTCCGCTACACCGGCGAGACCATCGCGCTGTCGCCACCGCTGATCATTCAGAAGGAAGAGATCGATCACGTGGTCGGGACGCTCGGAGAGGCGATCGCGAAGGTAGGGTAAGGGGGTGGCTGGAGCGTCTTGACCCGCCCGCTCGCGAAGCCCTGCTCTTTCGCCGTGAAATTCGTCCCGCCTCGAGGGGTGCTCAGGCTCCGCTCGCGGCCACCACCGCGGCCCTGGCGTTTTCCTCGTCCGCCCGGGCCTTGGCGCGGGCCATCAAGGCGACGAAACGGGGATGGCCGCGAATCGGATCGAGGTCGGTGTCGGCCTCGATCCACCCCAGCCATCCGCCGGTGATTTGGTCGACTACGCCTTCGAGAAGCTCGCAGGCTCGGTCGGCGTCCTTCAGCTTGGCCAGGGCGCAGGCCAGATTGTAGTGCAGGCGTGGGTTGTCCGGGTCGAACAGAACCGCCCACCGGGCCCACTGGCGGGCGCGGTCGGCCTCGCCCTGGTCGGCGAGCGCCGAGGTCAGGAAGCCCAGAGCGCCGCTATGGTCGGGTTCGATGGCCAGGATGCGCTCGCAGCGGGCCATGGCCCGGCGCGAGGCGGCCTTGGCGTTCACCTCATCGCCGATGGCCTGATAGGCCTGCACGACCATGCCGGCGGCGCGATAGGCGGTGGGATCCAGATCGACGGCGCGCTCGAGATGGATGATGGCCTCGGCGTATTTTCCCAGGCCGAGATAGAGGTAGCCGGCGTAGAGCCGCGCCTCGTAGCAGTCGGGGTCGAGCGCCAGGGCGGTCTCGATGGACGCCTGTCCGGCTTTGAGGTCGAGGGCCCGCCCGCGGCCCAGGGCCTCCGCCAGGGCGGCGTGCGCCTCGGCCAGATCGGGGGCCAGGGCGACGGCGCGCCGCGCCGCCTCGGCGGCGTGCTCGGCCGAGTAGCCGGCCACGCCGCGCTGACCCAGATCCGACTCGGCCAGGGAAAGCTGGGCCCAGGCCAGGGCGAAGCCCGGGTCGAGCTCGACGATGCGCTGGCACAGTCGCACGATCAGCGGCTTGATCCGCTCACTGCCGGTGCGGCTGAACTGACGGACCAGCAGGTAGAGCTCATAGGCCTCGGAATGGGTAGTGGGGCGGTTCTCGATCGCCCGCCGTTCGGCCGGGGCGAGCTTCACCTTCAGGGCGCCGACGATGGCTTCGGAAATCTCGTCCTGGATGGCGAAGATGTCGTCGAGGGTGCGGTCGAAGCGCTCGGCCCACAGCTGGGAGTCGCTGGCCGCCTCGAGAAGCTGGGCCGTGATCCGCACCCGCTGGCCGGATCGCCGGACGCTGCCTTCCAGGATGTGGCTGACGCCCAGGTCGCGCGCCAGGCGCGCCGCCGCCACCGTCTTGCCCTTGTAGGAAAAGGCGGTGTTCCGCGAGACGACTGCCAGGGCCGCCACCTTGCCGAGATCGGTGATGATGTCCTCGCTGACGCCGTCGCTGAAATACTCCTGCTCCGGATCGCCGCTCATGTTCACGAACGGCAGGACGAGGATCGTCGGGCGCCCATCCTTCGCGGGCCCCGACTTGACCGGCGGCGCCGGCGCCGCGCCGGCTCCGGCGAGCCTGCGCAGGTCGGCGAGGAAGTTCGACCAGGCTGGATCGCGAATATCGCCCGACCATTGCTCCAGCCTGGCCGTCTGGGTCATTTCGAAGACGATCGGCAAATCGCAGGCCTCGATCATCACCGGAACCAGGGTCTTTGCGCGATCGGCCAGGGTCGCCTCGGCGCGCACCCACCGCGAAGCGACGGACCTGGGCGACCACAGGACGACGACGGCCCTCGCTCCCTTCAGCGCGGCTTCGATGACCTCGTCCCAGGTCTCGCCGGACCGCAGCGCCGCGTCCCACCACACCGAGAAGCCTTCGGCCTCGAGCGCCTCGGCATAGAGCCGGGCGGTGGCCTGGTCGTCGCGGGCATAGGAGAGGAAGATGTCGCTCATATCAACTTCGGCCCCGCCCTTGGCCGGTGAAGCGGACTCTAGCGGCGGGCGCGGGCGGCCGGAAGGGGGCGAGGACTCACTGCGGTCCAAGCCTGCTCAGCCAGGATCGGGCGGGGCCAGGGCGGCGCCGGCCGCCAGCGCGGCGCGGGGAGCCCGTGCGGCGTAGAGGCCGAAGGCGCCGATGACCGCGTAGCAGGCTGCCGGCACGATCAGGGCGAAGGCGAGGCCGGCGACATCGGCCGTGGCCCCGGTGGCGACCGGAATCACCGCCCCGCCGACGATGGCGGTGCACAAGAGACCCGAGGCCTGGGGCGCTTGGTCGTCCAGCCCTTCCAACGCCAGGCTGAAAATGGTCGGGAACATGATCGAATTGAACAGGCCGACCGCGATCAGCGACCAGGCCGCGAGCCCGCCGCCGGTGTTGGCGGAAACGAGGCTGAGGGCGATGGCCCCGGCGGCGAAGAGGGCCAGCCACCAGCCCGGCCGGCCCACCCGCAGCAGGAAGCCGCCGACCATGCGGCCGATCAGGGCCCCTAGCCAGTAATAGGAGAGCAGCACTCCGGCGGTCTTCGGATCGAGGCCGAGGGTGCGCTTCTCGCCCAGGTAGTTGATCATGATGCTGGCGATGCTGACCTCGGCTCCGACGTAGAGAAAAATGCACGCCACCCCGAAGGCGAGGCGCGGGCGCAGTAGCAGGGAGAAGGTCCCGGCCAGCTTCACGTCCTCGGCATGCTGACGGTCGAGGAGGGCGCGCCGGGTCCAGAAGAACGCGGCGATGACGGCCAGGACGATAGCCAGGCCGATGTAAGAGTGGCCGATCACCGTGGTCTGGGCGACGCGAAAGGCGGTCAGCGCCTCGCCCGACAGGGTCTTGGGATCGATCCGGCTCTGGCCGCCCAGGATCACCTGAGCCCCGAACCGGACCATCAGGAAGACACCCACCGAGTTGAAGAACTGGGCGAAGGCCAGGCGACTCGAGCCCCGCTCCGGCGGCCCGAGCAGGATGGCCAGGGGATTGACCGCCACCTGCAGCAGCGTGATCCCGCCCCCCAGCATGAAGAGGGCGGCCAGGAAGGCGACGAACTGACCGCTGTAGGCCGCCGGCAGGAAAAGCACACAGGCCCCGGCCATGAGAGCAAAGCCGAGGACGATCCCCTTCACGTAACCCAGCCGCCGCATGATCAGCCCGGCCGGGATCGAGAACACCGCATAGCTAGTGAAGAAGGCGAACTGCACCAGCATGGCCTCGGCATAATTCAGCGAGAAAAGGGCCTTTAGCTTGGGGATGAGGATGTCGTTGAGATTGGTGATCCCGCCGAAGAGGAAGAAGACGGCGAACAGCAGCGCGAGGGTGGCCCAGGCCCCGCGAACCCGTCCGGTCGGCGGGACCTCCGCCACCCTGTCGGAGCCCTGAGTTCGTCGAATGACCAAGGCCAAGCCGCCGCCTCCCGTTGCTACGTTCGGCTCCTCACTGGCGCGCCTTGGGCGCCCAGGCAACAGGCCTTGCTTTGCGATCGGGCGCCCCTAACCTGCCGCCGATTGGAGGCTCCCATGAGAAAACGTGTCGCCGCGGCCCTTGTCCTCATCCTGATCGCGGCGGCCGGCGGCGCGGCCGCCGCAACCCCGGCTTTCGTCGCCAAGGCGGTGGCCGATCCGGCCCGGCCCAAGGACGATGTGGCCAGCGACGCCCTGCGCGATCCGGCCGACACCCTGGCCTTCGCCGGCGTGAGGCCGGGGATGAGGGTCGGCGAGCTTTTTCCCGGCGGCGGCTATTTCACGCGCCTGATCAGTGACGTGGTCGGACCGACCGGAAGGGTGTTCAGCGTCGAAAACGCCGGCTGGAAGGGCGCGGTGAAGGCTGACCAGCAGATGCTCGCCGAGCCGGGGCGCGGCAACGTCGCCCTCGATGTCGAACCGTTCGGCCAGATGAAGCTGCCCACGGGCCTGGATCTCTTCTGGATCACCCAG
>DASXIE010000265.1:0-1856 GCA_036498165.1 Caulobacteraceae bacterium
TCGGCCTTCAGCTGGTCGCCACGCCCAGCAGGCGGCCGATGCCGGCGGTGACGGCCATGGCCAGGGCGCCCCAGAAGGCGACCCGGATGGTCGCCCTCGTCACATCGGCCCCGCCGGCCCGCGCCCCGATCGCCCCCAACACGGCGAGGAAAACGAGCGAGGCGGCGACCACCGCGGCGACGAGGAACCTCTGCGGGGCCAGCAGCGCCATGGCGAGCGGCACTGCCGCCCCGGCCGTGAAGCTGGCCGCCGATGCCAGCGCCGCCTGTACGGGGCGCGCCTCGGTGGCTTCGGAGATCCCCAGTTCCTCGCGGGCGTGACTGCCGAGCGCATCCTTGGCGCTGAGCTGGGCGGCCACTTCCCGCGCCAGGTCCGGCGAGAGCCCGCGGCGGCGGTAGATGCCGGCCAGTTCGGCGAGCTCGGCCCCGGGGCTTTCCGCCAGCTCTCGCCGCTCGCGCTCGAGATCGGCCTTTTCGGTGTCCGCTTGCGAGCCCACCGAGACGTATTCCCCGGCCGCCATCGACATGGCCCCGGCCACCCATCCGGCCATGCCGGCGATCAGGACCTGATGGTGCGCCGCGGCGGCCGAGGCCACTCCGACGATGATGCTGGCCACCGACACCACGCCGTCGTTGGCCCCCAGCACGGCGGCGCGCAGCCAGCCGATCCGGTTGACGTAATGGGCTTCGCGGCGGGCCATGACCGGGCTTTCGAGTGAGCGAGGGCTGCTATTACCTTCTCCTCCCCCTTTGGGGGAGGGGGACCGCGGAGCGGTGGAGGGGGTATTCGTGCAGGAGCGCCGGCGCGCTTCACCGTGAACCCCCTCCCCGGCTTCGCCGGTACTCCCCCCGGAGGGAGGAGAGAGACTCGGGTGTGGATCAGCCTTGTTGCTGTCCGCGAGGACGAAGGATAGCGTTCCGGTCCATGGGCGGGTCCAGCGGGCATCCGTGCAAAGAGCACACCGGCGTCGTCGACAGTCGTGTGATCTCCGACATCGCCTTGTCCGTCATCTGGTTGCCCCCTCGGCTGGAACTCCCGAAACATCGCCACGCGGACGGATGTCTTGGATTGTTCCTGAAGGGCGAGGCCATGGAGGCGTTCGGGAGCGCGACCTATCACTGCACGCCCGGCACGGTGCTTGTCAGGCCCGCCGAGGAGCCGCATGCCGACCATCTGGCCGAGGCCGGCGCCTTGATCTTCGTCATAGAGCCGTCGCCGGCATGGGTCGAAGACGTCCGCGAACACGGCGTCTTTCTCGACCGGCCCGAACTGCTGGGCCGCGACCGTGTCAGCGCCCTGGCAGGGCAGCTCTACCACGAGAGCCGTCGGCTGGACGCCGCCTCCCCACTTTGCGTCCAGGCCCTGATGTTCGAGATCGGCGCCTGCCTCATTCGACGGGGCGAGGCGGCGTCGGCGCACGATCCCGCGTGGCTGAACCGGGTCCGATCGCGGATCGACGACACTTATCGCGAGAAGCTTTGCCTGTCCGATCTCGCCCGTGAAGCGGGCGTGCACAGCGTCCACCTGGCCCGGACATTCCGCGAGAACTACGGGTGCACCGTCGGGCAATATCTGCGCAGGCGGCGAATCGAGGCCGCCGCGCGCGCCCTCCGCGACAGCGACGACTCGCTCGTCGACATTGCCCTGGACGCCGGCTTCACCTCGCAATCCCATTTCTGCACAGCCTTTCGCCGGCTGATGGATTGCACGCCCAGCCAATATCGGCGCGCGATCGGCTAAAACCGAGAAAAATCGTTCAGATCCCGAAAGACTTTCGCCTTGGCGAGGGTCACTCTGGGCCGTCGATGATGTCGTTGAGGTTTCCCATGCCCAGCTCAATTGGCCTCGTCAGCGCG
>DASXIE010000266.1:0-2678 GCA_036498165.1 Caulobacteraceae bacterium
ACGACGGGGATCCTGGGCTTCACCCGGGGCTCGGACGGGGGCTCAAGCGGCGATGCCGGCGGCGCCGCTGGGTTCGTGGCGATCAACAGCACAGGCATCGTCTCGGCCGACGGTCCCTTCGCCCCGGCTATTCAGGCCTTCGCCCGCGGCGGCGCGGGCGCCGGCGGCTCGAACGGAACCACCGGCGGCGGCGGCGACGGCGGATCCGGCGGCAACGGCGGCAATATCCTCATCGTCGGCTCCAGCGGCATCGGGGCCGGCGAGGCCTACAGCCAGGGGATCCTGGCGGTCTCGCAGGGCGGATCCGGCGGCAACGGCGGCGACGCCGGCCTGACCGGCAGCGGCGGCAACGGCGGGGTGGGCGGGGCGGGCGGGACGGTCACCCTCACCGGCTCCTGGAACATCACCACCACCTTCAACCTCTCCGAGGGCATTCGGGCCGAGTCCCTGGGCGCCCAGGCCGGCAATTCCGGCGGCGGCTTTTTGTTCACCGGGGCGGGGACCGGCGGCGGGGCTTCGGGCGGCGGGGCGGTGACGATCAACTTCACCGCCGTGCCGGCGACCGGCCAGACCTTCGCCGCCGGCAAGATCGTCACCCTGGGCATCGGTGCTGACGGCATCTTCGCCCAGAGCGTCGGCGGTTTCTCCGGCTCCGGGGGGTCGGGCGGCTTCTTCGTCGGCAGCGGCGGCTCGGCGCAAAGCGGCGGGCCGGGCGGAACGGTGACGGTCAACACCATCGATCCAAACGGCAAGGGCCTCATCTCGACCGCCGGACCCTATGCCGTCGGCATCCTCGCCCAGAGCGTCGGCGGCGGCGGCGGCTCGGCCGGCGGGGCCGGGGCGGCGGGCTTCGTCGGCGGCTCGCTGACCGGGGCCGAGGGCGCGTCCGGCGGGGCCGGCGGCGATGGCGGCCTCGTCATCGTCAACAACCAGATGACCATCACCACCCTGGGCGACGGGTCGCGGGCGATCATGGCCCAGAGCGTCGGCGGCGGCGGCGGTGACGGGGGCAGCTCGGCGGGTATCGTCTCCTATGGCGGAAGCGGGGCCGGCGGCGGGGTGGGCGGCAACGTCACGGTGTCCAACACCGGCTTCATCAGCACCGGCAAGGTCACCACCGGCGGCGTGACCGGCTTCCAGTCGGACGGCATCTTCGCCCAGAGCGTCGGCGGAGGCGGCGGCGACGGCGGCAATTCTACCGGGGCGATCAGCGAGGGCGGCTCGGGGGCGGCCGGCGGCTGGGGCGGTGACATCACGGTGAACAACGCCGGGGCCATCGCCACCCTGGGAGCCCAGGCGCACGGCATCTTCGCCCAGAGCGTCGGCGGCGGTGGCGGCGACGGCGGCAACGCCATCGGCGTTATCGCGCTCGGCGGCTCGGGGGCCTCTTCGTCGGTGGGATCCTTCGCCGGCACGGTGTTCGTTGACAACAAGGGGGCCATCACCACCAGCGGGGCGGAGTCGGACGCCATCTTCGCCCAGAGCATCGGCGGCGGTGGCGGCCGCGGCGGCGACGCCACCGGGGCGGTCAGCGAAGGGGGCACCGGCGGCGGCGGGGGGGTGGGCGACGAGGCCTTCGCCCGCGACTACGCCCAGATCACCACCACCGGGGCCAACTCCCGCGGCATGGTCGCCCAGTCGGTGGGCGGGGGCGGCGGATCAGCCGGGACGGCCATCGGCCTCGTCTCGTTCGGCCAGACCGGCGGCGGCGGTGGCTCCGGCGGCTTCGCGGTGGCCTTCGACTACGGAGCGATCAGCTCGACCGGCAGCGCCGTCTTCGCCCAGAGCATCGGCGGCGGGGGCGGCAGCGGCTCCCTGGCGGTAGGTTTCGCGGCCTTCGGCGGAGCCGGGGGCAACGGCGGCGCCGGCGGCGCGGTGATCGTCACAGACATCGCGGCCAACACCACCAGCGGATCGGACGCGGCGGCCATCTTCGCCCAGAGCGTCGGCGGCGGCGGCGGCAATGGCGGCGGCGCCGTGGCCGGCCTGCAGTCGATCAATTTTACCTTCGGCGGCTCAGCCGGCGGCGGTGGGGCCGGCAGCGGGGTTTCGGTCAACGCGGGGACCGACCCGGCCACGGGCATGACGCGCACGGCGGCGATCACGACGCTCGGCGACCGCTCGGACGGCATCTTCGCCCAGAGCGTCGGCGGCGGCGGCGGCCATGGCGGTGAGGCGATCACCGGCTCGTTCGGTGGCTCCCTGGCCCTGGGGGGGACGGGAGGCAGCGGCGGCGCGAGCTTTGGCGTGACGGTCAATGCGGCCGGCTCGATTTCGACGCACGGCATGGATTCCACCGGCATCTTCGCCCAGAGCGTGGGCGGCGGCGGCGGTGACGGCGGCATGGCGATCGCCGCCGCGCTCAGCCCGTTCAATCCCTTCGCCGCCTCCCTGGCGGTGGGCGGCAAGGGCGGTGGCGGCGGCAACGGCGGGACGGTCAACGTGGCCAGCACCAGCGCCATCTCGACGGTCGGCGACCGCTCGGACGGCGTCTTCGCCCAGAGCGTCGGAGGCGGCGGCGGGGACGGCGGCCTTTCCGTGGCCATAGCCGGGTCGGGCATTCTTTCCCTCGCCGTCGGTCTTGGCGGCACGGGCGGTACGGGCGGGGTGGGCTCAGCGGTGAGCATCAGCCAGGCCGGCAATGTGACGACCGGCGGGGCGTTCTCCGACGCGGTGCT
>DASXIE010000267.1:0-4359 GCA_036498165.1 Caulobacteraceae bacterium
CCCTGCGGATCGTCGAGCCGGCGGCCATGGCGGCGGAGGAAGACGAACCTCTCTTCGCCCCCAACCGCTACGCCGACGATCGCCGCCAGAAGGGCGGCTGGCTCAGCCTGTTCGGCGGTCGCCGGCAGGAAGGCGGCGGCGGCCCGGCCCGGTCCATGACCTCCGCCCAGCCGGTCGCCGAGGCCTATGAAGACGAGGAAGACGAGGTCAACGAAGACCTCGAAATCCCCTCCTTCCTCCGCCGCCTGGCGAACTGATCTGCCACTTGAGAAAACCTCTCCCGGAGGGAGAGGGAGGGGCCCATGGCGGAGCCATGGGAGGGTGAGGGGTTACGCTGTCTCCGTTCAGATCACAGCGTCGCAGCGGGAAACATTGCGGAGACGCCGTACCCCCTCTCCCTCCCACGCCCTGCGGGCGCGGGCCCCTCCCTCTCCCCATGGGAGAGGTGTTTGTGGGGAGGGAGGGAGGATCCGAGAATCGCCATGCCTAAGGCCGCCCCCGACGACAAGCTCGAAGCCTGGCTGGCCGCCATGCCGCTGGCCGCCGACCTGCCGTTCGAAGTCGCGCCGCCGGGCCTCTACGACATCCGCGAGCTTTACGCCGGCTTCGACCCGGCTCGCCCGCACACGCTCGACGAGGTGTTCGACACCAACGTCTATCGCTGGACGCGCGAGGGCGAGGGCGACACGCCGCGGACCCTCGCGCCTGGCGAGACGATCGCCGCGCGGCTGCACGACACGGTCATGGACCGCCACGTGGCGGGGTTCCTCGATCCCAAACGCCAGGTCACCGTCGGGTTCATGGGCGGCCACGATGTCGACCGCTCGCACGAGGCCTTCGCGGCGGTGGCCAGGATCGCCCGCGCGCTGCGCCGGGCCGGGTTCATGATCGTCACCGGCGGCGGCCCCGGCCTCATGGAAGCGGCCAACTTCGGGGCCTTCATGGCGCCCTTCGCCGACGAGGCCCTGGGCGAGGCCCTCGCCCTGCTCGCCGCCGCTCCGGACTACGGGACCGACAAGGCCGCCTGGGTGGCCGCGGCCGCCCGGGCGCGGGCCCTGGTGCTGGGCCGATGGGACGGGGCGACCCCGCCGACCGCCGCCAGCCTGGGGATCCCGACGTGGTTCTACGGCGCCGAACCGCCCAACCTGTTCGCCGCCGCAGTCGGGAAGTATTTCTTCAACAGCCTGCGCGAGGATGGCCTGGTCAGCGTCGCCAACGGCGGCCTCGTCTTCGGCCGGGGCGCGGCCGGCACCGTCCAGGAGGCGTTTCAGAGCGCCAATCTCAATTTCTACCGGGGGGAGGGCGTCCATCCCACGCCCATGGTCTTCCTGGAAACCGCCTACTGGCGGGAGGCCGGCGGCGGGCGGGAAGGGCTGCCGGTGTTTCCGCTCGTCGCCGCCTTGGCGAAACGCGCGCGCTCGCCGTTCGATGAGGCGCTGCTGCTCACCGACAGCGAAGACGACATCGTGGAGTTCATCACGACAGCCAATGCCGACAAGCTCGGGCGCTTGCGGGTCGCCGATCTGCGGCTCGCCGCGGTTTAGGTTTCCGGCCGTAATGAGGCGGCAAAATGTTCAATAAAGTCGCGATCTTGCTCGGGAAACAGTCGGAAACAGGACGTGTGTTTCAGGGCGCGCCGACGCGGCTTATGGCAAAGGCTGGGGTTGGCGTGCGGCGCTGCGGGGGCGGCGGAGAATCCAAGTGAGAGATGCCTTGTCGCCCTTTCCCCAGATCACGCTCGCCAGGCCGGTTTCCTTCGAAGGCGTGGGAATCCATTCCGGCCAGGTGACCGCAGTCACCCTGCGCCCGGCGGGGCCGGACAGCGGCGTTCGTTTCCTGCGCACCGACGTCAAGGACCGCGATCCGGCCATCGCCGCGCGCGGCGACGCGGTGTGCCAGACCCGGCTCGGGACCGTCATCGGCAATGCCGACGGGGTCAGCGTCTCGACGATCGAGCACCTGATGGCGGCCTTCTGCGGCCTGGGCATCGACAACGTGCTGGTCGAGATCGACGGCCCCGAGGTGCCGATCATGGATGGCTCGTGCCGCGCCTTCGTCGCCGCCATCGATTCCGCTGGCCGCAAGGTCCAGGCCGCGCGCCGCCGCTACATCGAGATCCTCGAGCGGATCGAGGTGAGCGACGACGGCAAGTCGGCCTCGCTGTCGCCGGCCGAGGGCTTCGAGGTGGCCTTCGAGATCGCCTTCGACAGCCGCGCCATCGGCCGCCAGAGGGTCGATATCGCCCTCGACGAGATCCGTTTCCGCGAAGACCTCGCCCCCTGCCGCACCTTCGGCTTTCTTCACGAGGTCGAGGCCCTGCGCGAGGCGGGCCTCGCCCGCGGCGGCACGCTCGACAACGTCCTGGTGATCGAGGGCGACAGGGTGCTCAACCCGGACGGCCTTCGCCGCTTCGACGAGTTCGTGCGTCACAAGGCCCTGGATGCGGTGGGCGACCTCTACCTGCTCGGCGCGCCCCTGCTCGGCCGCTACGAGGGTCTCTACGCCGGCCACGGGCTGAACAACGCCCTGGTCCGCGCCCTCTTGGCCCGTCCCGACGCGTGGCGATTCGCCACGCCCACTCAGGAGCTGGCGCGGGCCGTCTGACGCTTTGCGCGCCTCGCGCCCTCGTGTAGAAGGCCCGCACGCTGGCGCGGGGCGCGCGCTCTACGCTTTGAGGTGATAGTCCGTGATAGCCAATACCCGGGGCCGATCCGCCATCGTCCTGGCCCTGATCGCGGCGCTCGCCGTCTCCGGCTGCTCCCTGCTCCACAAGAAGAAGCCGGCCATGGCCTACGAGGAGCGGCCGGTGGAGGTCCTCTACCTGGCCGGAGCCGAGAAGCTCGACCAGCATCAGTGGAACGAGGCGGTCAACTACTTCCAGGAGGTGGAACGCCAGCACCCCTATTCGGAGTGGTCGCGGCGTTCGATCCTGATGGCCGCCTACGCCCATTACGAGGCCAACAGCTACGCCGAGGCGATCGCCGACGCCGACCGCTTCATCACCCTCTATCCAGGCAACGCCGCGACCCCTTACGCCTACTACATCAAGGCGATCTGCTATTTCGAACAGATCGTCGACGTCGGCCGCGACCAGGCCTCCACCGAGCAGGCTCGCAACGCCCTTGGCGAGGTGATCAAGCGCTACCCCACCACCGACTACGCCCGCGACTCCAAGTTCAAGCTCGACATGACCATGGACCAGTTGGCCGGCAAGGAAATGACCGTCGGGCGCTATTACCTGAAGGCCGGCGATCCGATCGCCGCCATCTCCCGCTTCCGCACCGTGGTCGATAGCTACCAGACGACGTCCGATACCCCCGAGGCCCTCTACCGTCTGGTGGAGGCCTATCTTACCATCGGCCTGGCCGGCGAGGCCGTGAAGAACGGCGCGGTGCTCGGCTACAACTATCCGGGCACCAACTGGTACCACGACGCCTACGGCCTCCTGACTTCGCGCGGCCTGCGTCCGCCGGTGCCGCCGTCCGACTACCGCGGTCCGGGCCTCCCGCGCCTCCTGCCGTTCGGCAAGCATAAGGACACCACGCTCGCCCCGCCGGCGGTCGAGGTCACCAACAAGGAAGGGGTCGTCCGCGCCGTCGCCCAGACCGAGACGCCGCCGCCGGCCAAGAAGAAAAAGAACGGCTTCATCCACGACGTCCTGGGCCTCTGAAATCCAACCCCGCCGTCATGACCGGGCGTAAGTCCCGGTCGCCCATGAACGCGATAAGACGGGTGGACACGCGTGAGCGTGTCCAAGCTCTTTGCCCGCAACCTCGAGCTGGACGAACCGCCGGCGCACGGCCGCGTGAGCGCAGCCCATCTCCTTAGGCGTTCATGGATCGGCGGGACTGACGCCCGCCGACGACGGTGGAGGAGGGGCTTTGAGGCGCACAGATTCTCGGTCATCTTCGGCGCCATGCTGATCGGCCTGGGCATCCGCGACGTCGTGCTCGCCGCAAGCCTCGACCTGGCGTTCGGGCCGGGCCTCACCGTGCTCACCGGCGAGACCGGAGCCGGCAAGTCGATCATCCTGGATGCGTTCGGCCTGGCGCTCGGGGCGCGCGGCGAGGCGGCGCTCGTGCGTCGCGGGGCGGCCCAGGCCATGGCCTCGGCCGTCTTCGCGCCGGGCCCGGACCATCCGGTCTGGGCGCTCCTGGACGATAAGGGCCTGGCCTTCCACCGCGACGAAGATCTGGTCCTGCGCCGCGTGCTGGGCGCCGATGGCCGCTCGCGCGCCTTCGTCAATGACCAGGCGGTCGGAGTCGGCGTGCTGCGCGAACTGGGCGAGGCCCTTGTCGAGGTGCACGGCCAGCATGAAACCGTCGGCCTTCTCGACGCCCGCACCCATCGGCCCCTGCT
>DASXIE010000268.1:0-30932 GCA_036498165.1 Caulobacteraceae bacterium
ACCGCCGCATCGGCCGGCAGGGCGGCGCGGCAGGCTGCGAGCATTTCGACCGCCGTCTCGACGTCGCGGCGACTTACCCCGGGCGGAGTCGCCAAGGCCGTGGGGCCGGTGACGAGCGTGACCCGCGCGCCCAGATCGGCCAAGGCGGCGGCGATGGCGTAGCCCTGCTTGCCGCTCGAACGATTGGTGAGGACGCGCACCGGATCGATCGGCTCGACGGTGGGGCCGGCGGTGATGAGGACATGCTTGCCGTCGAGCGGACCGGAAGCGGACTCGAGGGCGGCCATCACGGCGGCGAAGATCGCCTGCGGCTCCGCCATCCGGCCCGGACCGAACTCGCCGCAGGCCATGGCTCCCTCATCGGGCCCGATGAAGCGCACCCCGTCGGCCTCGAGGGCGGCGCGGTTGCGGGCGGTGGCGGGATGCAGCCACATCCGCACGTTCATCGCCGGGGCCATGAGCACGGCCTTGTCGGTGGCCAGGAGGGCGGTCGAAGCCAGGTCGTCGGCGAGGCCGGCGGCGGCCTTGGCCATCAGGTCGGCGGTGGCCGGCGCGACGACCACGAGATCGGCCGAGCGCGACAGTTCGATGTGGCCCATGGCGGCCTCGTCATCGAGGGAGAAGAGGTCGCCGCGGACCTCATCCTCGGCCAAGGCGGCGAGCGACAAAGGGGTGACGAAGTGGGCCCCTGCCCGGGTCAGGATCGGGCGCACGCCGATCCCGGCCTTGCGCAGCAGGCGCGTCAATTCGAGGGCCTTGTAGGCGGCGATCCCGCCACCGACGATCAGCAGCACCCGCTTGTCCGCCACGCCTTTGGGACCTTTCACGTCGCCAGCGTGGCGCACTTAGCGCGAATCAGGGCCTGGACAAACGCGAGAAAGTGTTCTTTGTTTGTTCCGAGAGTTCCCGACAGCGTCATTGTCACCGCCCTAATCGTCAGGAGACGACCATGAGAGTTGTGCTCATTTCAGGCGCGGCCATCGCCGCCCTCGCCCTCGCCGGTTGCGGCGATCACCCTTCCGCCGTCGCCCCGCAAGGGGGCCAAAGCGCCTCGTCCGGCGGCGCCTACGGTTCGTCCAGCCAAGCCAGCTACGACGACCGCCGCGATACCGCCGTGCCGCAGATCAACGGCAAGCCGATGTGGGCGGCCAACCGAAAGCACTCCGCCGCCGAGAACGCCCAGTACCAGTTCACCAAGAACGGCCAGGACTTCGGAGCCCACAGCGAAAGCGACTACGTGACCAAGGTCCATGCCTTCGTCGAAAGCCCACCGGCCGACGCCCAGACCCTCGCCCGCAGCAACGGCGACAAGCTGATCTACGCCCCGGCCAGCAACACCTTCGCGGTGGTTTCCCGCGAAGGCGCGCCGCGGACCATGTTCAAGCCCAGAGCCGGAGCTTCCTACTGGAGCGAGCAGAAGCAGCGCGAGGCAGACCGCGCCAAATCCGACGGCGGCGGCGGACAGAGCTAGGCGGTTAGCGGAGCCACGCCGCCAGGGCGAAGGCGGCGGCGGCGGCGATTGCGCCGAGCGCGAAGGCGATCCACGGCGCCAGCCCCTCGCGCGCCGGCGTGACGGCCACCGGGACCTCAACATCCCGCTCGGCCAAGCGGGTGAGGCCGGCGACGGCCGCTCGCGCCTCGATCGCGATCGATCTGACGGCGGCGATCGGCGACAGTTCGCGCGTGATCCAGCGGCGGACCACCGGGTCGGCGGCCGCCCAGATGTCGTGGTCCGGATCGATCCGCCGGGCCACCCCCTCGACGGTGGCCATGGTCTTCTGCAGCAGCACCAGCTCCGGGCGCAGGCGCATGTCGAAGAGGGCGGTGATCTCGAAAAGCTGGGTGATCAACCGGCCCATGGAGACTTCGCGGACTGGCCGGCCGAACACTGGCTCGCCCACCGCTCGCAGGGCCTGGGCGAACGCCCCCGGATCGTGGCCGGCCGGCACATAGCCGGCCTGGAAATGGACCTCGGCGAGGCGCTTGTAGTCGCGCCGCAGGAACCCCCACAGGATCTCGGCCAGATAGCGCCGCTCGGCGGCGGCGAGGCGGCCGACGATGCCGAAGTCGACTACCGCCAGGCCGGCGGGGGGAGCGATGAAGAGATTGCCCTCGTGCAGATCGGCGTGGAACACCCCGTGGTCGAGGGTCTGGGCGAGGAAGCCGCGAATCAGGGAGTCGGCGATCCTCGGCCGGTCGACACCCGCCTGCTCGAGGGCGGCCGGATCGGAGAGGGCCATGCCGGGCGCCCATTCCAGGGTCAACACCCGCCGCGCCACTCCGTCCCAGACCACCTCCGGGGCGCTCATGTAGCCATCGTCGGCCATGGCGGCGCGCAGCTCATCAGCGGCGGCCGCCTCCATGCGCAGGTCGAGCTCGAGGGTGAGGGCGCGGGCGATGGTGGCGGCGAAGGCGCGCGGCTCCAGACGGCGGGCGAGGGGCCAGGACTGGGCCAGGTCGGCGGCCAGCATCAGCGCCGCGACATCGCGAGCCACCCGCCGCTCGATTCCAGGGCGAAGCACCTTGACCGCCACTTCCCGCCCATCGTTCAGTCGGGCCCGATGGGCCTGGGCCAGGGAGGCCGCGGCGACCGGCTCGTCGAAACGGGAGAAGAGCGCATCGATCGGCTTGCCGGTGGCCGCCTCAACCTCGGCGCGGGCGGTGTCGGTGGGGAACGGCGGAAGGCGGTCCTTCAGATGGGCGAGATCATCGGCGAAGACCTGGCCAAAGATGTCACCGCGGGTGGAAAGGAACTGGCCGAGCTTGATGCTCACCGGGCCGAGGCGGACGAGGGCCCGGGCCAGCCGCTCGCCGGGCCGGCCCTCGCGGGCCTGGCGCGAGGCGAAGAGGCGAAGGGCGCGCGCGGTAAGCTGCAGCGAGGTGGGCAGATGATCGTCTATCTCGCGGGGAAAGAGGGCGTCGGCTCGCCCCAGGGTCCAGATCACCCCGGCCAGGCGCAGCCATGAGGGAAGGCCGCTCACGCCCGGCTGATCGCCCAGCCCTGGTGTAGGGCGCAGACCCCGCCGCTGAAATTGGTCACCGAGACCCGTGAGAAACCGGCCTCTCCCATCAGGGCGGCCAGGGCCCGCTGGTCGGGGAAGCGGCGGATGCTTTCGACCAGATAGATATAGGCCTCGCGATCCTTGACCACCGCCTCGCCGATCGCCGGAATGACGTGGAAGGACCAGGCGTCGTAGGCGGAGCGCAGGGCGGAGGCGATGGGTCTGGAAAATTCCAGGCACAGAAAGCGGCCGCCGGGCCGCAAGACCCGGCGCGCTTCGGCCAAGGCGCGGGAAACGTCGGTCACGTTGCGCAGGCCGAAGGCGATACAGTAGGCGTCCGCCCCCCCGTCGGCCAAGGGCAGGGCCTCGGCATCGCCCACTGCCCAGTCCAGTCCGGCCCGATCGCCGCGGGCGCGTCCGGCAGCGACCATGGCGGCGTTGAAATCGACCACCAGCACCCGCGTCGGAGCGCCGCCGCGCCGCGCCTGGGCCGCTTTCGCCATGCGAGCGAAACGTCTGGCCATATCGCCGGTGCCCCCGGCGCAGTCGATGATCAGCTCGCCCGGCTGGGGATTGAGCCGGGCGGCGACGGCGTCCTTCCAGAGCCGGTGGACCCCGCCGCTCATCAGGTCGTTCATCAGATCGTAGCGCCGCGCCACCCGGTCGAAGACGCCGCGCACCAGGGCGGGTTTGTCTGCGGCTTTCACGTCGCGAGAGCCAAAGGCGGCGGCGCCATCTGTCATGGGCGTCGTCTTAGGGACTTGGGGGGTCTCGCGCCAGCGTGGCGCGGCGGGGCGGCTTGAGCTAGGCAGGGCGCGCATGCCCGAATTGCCCGAAGTCGAAACCGTCCGCCGCGGCCTGGGGCCGGTGCTCATCGGCGCCCGCCTCGCCCGTGTCGAGGCGCGCCGCCCGGACCTGCGCTTTCCCCTTCCCGACGGCTTCGTCCAGCGCCTGACCGGGGCGCGCGTGGAGAGCCTTGGCCGGCGCGGCAAGCACCTCCTATTCGCCCTCGACCGCGGCGCAACCCTGCTGGTCCACTTGGGCATGACGGGGCGGTTCGAGATCGCCGGGACGCCCAGGGCGAACGGTGACGACAAGCACGCCCACATCGTCTTCGAGACGGATGCGGGGGCAAGGATCACCTACTTCGATCCTCGCCGCTTCGGCTTCATGGACATCCTCGACGGCGAAGCGGCGCTCGCCTCCCGCCTCGCCGGCCTCGGCCCCGAGCCGCTAGGCGACGATTTCCACCCCGCGTGGTTGAAGGGCGCTTTCGCCGGCCGCCGCCAAGGACCCAAGACGCTGCTGCTCGACCAGGGCGTCGTCGCCGGCCTTGGCAATATATACGTCTGCGAGGCGCTCTATCGAGCCGGCGTCTCGCCGCTGCGGCCGGCCGGCGCCATTCGCGCCGCCCGCCTGCAGCGCTTGGTCGTGGCCATCCGCGCCGTGCTCGAGGAGGCGATCGAGAACGGCGGCTCGACCCTGCGCGATTTCGCCGCCGCCGACGGCGAGTTGGGCTATTTCCAGCACAGTTTCGAGGTCTATGACCGCGAGGGTGAGCCGTGCCTGACGAGCGGCTGCCGCGGGGTGATCTGTCGGACCGTTCAGGCCGGCCGGGCGACCTTCCACTGCCCGGCATGTCAACGATGAGGCTTTTATGCGCGGCCCTGGGGATGGCGTTCCTTTGCTTCGCCCCCGCGACGTTCGCCCAGCCGGCGGTGTGGACGGTGCGAAGCCCCCACGCCACGGCGGTGATCTTCGGCTCGATCCACCTCTTGCCGCCGGGCCTTGACTGGCAACCGCCGGCCTTGGCCGCGGCCCTTGCCGAGGCCGACGAGCTGTGGTTCGAGCTGCCCATAGACGAGCTGACCGGCGGCGAGGCGGCGCGGCTGGCTCAGAGCCGCGGCCTACTCGCCAGAGGTGACAGTCTCTTCAACCATCTGGCGCCGGGCGAGCGAACGCGGCTCGAAGCGGCCGGCGAGCGGCTCGGCCTGCCGGCCCGGTTCCTCGCCCCCATGCGGCCATGGTTGGCCGAGGTCACCCTCTCGCTGGCCCAGGACAGTCAGGCCGGAGCGGTGGCGGGGCAGGGCGTCGAACAACAGATTTCGGCCGCGGCCCCCCGCGGCGCGCGCCGCCGAGCCTTCGAGACCACCGGCGAACAGATCGGCTTCCTGTCCAACGCCTCGATGGCCGATCAGGTCGCCTCCCTGGACGAAACCCTGGCCGAGATCACCGACGATCCGGATCTCTATCAGCGGGTGGTGCGGACCTGGATGGCCGGCGACCTCGATGGCTTGCAGCGGGACGCCCTGACTCCCCTGGCCAAGGCGTCGCCAAAGCTTTACCGGCGGCTGATCACCGATCGAAACCGGCGCTGGGCGGC
This sequence comes from Caulobacteraceae bacterium, assembly GCA_036498165.1. GTDB lineage: Bacteria > Pseudomonadota > Alphaproteobacteria > Caulobacterales > Caulobacteraceae > Acaudatibacter. The sequence continues at coordinate 5,386 of DASXIE010000268.1, forward strand.
AATCCTGGCGCGGCGCCTCGAGGGCCACGGCGACATCGTCGTCGTGGTCGGAACCGGCCATCTGGTAGGCCCCGGTGGCCTTCCCGCCCTGCTACGGGCCAGAGGCCTCACTGTTGAAGGACCGGGTTTCACCCCAGCCGCCCACGCCCCAGCGGCGCATTGACCGGGCGCTGGGCCTCAACTATATCCGCGCCTCCCATTTTCCTTGAGAGAGCTCGATGGCCAACAACCCCGGCGCCAAGAAAAGCATCCGCAAGATCGCCAAGCGCACCGAGGTCAACACGGCCCGCAGATCGCGCGTTCGCACTTTTCTGCGGCGCTTTGACGAGGCCCTGGAAAGCGGCGACGCGGGCGCGGCCAAGACGGCCTTTACGCAGGCCCAATCGGAGCTCATGCGGGCGGTTGGAAAAGGGGTCGTTCACCCCAACACGGGCTCGCGCAAGGTATCGCGACTGCACCGTCAACTGAGGAAACTGACCGTCGCTTGATTTTGCACGGCTTTTTCCTAAATAGCTGAAATAACAGAGTTATTTTCGCGCTCAGAGCGGAAATGACCGCGTCGGACGGGTCCGCGCCTGCGGCAAATTCGCCCGGTTTCAAAACCGAAAAAAAGTGATCGACGGAATTCCCGTGGCTTGTCCGGGTCTTCCAATTGTCAACCCGATTTTTAGCCGAATCCGGCCGAATTTTGTCGCGAATCGGCGTTGACGGCGCGGGGCGCGAAGCTAGTTTGTGGCCCTCAGCAATTTTGCTCTTGTACGGACGAAAAGTTGCGACGGCGGCGTTAGGGGCCCCGGCGGTCGGGGGTGGTTTGTGTCTTGCGTTTTGGGTTCAGCGGCTCGTCGACGCCGGTCGCGAACCTGCGCTCAAAAATGCTGGACGTAGCTTAGGGTGGGGAACATGGCGGCAAGCAATCTGGCGATGGCGACGACTCCAATTCCGGCGCCACTCATCTGGGCCAAGGCGAGCCAGACCCTCAAGTCAGAACTGGGCGAGGACGCCTTCGGCTCGTGGCTGGCGCGCGCGGTCCTGAAGGCCGGCCCTGACGGCGGCCTTTGCCTGATCACCCCCACCGGCATCGCTCGCGACTGGGTGCGGCGCTACGCCTGGCGGCGGATCGAAGAGCTGTGGGCGATGCATGATCCCCAGGCCCGCTGCCTGGCTTTGAAGTCGCGGGCCGAGTTCGACAGCGCCGGCCCCTGCGTCGGCGGCGAACCCCTGGCGGAGGCCCCTCCCGTCCCCGCGGCTGCCCCCGAGGCGGCCGCGCGCACGCCACGCGATCGCTTCACCTTCGAGACTTTCGTTACTGGCCCGGCCAATGAATTCGCCCACGCTGTGGCCCGCCGCGTCGCGTCCTGGGCCGACGGTCACTTCAATCCGGTCGTGATCCATGGCCCCTTTGGACTGGGAAAGACGCACCTCTTGTGCGCCATGGCCCGCGAGGCTTCGCTTGCCGCCCCCGACAAGAAAGTCGTCTATCTCACCGCCGAGCGCTTCCTTTCCGGTTTCGTGCGCGCGGCCATGGACCGCCAGCTGGGGCCTTTCAAGGAGGAACTGCGTGGGGCCGACCTCCTGATCGTCGACGATGTCCACTTCATCGCCGGCAAGCACTCGACCCAGGCGGAACTCTTCCACACTCTGGCGGCCCTGATGGAGGATGGCCGGCGGGTGGTGTTCTCTGCCGATCGGCCGCCCGCCGCCCTGACCGAGTTCGACGCCCACCTCCGCTCCCATCTCTGCGCTGGCTTGGTGTGCGGCATCGAGCCGGCCGACCGCGCCCTGCGGCTCGGCATCCTGAAGCGCAAGCTGGAAATCCTGCGCGGCCAGTTTGGCTTCACCGGCATGCTGCGGCCCGAAGTTCTGGACTTCCTGGCCGACCGCTTCACCGACAATGTCCGCGAGCTGGAAGGGGCCCTCAATACCCTGATCGTCCGCGGCGGGGCGGGAGTGTGCGCTCTGACGCTCGAGGAAACCCATTGCCTGCTCCGCCCGCACCTGCGCGGCGGCGAAAAGCGGGTGACCGTCGACGACATCCAAAAAGCGGTGGCGGAGCATTATCGGCTCAAGCAGGCCGACCTCCTCTCCGAGCGCCGCACCCGCGCGGTCGCCAGGCCCAGGCAGGCGGCCATGTGGCTCGCCAAGCAGCTCACCACCCGCTCCCTGCCCGACATCGGCCGGCGGTTCGGCGGACGCGACCACACCACCGTGCTGCATGCGGTGCGGCGGATCGAGGCGCTGAGGCCACTGGACGCCCAGATCGCCCAGGACCTCGAGGTTCTGATGCGTAAACTGCGCGGGTGAACGACCCTAAGCGGCTCTGAAGGGCCGCGGCGCCACGCCGTGGCGGCGGAAATGGGCCAGCATCCGCGCCCAGCCGTCCTTGGCGTCGGCGGCGACGTAGCTTTGCCGATAGTCGGCGTGGAAGCCGTGGCCGGCGTCGGGATAGACGATGATCTCGCTGTCGTTCCTGTGGGCCTTGGCCAGCGCCTCACGCATGGCCGGGATCTGGGCGGCGAGACCATCCTTGGCGCCATAAAGGCCCAGCACCGGGGCCACGAGGTGGTCGACCCGTTCGATAGGCCACAGATGGCTGGCCGCCGCCGCGCTGCCGGGCGTGGGGACCATGCGGCCGTACCACGCGACGCCGCATCTGAGCTGCGGGAACTCTTCGCAAGCCAGCCACGTGATCCCCCCACCCCAGCAGAAGCCGGTGATGGCCACGGCGGAGGCCTCGACGAATGCCGCCGACTTCAGGAAGGCGATAGTCGCCCCGACATCGCCCAGCACCTGTTTGTCCGAGGCCTGGGCGACGATCTTCATCACCGCCGCCATGTCGGTGAGCGGAGCCGGGTCGCCCACCCGGGCGAAGAAGGCCGGGGCGATGGCCACATAGCCCAGCTTGGCGAGCCGGCGGCAGGTGTCCCTGATGTAATCGTGGATGCCGAATACCTCATTGACCACGATGACCGCCGGAAAGCGGCCGCCGGCCTTCGGCCGTGCGAGATAGGCCGGCAGGGCGAACCCGGCCGAGGGAATGCTCACAGTGTCGACGATGAGGCCGGTCTCGTCGGTGTGGATCGGCTCGGCCTCGGCGCTGTGGGCGGCGGCGGCATAGCCGGCGAAGAACACCGCCGCGGCGGCGCGCCGGGAAAGGTGGAAGTCGCTGGGATCGGATCCCTCGGGGCGAGTCAGCAGCATCTTGGGGACTCCAATTCGGTGTGATCCTCGCGCGGCGAGCGGGGCCGTGTCAAAGGCGGGCTCGCCGCAGGGTGAGGTTGATCCGCCCGCCGTCCGGCACGACCCGCGAACTGTCCGGAACAATGCGGTCGATGCCGTGAAAGGCGAGCCGCGCCGGCCCGGCCAGAATGCAGACATCGCCGGAGTCCAGGCGTAGCGAGCGGGCCGGGGCCCGCCGCTCCGTACCCCCGATCCGGAAAAGGGCGGTATCGCCCAGGGACACTGACATGACCGGATGGGCGAAGTCGGCCTCGTCACGGTCCTGATGCAAGCCCATGCGCGCGCCCGGCCGATAGAGATTAACCAGGCAGGCGTCCGGCGGCGGGGCCTCCGGCGCCAGATCGACCCACATCGCCAGCAAAGCTCCCGGGATCGGCGGCCACGCCTCGCCAGTCAGAGGATGGCGCGCTTCGTAGCGATAGCCGGCAGCGTCGGTGACCCAGCCGAGCGGCCCCAGATTGGTCATCTCGACGCTCATTGCCTTGCCGGTGGGCGTCACGGGCCGGTAGAACGGCGCACCGCGCGCCGCCTCGAGCACCGCCGTCGCCAGCCGGCTCTGAGCGGCAGCGTCGAAATAGGCAGGGTAGAGACGAAATCCCGCGACCATCACCCTGACAAGCTTGGCTCCCTCCGATGTCGTCGGCGCCCTTGCGGCGCGGGCTCCCCTTCCCATATCCGAAACCGAGGCCGGCCGCCGCCCGCTTAGGGAAGCGCCGCCTCGCCATTTTCGTTCGAAGTCGTGGCGCCTGGAGCGGGGCCGCGGGTTCGGTGATCAGATGTAAATCCGGGAGCAGGCGCTCAAGGGAAGACTCGGTTCGGGAGTTCCTTCTTGACGCGTCGCGCTCGCCGACAACGGAGCGAGACGACTTTTTCATGAGCAAGATCATTGGCATCGACCTTGGCACGACCAATTCGTGCGTGGCGATTATGGACGGCAAGAACCCCAAGGTCATCGAGAACGCCGAGGGCGTGCGCACGACTCCTTCGGTGGTGGCTATTCTCGACGACGGCGAGCGCCTGATCGGCCAGCCTGCCAAGCGCCAGGCGGTGACCAACCCGGAAAATACCTTCTTCGCCATCAAGCGCCTGATCGGGCGCAACTTCTCCGATCCGATGGTCGAGAAGGACAAGGGCATGGTCCCCTACGAGATCGTCAAAGGCAAGAATGGCGACGCCTGGGTGCGCGCTCACGGCAAGGACTACTCTCCTTCCGAAATTTCCGCCTTCATCCTCCAGAAGATGAAGGAAGCGGCCGAGACCCACCTGGGCGAAAAGGTGGAGAAAGCGGTCATCACCGTCCCGGCCTATTTCAATGACGCCCAGCGTCAGGCCACCAAGGACGCCGGCAAGATCGCCGGGCTCGAAGTCCTTCGTATCATCAACGAACCAACGGCCGCGGCGCTCGCCTATGGCCTGGAAAAGAACGAAGGCAAGAAGATCGCTGTCTACGACCTCGGCGGCGGCACCTTCGACGTTTCGATCCTCGAGATCGGCGACGGCGTTTTCGAGGTCAAGGCGACCAACGGCGACACCTTCTTGGGCGGCGAGGACTTCGACCTCCGTATCGTCGACTACTTGGCCGACGAGTTCAAAAAGGAACAGGGCGTCGATCTCCGCAAGGATAAGCTAGCCCTGCAGCGCCTCAAGGAAGAGGCCGAGAAGGCCAAGAAGGAACTCAGCTCCACCGCTCAGTACGAGGTCAACCTGCCGTTCATCTCGATGAACGCTTCGGGGCCCCTGCACCTTAACATCAAGCTGTCGCGCGCCAAGCTCGAGGCCCTCGTCGAGGATCTGGTGGCCAAGACGGTCGGGCCCTGCGAGCAGGCGCTCAAGGATGCCGGCCTCAAGAAATCCGACATCGACGAAGTCATTCTCGTCGGCGGCATGACCCGCATGCCCAAGGTCGTCGAGACGGTGAAGGGCTTCTTCGGCCGCGATCCGCACAAGGGGGTCAATCCGGACGAGGTGGTGGCGCTTGGCGCGGCCATCCAGGCCGGCGTCCTGCAGGGCGACGTCAAGGACGTATTGCTGCTCGACGTCACCCCTCTCACCCTCGGCATCGAGACTCTGGGCGGGGTATTCACCGCCCTCATCGAGCGCAACACCACCATCCCGACCAAGAAGAGCCAGGTCTTCTCCACCGCCGAGGACAACCAGAGCGCGGTGACGATCAGGGTCTTCCAGGGCGAGCGGCCGATGGCGGCCGACAACAAGCTCCTGGGCCAATTCGATCTCGTGGGCATTCCCCCGGCCCCGCGCGGCGTGCCTCAGGTCGAGGTCACCTTCGACATCGATGCCAATGGCATCGTCAACGTTTCGGCCCGCGACAAGGCCACCGCCAAGGAGCAGTCGATCCGCATCCAGGCCAACGGCGGCTTGTCGGACAGCGATATCGATCGGATGGTCAAGGAAGCCGAGGCCAACGCTGCCGAGGACAAGAAGCGCAAGGAACTGGTCGAGGCCAAGAATCACGGCGACGCCCTGATTCACAGCACCGAAAAAGCCATGACCGAGCATGGCGACAAGGTCAGCGCCGACGAAAAGACCGCCATCGAGGCGGCGGTGAGCGATCTGAAATCGGCGCTGGAAGGCGATGACGCCGAGGCGATCGCCGCCAAGACCGCGACCCTGATGCAGGCATCGATGAAACTGGGTGAGGCGATGTACCAGGCCCAGCAGGGCGAGCCGGCGGCCGGCCCGTCTTCGGGTCAGTCGGACGACGGAGTCGTTGACGCCGAGTTCGAAGAGGTCAAGGACGACAAGCAGTCGGCCTGACGGTTAGCGGGGGAGCCTGAAGACGTGACGGGCATCGAACATAGTGATCGGGGAGCGGCAAGGCGGCTTCCTGGACGCCTTGCCAGGCCCACGCCGCTCCCCCACCTCTCGATGAACGCTACGAGGCGCCAGATCTGAAGCGATGCGCGACTACTACGAGATCCTTGGCGTTGGCCGCGACTGCGACGGAGCGGGCCTGAAGTCGGCGTTCCGCAAGCTGGCCATGGAGCACCATCCGGACAAGAACGACGGCTGCCCCAACGCCACCGCCCGGTTCAAGGAGATCAACGAGGCCTATTCGATCCTCTCCGACGCCAACAAGCGGGCGACCTACGACCGCTTCGGCCACGCCGGCCTCAACGGCATGAACGGCGGCGGACCGGGCTTCCACAATGTCCACGACATCTTCAACGACGTGTTCGGCGATGTTTTCGGCGATATGTTCGGTCGCGGCCAGCGGCCCAATGGCCCGGGTCGCGGCCAAGACCTGCGCTACGATCTCGAGATCAGTCTCGAGCAGGCCTATGCCGGCGCCGACGTCGAAATTACCATCCCCGCCGCCATGCCCTGCGAAACCTGCGAAGGCAGCGGGGCGCGGCCGGGCACGACGGCGAGCGGTTGCACCACTTGCGGCGGCGCCGGGCGCGTGCGGCGCAGCCAGGGCTTCTTCCAGGTAGAGACCACGTGCCCCCGATGCGGCGGGGCGGGACGCATCCTGCTCAACCCCTGTCAGACTTGCGGCGGCCATGGGCAGGTGCGCCGTGAGCGCCTTCTGCAGGTGCGGGTGCCGGCAGGCGTCGACGACGGCTCGCGCATCCGCCTGGCCGGCGAGGGTGACAGCGGGGCGCGCGGCGGCCCGCGCGGCGATCTCTACATCTTTCTTGGCGTCAAGCCGCACGACCTCTTCGAACGCGACGGCCTCGACCTGCGCTGCCAGATCCCTGTTCCCATGGCCGCCGCGGCGCTGGGCGGGGTGATCGAGGCTCCCTGCCTGCTCGGCGGCGAGCACTGCGACGGCCAGTGCAAGATAAATGTCGATGTCCCCGAAGGGGCTCAGTCCGGCGACACCGTGCGGCTGCGCGGCAAGGGCATGCCTTCCTTACGCGGCCGGGCTCGCGGCGACCTGGTGGTCGAACTTCGCATCGAGACCCCGACGCGGCTGAGCGCCCGCCAGAAGGCCCTGCTGAAGGAATTCTCCGGCATCTGTGGCGAGAATCAGAGCCCGCAGTCGGCCACCTTTTTCAAGAAAGCCAAGCAGTTCTGGGCCGACATGGGTTCGTCCAAGGCCCACCGCGAGCGCGACGTCAAGCGCGCGTGAGCGCGCCTATATCGCTCCATCGATAGGCGGTTTCGAGAAGGCCGCCGCCCCAGCCGCTTACCGGCCGCTCGTCGACGGCGACTCCGCCTAAATGGTCGTAGAAGCCCCGCGCCCGCTCGTTGCCGTTCAGCACCCACAGCTTGAGCGAGCGTGCCCCCTTGGCCTGGAGCACTTTTGCGGCGGTCTCGAAGAGCCGCCGCCCGAGCCCGCCGCCTTGGGCCGCTTTCAACAGATAGAGGGTGAAGACCTCCGACTCCCTTCGCGCGATTTCGCCGCCGACGAGAGCCCCGGCGCAATAGGCGGTGAGGCCGACCGGGCCTTCGGCCGCCAGCACCACGTCGTCGGCCCTGGCGTTGGCAAGCTGGCGCCGCCATCGCCGGGCGTGCACCGGCGCGCTCATCCGCTCGAGATAGAGAGCCGGCAGCAAACCAACATAGGTCTCGCGCCAGGCCTTGACGTGAACCTCGGCCAGGGCGGCGGCGTCGCCGGGCCCGGCGGGGACGATCACAGACTCAGCGAGGCGCTCCATGGGGAATCGCACGCTCGACCGGCCGGGGCGCGCGGTCAAGGGCTGACGCGGGACTTGGGCGTCTATAGCGTGCATTCGATGAACCAACATGCCGCGCCGATTCCCGCCGGCGCGCCGGACGCGGCCGGCGCTAGCCCGGTGATGGCGCAATTCTTCGACGCCAAGGCCAGGCAGCCGGACGCCCTGGTGTTCTTCCGCATGGGCGACTTCTACGAGTTGTTCTTCGACGACGCCGCCAAGGCGGCCGCCGCCATCGGCATTGCTCTGACCCACCGTGGGACCCATGCCGGGGCGCCGATCCCCATGGCCGGGGTGCCGGTCCACGCCGCCGAGGCCTATCTCGCCAAGCTGATCCGAGCCGGCTTCAAGGTCGCGGTCTGCGAGCAGATGGAAGACCCAACTGAGGCCCGGCGGCGCGGGTCCAAAGCGGTTGTGCGCCGGGAACTTGTGCGGGTGGTCACACCCGGCACCCTCACCGAGGATGGCCTGCTCGAGCCCCGCGGGGCCAATCGCCTGGCGGCTGTGGCGATGCGGGCCGGACAGGCGGCCGTGGCCAGCGTCGAGCTTTCGACCGGCGAGGTGGAGTGCCTGCTCCTTTCCCCTGGCGCCGTGGCCTCCGCCCTGGCCGCGCTGCAGGCCTCGGAGATCCTCGCCTCTGATCGCCTGTTCGCCGAGCCGGCGATCGGCGAGGCCCTGCGCGGCGCCGGGGCCCTTGTCCAGCCCATGGCCGCCGCCCTGGCCGAGCCCGCGGCGGCCGAGGCCCGCGTCAAGCGTCTCTATGGCGTCGCCACCCTCGACGGCTTCGGACCCTTGAGCGGAGCGGAGATTGCCGCGCTGGGGCTCATCGCCGCCCATCTGGACGTCACCCAGGGCGGCCGGCCGGTGGCTCTCAGAGCGCCACGCCGGGCCGGCGAGGCCGAGTTCATGGCCATCGACCCGGCCACCCGCGCCAGCCTGGAGATCGACCGCACTCTGGCCGGCCGCAAGGAAGGCTCGCTGCTTGCCGCCATCGACCGCACGGTGAGCGCCGCCGGCGCCCGCCTCCTGGCCACCCGCTTGGCCCGTCCCCTGCTCTCTCCGCAAAAGATCGATGAACGCCTTGACGCCATCGACTGGTTCATCGAGCGCGGCGAACTGCGCCGCGCCTTGCGCGAGGCCCTCCTCGGAGCCGGCGACATGGCTCGGGCTCTTTCTCGCCTCACGTTGGGGCGAGGCGGCCCCAGGGACCTGGGCGTCTTGCGCGAAAGCCTCGCCGCCGGCGGCGCCATCGCCCAGCGTCTGGCAGCCGAGACCGATCCTTTGCAGCCGATCCCGGCCGATCCGGCCGCCGCCCTGGCCAGCCTCGATCCGGCCCGGAATGGCCGCCTTGAGGACTTCCGCTTCGCCCTCGACCGCGGCTTGGCCGCCGATCTGCCGGCCCAGGCCCGAGATGGCGGCTTTATCACCGACGGGGTTTCCAGGGACCTCGACGAAGCCCGCGCCTTGCGCGACGATAGCCGCCGGGTCGTCGTCGCCTTGGAAACGCGTTTGGCGGCGGAGGCGGGCGTGGCCGTGAAGATCCGCCACAACGCCGTCCTCGGCTATTTCGTCGAGGTGAACGCCCGCCAGGGCGAGACCCTGCTGCGCCCGCCGCATTCCGCCGTCTTCATCCATCGCCAGACCCTGGCCAACCAAGTCCGCTTCACCACCGTCGAGCTGGCCGAACTGGACGCCAAGATCGCCCGCGCCGCCGACCAGGCCTTGGCCCTCGAGCTGGCGATGTTCGAGACCTGGCGCACCGCCGCCCACAGCCTCGCCGGCCCGATCCAGGCCGCCGCCGAGGCGCTGGCCACGCTCGACGTCGCCGCCGCTATCGCCGAATGGGCGCGGGAGGCCAATGCCGTTCGCCCGGTGGTCGACGGATCGCTCGTTTTTGAGGCCCAGGGCGCGCGCCATCCGGTGGTCGAGGCAGCCGTCCGCCGCGCCGGGGAGGCCTTCACGCCGAACGACTGCGCCCTGGACGGCTCGGGCGACACCGCCCCCCGCCTGGCCATCGTCACCGGACCCAACATGGCCGGCAAGTCGACCTTCCTGCGCCAGAACGCCCTCCTGGCCATCCTCGCCCAGGCCGGCTGCTTTGTCCCCGCCGCCTCCCTGCGCCTTGGGGCCGTGGATCGCCTGTTCAGCCGGGTCGGAGCCGGCGACGATCTCGCCCGCGGCCGCTCGACCTTCATGGCCGAGATGGTCGAGACCGCCGCCATCCTCACCCAGGCCACTCCCCGCTCCTTCGTTATCCTCGATGAGATTGGCCGCGGAACCGCGACGTATGACGGACTCGCCATCGCCTGGGCCTGCGCCGAGGCGCTGCATGACGCCAACCGCTCCCGGGCACTTTTCGCCACCCATTATCACGAGTTGGCCGCCCTGGAGGGCCGCCTCGTCCATGTCGCCAATCTCTGCCTCAAAGCCAAGGAGTGGAACGGCGAGCTCATCTTCCTGCACGAGGCCGGGCCGGGGTGCGCGGACCGTTCCTACGGGGTCCAGGTCGCCCGCCTGGCCGGGGTGCCGCTGGCCGTCGTCGGGCGGGCGCGCGAGGTGCTCAGCCGCCTGGAAAGCGAGGGCCTCGCCCACGCCGGGCTCGCGGAGCTTCCGCTCTTCGCCATGGCCGAGCCGGCGGCGGCGGCGCCGGCTGGCCCCGGCCCCGTCGAGGCCGCCCTCGCCGGCCTGGATCTCGACGGCATGAGCCCGCGCGAAGCCATGGACGCGCTCTATCGGCTCAAGGCCATGAGCCTATAGTCTCGCCATGCCGCCGCGCCTTAGGCCCACCCGCATCGAACACGTCGTCGACGGCCATCGCCTGAGGGCGCAACTATCCGCGGCCGCCCTCAATGCGCTGGGCGATCCCGTCGAACAGCGGATACGGGCGATCGAAATCCTCAAAGGCGCTTTGTTTCGTGGGCGGATGATTGCCAAGGAGCGGCTCGAGAACGGGGCCGGCGGGGTCGAGACCGCAAAGCTTTTGAGCGCTGTCACTGACGAGGTCGTGCGCTGCCTCTATGATTTCACCACCGTGCACGTCTTTCGGGCCCGCAATCCGACCGAGGGCGAGCGCATGGCCCTGATGGCGGTCGGCGGCTATGGCCGAGGGTCCCTCGCCCCGTTTTCCGACGTCGATCTCCTGTTCGTTCGTCCGTACAAGGAAACGCCGCACATCGAGAGCGTGATCGAGTTCATGCTCTATGCCCTGTGGGACCTGGGCTTCAAGGTCGGCCATGCGTCGCGGACCATCACCGACTGCATCAAGCTCGCCCGCGAGGATCACACCGTGCGCACCTCGCTTCTCGAGGCCCGCCGACTGACCGGGGATGAGGCCCTGGCGGCCGAGCTGGTGCGGCGATTCCGCGAAGAGGTGGTCAAGGGGACCGGCGCCGCCTTCGTAGCCGCCAAGCTGAGGGAGAGGGACGAGCGCCACGCCCGGGCCGGGGCCAGCCGCTTTCTCGTCGAGCCCAACGTCAAGGAGGGCAAGGGCGGCCTTCGCGATCTTCACACCCTGTTCTGGATCGCCCAGTACCTGCATACGGACGCCGGGATCGACGCGGTCATGCGTCTGGACATGTTCGAACCCCGCGAGGTCCGCGCCTTCCGGCGCGCCTTCGATTTCCTCGAGGCGGTGCGGGCCCACCTGCATTTCACCACCGGCCGGCCGGAAGAGCGCCTGACCTTCGATGTCCAGCCGGAGATCGCCCAGCGAATGGGCTATCACGACCGCCCGCGGCGCGACGGCGACAACACCCCGGCGGTCGAGCGCTTCATGCGCCGCTATTTCCTCATCGCCAAGGAGGTCGGGACCCTGACCAGGGCCTACGCCGCCAAGCTGGAGGCAGAACATCTCAAACAGGCGCCGCGCAGCCTGTTGCGCTTCTTGCCGACGCGGGCGCGGCCCAAGGCGGTCGTCGAGCCTGGATTTCTACTCGAGGGGGGACGCCTGGGTGTCGCCGGGCCGGAGGTCTTCGATGAAGATCCGGTCAACCTCCTGCGCCTGTTCAAGATCGCCGACGCCCGCGACCTCGACCTGCATCCGGACGCCTTCACCGCCGCGACCCGCCGCCTGCCATTGATCACCTCGAAAGTGCGCCGCGATCCGGCGGCCGCCCAGGTCTTCCTCGACATCCTGGCCGGCGGCCGAAAGCCCCGCCGCACCCTCGAACTGATGAATGAGGCCGGGGTGCTCGGCCGCTTCATCCCGGAGTTCGGCCGGGTCGTCGCCCAGATGCAGTTCAACATGTACCACTCCTACACCGTCGACGAGCACACTCTGCGCGCGGTCGGGGTGATAAACGACATCGCCGCCGGTCGCCTGGCGGCCGATCTTCCCCTTTCGGCGGCGGTCATGCCGCTCATCGAGGATCGCGAGGCCCTGTTCCTCGCAATGTTCCTGCACGACACCGGCAAGGGCGGCCACGGCGGCCAGGAGGTCGCCGGGGCGAGGGCGGCGCGAGCGGCCTGCGAGCGTTTAGGTCTGGAAAAGCGCCGCATTGATCTGGTCGCCTGGCTCGTCGAGCATCACCTGCAGATGAGCGACTACGCCCAAAAACGCGACGTCGCCGATCCGGCCACGGTGGCCTCCTTCGCCGCCCTGGTCGAGAGCCCTGAGCGCTTGCGCATGCTGCTGATCCTCACCGTCGCCGACATCCGCGCCGTGGGGCCCGGCGTGTGGAACGGCTGGAAGGGCCAGCTACTGCGCGAGCTCTTCGACGCCACCGAGGCGACGTTTCGGGGCGGACGCACCTCCGACGCTGCCGGCGTGGCGCGTCGCCGCCAGGAGGCCCTGGCCTACGACGCCCGCATCGCCCTTTCACACATCGATCCCGACGCGAGGGCTTGGGCGGGCACCATGGAAGACGCCTATTTTGCCGGTTTTTCGCCGGCCGAGCATGCGGTTCACGCCGGGCTCGCCCGCCGGGCCCGCGATGGGGCCGGGGCGGCGGCCCGGGCCGAAATCCGGCCCGCGCGCAACGCCGCCGAGATCATTGTCGCCGCCCCCGACCGCGAGGCTCTGTTCGCCGATCTCGCGCTGGCGATCTCCTCGGCCGGAGGCAATGTGGTGGGGGCACGGATCTTCACCTCGACAACTGGCGAAGCCCTTGATGTCTTCTTCGTCCAGAACGCCGCCGGCGCGCCCTTCGGCGAGGACAGTCCCCGAGCACTCGAACGCCTGCTCGATTCTCTCGAACGAGCCGGTCGCGGCGAGCCTGTGCGCTTCGAGCCGGCCCGCGGCATGCTGACCGCCAGGACGTCGCCGTTCACGATCACCGCGATGGTGGCTATCGACAATGACGCTTCTCAGAGCGCCACGGTGATCGAGGCCTCGGGCCGCGACCGTCCCGGCCTCCTCGAAGCGCTGGCCCGAGCGCTGACCGAATCGCGCCTGTCGATCCAGTCGGCCCATATCGACAGCCATGGCGAGCGGGCCGTGGACAGCTTCTACGTCGTCGATTCGGCAGGCGCCAAGCTCACCGATCCGGCCCGGATGACGGCTTTGCGAGCTAAGATCGACGAGGTCCTCGACACTGAACCAGCCGCAGCGCCAAGCCGCCTTCCCAAAGCCCGCGCCAGCCAGGCGCGATAGGGCGCGGTCTGTTCAGGCTTTGACGAGGGCCCCGAGCGCGCGGCCGGCGCGCGCCGCATCGGGGCCGATGATCACCTGTACGCGGCCGGTCGCCGTGGCCGCCAAGGCCCGGGCCCCCGCGGCGATCGCCGCCGCCTCGTCGACAAGGCCCCCATCGGCCACTCCGATGAGGAGTCGGCTTGAGCGGGCCTCGATGTTCGTGAGATTTTTCAAGCCGCCCAGCGCCGCGGCGAGGGCGTCGACGGAAAGGGCTGATGGCGTTGCGGGTCCGGCCGCCAGGGCGTCCTTGATCTCCCGCGCCACCTGATCGGCGGTCGCGCCGACTACGACCTGGAGATCGCGCGGCGTGGGCCGCACCAATCCGCGCGCCCCCAGGCCCTTCAGCGCCGCATCGTCGACCGCCGCCTGATCGCTCACCACCAGGCGCAGCCGGGTCGTGCAGGCGTCGACGCTGACGAGATTGGCCGCCCCGCCGAGGGCCTCGATGTAAGCCCAGGCGCGCGGACCGGCGGCGAGCTTCCTGGCCGGGGCAGCGGCGGTCTCCTCGCGGCCGGGCGTCTTCAGGTCGAACCTCTGGATGAAGTAGCGGAAGAGCCCGTAGTAGAGACCGAAATAGACGATCCCCACCGGCGCCAGCAGCCACGGCCGGGTCGCCTTGTTGAAATTGAGCACGAAGTCGAAGAGGCCGGCCGAGAAGCCGAAGCCGAGCTTCACCCCCAACAGGCTCATCACCACCATGGAAGCGCCGGTCAGCACCGCGTGGACGAGGTAGAGCACCGGGGCGAGGAACATGAACGAGAACTCGATCGGCTCGGTGACGCCGGTGAGAAGGGCGGTCAGCGCCAGGGAGAGCAGCAGGCCGCCGGTCTCGGCGCGCCTTTCCGGGCGGGCTGTGTGGAACATCGCCAGGCAGGCGGCTGGCAGGCCGAACATCATCACCGGGAAGAAGCCGGCCATGAACGAGCCGGCGGTCGGATCGCCCGCGAAGAAGCGGTTCAGGTCGCCGGTAACGCCGTGGTAGTCGCCGATGATGAACCAGGCGATGTTGTTGAGGATGTGGTGCAAACCGGTGACGATGAGCAGTCGGTTGAGCACGCCATAGAGGAAAAGGCCGACCGGCCCGGCCCCGACGATAAGGCGGCTAAGGCCATCGATGGCGCCGTCCAGACGCGCCCATCCCAGGCCGAAGATCGCCGCCAGGCAGAGGCCCGCCAAGCCCGCGACGATGGGCACGAACCGCCGGCCGCCGAAGAAGGCCAAGTAGTCCGGCAGCTTGATCGCCCCGAAGCGATTGTAGAGTGCGCCGGCGATCACCCCCGAGAGGATGCCGAGCGGCACGCTGAGCTTGAAAAGCGCACCGGCGCGGAAATCGGCCCCGGCCAGCTTGGCAGCCTTGTCGGCCAGCCCGGCGGTGGTTTCCGGAGGGATGGCGATGAGGGCCTGGGCGCCATTGCTGGCCACCAGGAAGCAGACAACGCCGGCCAAGCCCGCCGCCCCGTTGCCGTCGCGGGCGAATCCGACCGCCACGCCAATGGCGAAAAGCAAGCCGAGATTGTGGAAGATGGCGTCGCCGGCCGCGGCGATGAAGCCGATGTTGAGAAGGTCCGGCTGGCCAAGCCGCAGCAGCAGGCCGGCGACCGGCAGGACGGCGATCGGCAGCATCAGGGCCCGGCCGAGCGGCTGCAGGGCTCCGACCGATAGTTCGGCGCCGAAAACCTTCATGGCGTCCCTTCCGCCTCAGATGAAATGAGGGCCCGCACCTCGCCGGCGCTGGCGCATTCGAGAGCCATCGCCGCCAGGGCGTCGCAAGGCGCCAGGCTGAGCGCGCGGACCGCGGCCTTGATCTCCGGAATCGCGGCAGGCGGGGCTGAGAGTTCGGTGACCCCAAGTCCGATGAGGATCGCCGCCGCCCCAGGGTCGGCGGCCAGGCCGCCGCATACGGCCACCTGCCGGCCATGCGCCCGCGCCCCGCGCGCGGTGGCCGCGATCAGGCGAAGCACGGCCGGGTGCAAGGCGTCGATCTCGCCGGCCAGCTGCGGGTTTTCCCGGTCCATGGCCATGGCGTACTGGGTAAGGTCATTGGTGCCGATGGAGAGAAAATCGGCCTTGGCGGCGAGAAGGTCGGCGGTGACTGCCGCGGCCGGCGTCTCGATCATTACCCCCACTTGGACGTCGCCCTCACAACCAAGCTCGGCGCGCGCGGCCTCGATCGCCGCCCGCACGGCGGCGAGTTCCGCCAGGCTGGCGATCATGGGAACGAGGACCCGGCACTGGCCCGGCGGCTTCACGCGCAAGATGGCGCGGACCTGGGCGCGCAGCAGATCCGGCCTGGCAAGGCTCACCCGCACGCCGCGCAGGCCCAGCGCCGGATTGGCCTCGGGCGGCAGGTCGAGGAAAGGGGCGGGCTTGTCGCCGCCGACATCGAGCGTGCGGATCACGAGCGGGGCGCCGGCCAGAGCCTCGGCTATGGCTTGGTAGGCATCGACTTGCTCGTTCTCGTCGGGAGCGGACTCGCGGCCCAGGAACAAGAATTCCGTCCGCAGGAGGCCGCAGCCTTCCGCCCCGCTGTCCATGGCGGCCCTGGCGTCGGCGATCGAGCCGAGATTGGCGAAAACCTCGATCCGCGTCCCGTCGGCCATGCGGCAGGGCTCGGAGGCCAGGGCCTTGGTCTCATGCCGCCTGGCCCGGAGGGCGGCCAAGCGGGTCTGGGCGTGGCTGATCTCGGCCGCGTCCGGGGCGACGTGCAGGCGCCCTTCCCCGCCGTCGAGGATGAGGGCCGCGCCGTCGGGGACGCTCATCAGCGCCGATCCCACGGCGACCACGGCCGGGATGTTCATCGCCGTGGCCAGGATGGCGACATGGGAGGTCGGCCCGCCTCGGGCGGTGCATATGCCGGCCAGGGTCCTCGGCAGGCCGATTAGCTGGGCCGGGCCAAGATCTTCGGCCAGCAGGATGGCGTGGTCAGGGAGAACCTGGGCGGTCTCGCTCTCGCCGCTGAGCTCAATCAGCACCTGGCGCTCGAGATCGACAAGATCGTCAGCCCGCTGGGCGATGTGGACATCGTGGATCTGGCGCAGGATCGCGACTTGGCCCTCGATGGCGTCGCGCCAGGCGACGCCGGCGCTTGCGCCCCCCTCGATCGCCTGGCGGGCCGCGGCGGCCAGATCCTCGTCGTCGAGGAAGGCCAGATGGGCGCGGACGATTTCGCGCTGTTCGCGCGGGCCCGTCGCCGCCTGGCCGGTCATCCGCACGCGCAGGGCGGCGAGGGCTCTGGCCAAGGCCGCCTTTTCGGCCGCCACGCCGTGCGAGGTCGTCTCGATGTTGGGCGCTCGGACGATCAGCCGCACCGCCGAGCCGATGGCGAGGCCCGGCGCCGCCGGAGTTCCGACGAGCACTGAGGCGTCGGTCGTCGGCGGTGCTGAAGCAGCAGGCAACGGCGGGGCGGCCGAGGCCGGTTCGCTGGGCAAGCCGTGCTCGATAAGGCTGGCAATCTTCTCGACGGCGACCGCCGCATCCGCCCCGCTGGCCGTCACGGTCGCCAAATCTCCGTTGGCGAGGCCGAGCGCCATGATCGCCACCGGACTCTTGGCATTGGCTTCCCGACCGCTGACGGCGAGGCGAATGTCGGCGACGTAACGCTTGGCCTCAGCGGCGATCAGGGCCGACGGCCGGGCGTGGAGGCCGTGGGCCAGGGGGATGACCACCTGTCGCGAGGCGGCGGCCGGCGCGGCGCTCCTTGCGGCCGTTTCCGTTTCCCCTACGCGGATCTCCATCACCACGTCGCCGACCTCGACCCGCCGGCCGAGGTCCTTGCGAATGATCTCGAACTCATCGCCGTTGGTGAGCACAAGGGGGGTAACGAGGCTCTTGGCCGTCGCGCCGACCGCCTCGAGATCGAAACTCAGCAGCAGGTCACCGGCCTTGACGGCTTGGCCGTCCTCGACATGGCGGGAGAAACCCTGGCCGGCGAGGCCGACGGTCTCCAGGCCGACGTGGAGCAGCAACTCGGCCCCGCCCGCCGCCCTGAGGCTCACCGCATGACCGGCCCGGTGGACATTGATCACCACCCCGTCGCACGGCGCCCGAAGCTCCGCGCCTGTAGGATCAATAGCCAGGCCATCGCCGAGCATGCGCCCCGCGAAGACCGGATCGTCGACTTCGTCGAGGGGGAGAGCCCAGCCGCGCAACGGGGCGCCGATCTCGAGCGTGCGGCCGGTCATGCTCAGCGCGCCTCCTGAGGAACAAGCTGAACCGCGTTGAGCCCCCAGATGGGATCGTGGCTGTCGCCGGCGACTGCAAAGCAGAGGTCATGCACGCCGGACCTCGGCGGCAGGGCAGAGGAAAGCTCGCTGAGGCCAGGCTTGGCGGGGCCGAGCGGCAGGGCTGCGAGCAGCGCGCCCTCGCAGCCGTCGATGCGCACCTGGATCTCCATGCCATTGCTCGTCGATGTCCGTCGGACGATGCGGTTCACATCGGCGCCCAACTGGAGGTTGAAGGGCATCGCGCCGACCTCGAGTCTCACCGCGTTCACCCCAGTCAGGTCGACGCCAGGCCAGATCCAGCACAGATTCATCACCTCGACCAGCATCGCCGGTCGCGGCTGGCCGGGCGGGACCGAGGCTTCGAGGTCGAGCGGCAGGGTACCCGGGCACAAGGTAAGTTCCTGGCTGACCCGCCGGCGAATCGACAACGGATCCAGGCTTTCGCGCACGACCGGGGAAATTCGCCTGGGTCCATCGAAGCTGGCGGCCGCAACCCGGCTCGGAATTTTGACAGCGAGCGGAGCGGCATAAGCCGGCGACACCGCGGTCGGCGCCGTCCCATCGAGGCTGTAGCGGATCTGGCCATGCCCGGTCTGGCTGGCCAGGGCGAGGCGCGCCCGGCCGGGGCCGGCTGGATCGGCCGTCGCGCCGACGGTGAAGACGCTCTCGTCCTCGGCGAGGCCCAGGCGCGAGAAGCGGGCAAACTCGGCCGGCATGCGGCTGAGGAAATCCGGCCAATCGCGATCCGCCTGGGCCGTCCACCCGGCCTCGGCCACCGCGGCGGCGCGGGGAAACGTCATCGCCGCCATGCGATCCTCGGTGCGGATGTGTTCGCTCCACATATTGCCCTGCAGGCCGAGGATATGAGCCCGGTCGGCCTCGCTGAAACCGGGGGGACGCGATGGCGACGCGGCGCTCGTCGGCGCCGACGGCGGCAGGGGCGGAGCGCCCGGATCGAGGCTGTAGACATCCTTCAGGCTGACCACCCAGCCCCTGCCCGGCGGCTCGCTGGGAAGCGCGCCCTGGCGATTGTCGAAATAGAGGGTCGGGGCGATGGCGATAACCACGTCGTGCCCGGCGCGGGCGGCGTCGAGTGCGCTGCTGGCGCCTTGCCAGGAAGTCACCACCGCGCCGCGCGGCAAGGGTCCGCCCTTGAGGATTTCCTCCCAGCCGATCAGGCGCCGACCGTGGGCGGCGAGGTAGGAATCGATCCGCCGGATGAAGTAGTTCTGCAAGGCGGCCTCGTCGGCGACACCCAGCGCCTTCATCCGCGCCTGGACGGCGGGCGACGCCTTCCAGATGTCCAGGGGGACCTCGTCGCCGCCGATGGCAATGATGCGACCGGGAAAAAGGGCGATGACTTGGCCAAGAACTCTGTCGAGGAAGGCGAAGACTTTGTCGTCGACGCCGTAGGCGTAGGGGAGGATGCCCCAGTCGCTCTGCACTGACCTCGGCGGCGGGGTGCCCGCCGAGAGCTCCGGATAGGCGAGGAGGGCGGCCACCGCATGGCCCGGCATCTCGATCTCCGGGACGATGGTGATGTTCCGCGCTTCTGCGTGGGCGACGATCGCGCGGATCTCGGCGGCGGTATAGAAACCGCCATAAAGCATTGGCTTGCCGGTCCTTGGATCGAGCGCCGGCGGCCCGACGGTGGCCGGGACACGCCATGCCCCCACCTGCGTGAGACGCGGATAGCCGGCAATTGGAAGGCGCCAACCCTGGTCGTCGGTAAGATGCCATTGCAGCACGTTGAGCTTGTGAAGGGCCATCCAGTCGATGGTCCGCTCGACGAAGGCTGCCGACTGAAAATGACGGGCCGAGTCGAGCAGCATGCCGCGCCACGGAAAACGCGGCGCATCAGCGATTTGGACGCTCGCGAGGCGGACCGGGCCGCGACCGTCGTCGGCGGTCATCAATTGCCAGAGAGTAACAACGCCGTAGAGAAGACCGGCGTCTGACGAGGCGGTGATCACCACGCGGCCATGGCCGATGGCGAGATCGTAGGCCTCGTTGTCGGCCGGGCCCCGCCGCCGGCGCAGGACCACGCTCGAGGAGCCTGCGCGGCCAACCTCCGGAATGAGGCGCAAGTCGCGGCTCTGCATGGCCAGGGCGGCCAGCCAGCGAGCGGTGCGCAGGGCCGAGGCGTCTCCCGGGGCGGCGGCGATGCGGGCGCCCGAAACCAGCGTCACAGGTGGACCGGCCGCGGCTTCGACAGCGAGGGGCCGAGGAACGATATCCAAGCCGGCGGCGACCGGGCCGGCCATCGCGAGCCATGCGCCCGCCATCACTCCGAGGATCGCGCCTTTTCCTGGCCTAGCCATCGCGGGCGGCGCGCGCCGCGCGGGCCGGCGGCTCGGCGCCCGGCCGGCCGCCGATCCACACCTCTTCCACCTCGAGGCGATCGTCGAGCAAGACAAGATCGGCCCGATAGCCGGCGGCGATCTGCCCGTGGCTGGCCCCAAGCCCGAGGAACTCGGCCGGACTTCGGCTGGCCATGGACGACGCCTGGGCCAGTGACAGCCCAAGCAGGCTCACTGCGTTGCGCACCGCCGAGGCCATGTCGAGATCGGAGCCGGCGAGGCGACCACGGGCGTCGAAGCAGGCCCCGTCGCGCACGGTGATCAGCTTGTTTTGCAAGGTGAAACTGGTCAGGTCGGTGCCCACGCATGGCATGGCGTCGGTGACCAGCATGAAGCGCTCCAGCGGCCGACATCTGAGGGCGATCTGGAGGACTACGGGATCGACGTGGCGGCCATCGACGATGACACCACACCAAGCCGTGGAGTCGGCGAGCGCCGCTCCGACCACGCCCGGCTCGCGGCTGGTCAGGGGCGACATGGCGTTGAAAAGGTGGGTGAAGCCGCTCATCCCGGCCCCGAGGGCGGCGCGGGCCTGGGCGTAGGAGGCGTTGGTGTGACCCGCCGAGACTATCACCCCGGCGGCGGCTAGGCGCTGGATCATCGCTGTCCCGGCCATCTCGGGAGCCAGGGTGACGAGAGTGCGGCCGGCGCCTATGGAGGCGAGAAGGGCAAGACCGGCCTCGTCCATGCGACGCAGCTTGGCGGCGTCATGGATGCCCTTCTGTTCGGTGTTGAGGAAGGGGCCTTCGATATGGACGCCCAGGACGCCGGGCGCGCCTTCGGCCATGGCCTGACGAGTCGCCTCGATGGCGGCCCCGACCACACTGAGGTCGTCGCTGATCAGAGTGGGCAGGAAGCCGGTGGTCCCGAACCGGCGGTGGGCGGCGCCGATCCGGGCGATCGTCTCCGGCGTCGGCGAATCATTGAACAGCACCCCGCCGCCGCCATTAACCTGGGTGTCGATGAAACCTGGCAGCAGAAGGCCGTCATCGAGATCGATGCGGGCCATGCCGGCGGGCAATTCGCGCTCGGGGGTGACCGCGGCGATCATTTCGCCGGCAAGGACGACGGCCAGGCCTTCCGCGAGGCCGTCGTCGGTCATGACCTGGCCGTTGACGAGAGCGACAGTCATCAGATCGTCTCGGTGACCTTGGCGAGGTGCGAGGGACGATCCGGGTCGAAGCCGCGGGCGCGGGCGAGGCCGTCGGCCAGGCGATAGAAGCTCTGGATCTGCATGATCGGTTCGAGCGCCGGATGGCCGGTGATGGACGCAAGCCGCAGAGCACCGGTGGCCTTCGAGCCGCCCACTTGGATCACCGTCGCACCCTGGCGGCCGGCCGCGTCGGCCAGCGCCTCCACCCCCTCCTCGGTCTCGTCGCCCTGGGTGAAGGCGAGAACCGGAAACGACTGCCCAATCAGGGCCATGGGACCGTGGCGAATCTCCGCGGCGCTGAACGCCTCGGCGTGCAGGCCGCAGGTCTCCTTGAACTTCAGGGCCGCTTCCTGGGCGATGGCGAAGCCCAGCCCTCGGGCGACGACGTAGAGATGCTCGGCCTTGGAAAGGGGCGCGATCGCCGCGCTCCAGTCCAGGTGCCAGGAGGCGTCAAGCCGGACTGGCAAGTCGCCCAGTGCGTGGGCCAGGTCGCAGTCCTGGCCCCATTCGGCGACCAACTGGGCCACCGCCACAAGGCCGGCGATGAACGATTTGGTCGCGGCTACGCTGAGTTCGGGGCCGGCGCGCAGGGGGATGGTGACCTCGGCCAGGGCCGCCAAGGGCGAATCGGGCGCGTTGACCAGGGCGACCACCAGGGCGCCGGCGCTCGCGGCGGCTTTCGCCGCCGCCAGCAGGTCTGGACTGCGACCCGATTGCGACACCGCTAGGCACAGGGTGTCGGTCATGTCGGGCGAAGCCTCATAGACCGAACTCACGGATGGCGAGGACGAGGCGGTCATCACCCCAAGCCGTGTCTCGATCAGGTAGCGGGCGAATGTGGCGACATTGTCCGAGCTGCCCCTCCCCAGGGTGGTCACCGCCCGTGGCGGCGCGGCGCGCAGACGCTCCGCGAGGACGCGGGTCACGGGCGCGTTCTGTTCGAGCTGGGCGCGAACGAGGTCGGGCGCGGCGGCGGCTTCGCGAAACATCTGCGTATGTCGGGCGGTCATGCCGCCCCGTCGCTGAGTTCGGCGACGAAATCATAGGCATCGCCGCGGTAATAGGACTGGGTGAACTCCACCGCCCGGCCGTCGCGCACAAAGCCGCGCCGCTCGATCAAGAGGCCCGGCGCGCCCTCGGCGACGCCCAGGAGCCCCGCCTGTTCGCCGGTGAATAGCACCGCCCTCAACCGCTGCAGCGCCCGCACCGGTCGATACCCGTGCCGCTCCAGGGCTTCGTAGAGAGACGTCTCCACCGCCTCCTTCGACGGCAGGCAAAAGCCAGGCACCGTGGTGTATTCAAGGGCCATCGGCGAATCATCGGCGAAGCGGATGCGGCTGAAGCGATAGACCGGCGTGGCCGGACTAAGGCCCAGGATCATCGACTCCTCCGGTGTCACCGCCCCGTCGCTGCGACGCAGCCAGTCGCTGCGCGGAACCCGCCCGCGCGAGATCATGTCCTCGGAAAACGACGACAGCTTCGAGAAGCTTTTCTCAACCCGGGCGGCGACAAAGGTGCCCGCCCCTTGCCGGCGGGTGACCAATCCCTCGTCAGCGAGCGCGTCGAGGGCCTTGCGAACGGTGATCCGAGAAACCCCCAGATCCATGGCTATATCGCGCTCGGCCGGCAGGGCCTCGTCCGGGGCCAGCTGGTTGTTGGCGATGGCCTGGCGAAGGGCGCGGTGAAGCTGTTGGTAGAGCGGTCCTGGGGCGCGTTCACCCAAGCCGCCGATCAGCTCGGAGAGCGACATCGCCAACACAACCCCCTCATCGATCCGCCCGTTCCGCGAGCGGCGGCCACGAACTGCATGATGCGTTTGTGCCACGTCCAAGAGCCTTTTGCATACCAAAATTTGAATGGTATTAAATTTATGCTGGTTTGGGCTTGCGTCGGCAGCGCTTCCTGTGACAACCTTGTTGCAGTTCCATCGAGCGCGCTGTAGGCATAAGATGGAAAGCGTCAAATTGGTATCTTAATGGCCTTTAGACGAAGGACACGGTGCGGTCCTTTAGGGGGAAATAAAATGAACCTTCGCAGACCCATGCTGATCGGCTCGGCGAGTCTCTTCGTGCTCGGCTTCGCGGTCGATTCGGCCATGGCCGCCGACGCGAGCAGCTCGACCACGGTAGGCGAGATCGTCGTCCCCGGCATTCGCCAGTCCCTAGAAAAGGCCATCGCGATCAAGCGGGTCAGCGAAAACTCGGTCGACGCCATTTCGGCGACGGACATCGGCAAGCTGCCCGACAAGAACGTCGCCGACGCCCTGCAGCGTCTGCCCGGCGTGGCGATCCAGGGAGCGGCCGGCGGCGAAGGCGGCTTCGATGAGGCCGACCGGGTCAGCATCCGCGGCACCTCGCCCAGCCTCACCAGCGTCACCGTCGACGGCCACAATGTCTCGACCGGCGACTGGTTCATCCTCGATCAGTACAGCGTGGTCGGGCGCAGCGTCAGCTTCACCCTGCTGCCAGCGGAAATCGTCCAGAACGTGGTGGTCTATAAGACCCAGGATCCTTCCCTGCTCGAGGGCGGCGTGTCCGGCGCGGTCGATATCCAGACCCGTGACCCACTGAGTCTCAGCAAGCCGTTCACCTTCGAGGGCTCGGCAGAAGCGGCCTGGAACAGCAACGCCGGACAGCGTGGCAGCCAGTGGCAACCCCAGGTCAACGCCCTGGTCGGCTGGCACAACGCCGACAATACCTTCGGCGCCATTCTGCAGGGCTTCTACGAGAAGCGCAGCGTGGTCCGCTACGGCCAGGAAATCCTCGGCTGGCAAGAAATCAACGCGACCAATACGCCGGCGACGGCAGCGGCCCTGCCTAACCTCGTCGGCGACCAGTCACCGACCCTGATCGGCTCGACTCTGTTCGAGCAGCAGCGCACCCGAGCGGGTGTCACCGGCGCCGTTCAGTGGCGGTCGAGCGACGACCGGGCGGAATTGAGGCTCAACGGCTTCTACTCGCACCTCAACGCCTCGAACTACAACGACAACTACATGTTGTGGGGCAATCATGAGTTCGCCACCAACGTGCCCACCTCCTATACGGTCAAGGACGGCACCGTGGTCGCGGCGAACTTCCCGCTGCTTGGACCAGGCGACACCCCGACCGACGGCCTGATCGTCGACAACATCACCCGGCCCAACGAAACCGCCGAGAGCTACTACATAAACCTCGACGGCAAGTTCAAACTGGGCGATCGCCTGACCGTCAAGTTGCAGGCCGGCTATACCCACGGCGTCGGCGAAACCCCCGAGCAACCCTCGTTCGAGGTCAACGGGCTGACGGGAATTTCATATGCTCCGTCCGGCAATGGCTTTGTCGTTACGCCCCGCGACATTAATCCGCAGAGTCCGAACGGCTTGGCGGACGACTGGTCATGGAACGCTCGCTTCCTCTCGGTGGACCAGGAATACTACGCCAAGGCAGACGCCAGCTGGGATATCAGCAACGGCATCTTCAAGGATGTCGATTTCGGCGTCCACTACGCCAACCACAGGCGCCAGGTCGATGGCTGGGACCGCGGCTGTACTCTGGGCGCCAACAACGCCTGCTTCGGTAGCCCGACCATGCCGTTCGCCAACACCAATCCGACGCCCTATCCGAACGGATTCAATGCCGGCGCCCTGGGCATCCCTGGCTTGCTGATTCCGATCGGCGGCGACCCGGGCGCCATCGCCCAGATCATCAACGCCATTCCCGGCGGGGTGCGCGGGCCGATCTCGGCGATCGTTCAACCGCTGAACTACCTCTGGACCGGAGCCTTCAAGGTCCAGGAAACCGACATCGCCGGCTATATCATGGCCCACGTCGGCGGCGAGAGATGGCGCGGCAACCTCGGCGTCCGGATCGTAGATACCGACGAAAACGACTTTGTGAATTCGCCGAACGCTTTGGTTCCCGGTTCACCGGAGATCACAACTTCCGCCTACGGCAACTACTTCGTCAACCACGTCACGCATAACTATCTCGACTTCCTGCCGAGCGCGAACTTCACCTTCGACCTGCAGAAGAACCTTCTGCTGAGGCTCTCCGCGGCCGAGACCATGGCGCGACCCGACTTCAGTTCGCTTGGCGGTACGGTGTCACTCAATGACCTTCTCCAGGTCGGCAGCGGCGGCAACGCCAACCTGAAGCCCGTGAAAGGGGAGGTCTACGACGCCAGCCTCGAGTATTACTACGGGCCGACATCCCTAGTGGCAGTCAGCGTGTTCTATGATCACTTGTCATCCTACGTGAGTTTCGAAAACCACGTCGCGACTTACTTCAACATGTTCAGGAACATGAACACCCCCTATACGATCTCGAC
>DASXIE010000269.1:0-3832 GCA_036498165.1 Caulobacteraceae bacterium
CGGCCTCCTGGGTGGTTCCGATGATCGCCCCGAAATTGGCGAGCGTGGCCCCGCCGCCGGCCTGCACGCCGGTCACGCCCCGGATCAAGGCCGAGGTGTCGGATGGGGCCCCGTTGACCACGCTGCCACCGCTGCTGATCACAACGGCGTCGGCGCTGTCGCCGACGATCGAGCCGTAGTTGAGGACCTGCCCCGGGCCGCCGAAGATTTCGACGCCGCCCGAGCCTTCGATGAGGGCGGCATGGTTCAGCCAGCCGTTGGTGACCGCGCCCCCGCCCTCGAAGTCGATGCCCTCGCCGACGCCGAAGATCAGGGCGCTGTTCTGGACGTTTCCGAGGCCGGTGACGTGGATGGCGGCGCCGGCGACGCGCGTCCCGCGAATCTGGCCGCTGTTGGCGATGCTGCCGGCCCCATCGACCGTGATCCCGGATGGGCCGCCGATGTAGCCGGACGGCTTGTTGTCGACGGTTCCCCCGGCGCTGAGCAGAACACCGGCGTTGTAGGCGCTGGCCGCGTTGATGCCGGCGCCGTGCAGGTGGCCGTAGTTGGTGACATAGCCATTGCCGGCCAGGGTCAGGCCCGAGCCTCCCACGCCCGCGCCGGCCCCGACCTCGACGCCGTCATAGGACGCCTTCAGCGTGTAGCCGGACGCCAGGTAGACGCCCGAGATGAGTTTGCTCGACATTCCAGATTCATCCCCCAAATCCCGCCCAGGTCGGGGGAGGAGGGCGTTTGGGGTCGCCCTGCCTCCCCTTCCGGGGGGTTCGTCGGCGGGCCGCGAGCCCACTGCGGGGTGAGTAGACGGACGGGCCGGGCGGTTTAAGTCGCAGCGGCGCGCGTCAAGTTGCAGAAGGTTGCATCCTGGCCAGGGCGTGGTCGCGCACCGCCACCGGGTGGGGGGCGCCGGCCGACAGGGAGCGCGCCGCCGGCATGCGCAGCAGCCACTCGCCGCCGAGCGCCAGGGCGATCGGGCCGATGTCGCGGGCCAGGTGGGCGGCGATCGCGGCCGGCACCGAGCCTTCGGGGGCCAGGGAATCGCCGCCGGCCAGGGCGGCGAAGCGGGCGTCGTCGGCCCCCCGGTCGGCCGAGAGATCGCCGGTCCGGGTAAGGACGATGGGGGTGGCCGTGGCCGCCGGGTCCGACCCCTGGGTGACCGACATCATCAGGCCGTCGAGGCTCTCCACCTTCTCGCTGACCACCCCGTTCAAGAGGGCGAAGGCCATGGTGGCGTTGGCCAGATCCGAGCCGATCACGAACACGTGGTCCTTCAGCGGCAGCAGCCAGGCGTCGATGAACACCGAGCCGTTGGCGAGGCTGAGGCGCAGGAGGCCCGCCCCGTCGCGGCGGACCAGGCACTGGTCGTGGACGAAGCGGCCGGGGTACTGGGCGAAGGGCCGGGTGGAGCGGAAGAAGCCCTCGTAGGCGGCCCCCCACTGGGCGGTCATGGCCAGGGCCTGGCCGATGAGCGGCAGGGGAAGGCCGCCGCCTGGGCCGATCGGTCCGGCCCGGCCGGGCTGGGCCCCGAACAGGGCCGCCAGGTCGTCGAGGCTTCGGTCCCAGTCCAGGGCGGTGAACCCCGGCGCCCGCCGGGCCACCGCCGCGCTCAGCAGGGAGAGGTTGTGGGCGCTGGGCCTGACGGCGCCGGCCACCCAGCGGCCGACGACGGACTTGTCCACTCCCATGTCGGCGGCCATCCGCGCCCGGCTGAGGGACAAGAGCTTCAGCACCAGGGCCAGCTTGTCGGAAAACGGTTCGCTCATCGCCCGACTTACACGGCCCCGCTTCAGGATTTGGCAAGACTGGCCGGCTAAGTGCGACGCTTCGTCGCTGGGGCGGCCTGATCCCTGGGCGCGAGCGCGACGATGTGCATTAGGTTTTGTCGGTGGAGTTTTTGGTATGGCGTCGAAAGTCAAAGGCAAGGTCGAGTTGACCGTGAGTCTGGCGCTGGGGCTGATCGCCCTGGCCGGCGCCTACTTCCTATGGACCCTGGTCCATACCCCCGGCCAGGCCCTGCTGCCACCGATCTAAACGTCATCCCCGGGCGTCAGTCCCGGGGACCCATGATCGCGTGAAGCGGTTTGACGATGCGTGCGCATCGTCACGCGCCGCCGTCACGGCCTCTGCGGTTAATGGGACATCGACGCCAAGCTCGAAACCCAAGCTTCAGACCGCAAGCGAATTGGCCACGCTCACGCGCGGCCACACGACGGCTTGAGTTCATGGGTCCCCGGGACTGACGCCCGGGGATGACGGCTGGGTTGGTGGGACGGCTAGAACTCGCCGCGGCCGGCGTGGCGGGCGAAGAGCTGGAGGGTTCTGAGGCGGGCGAGGCGGGCGCTGTCGGGGTCGTGGTCGGCCCGGTCGGAGGCGAATCCGTGGCCGGCGTCGTAGAGCCAGAGCGGCACATCCGGATGGGCCTCGCCGATCGCCTCGACGACATCCGGCGGGATGGTGGGATCGCGGCGGCCGAAATGGGCGATGAGCGGGCAGGCCGGCGCCTCGGCCAGGATCTCGGGGATGCGGCGGCCGTAGTAGGACGAGGCGGCGGCCAGGGCCTCGACGCGGCAGGCGGCCAGCCAGGCGGCCGTCCCGCCCCAGCAATAGCCGACCGCGAACACCGGCGGGGCCAGGGCGGCGGCGCAGGCGGCGAGGTCGGCGGCGACCTCGCTCCACGGGGTCTGCTCGGAGAGATCGCGGCCGCGGGCCACTCCGGCGGCGTCGTAGCCGGTGGCGAAACCCGGGGCGCGGCGGTCGAAGAGGGAGGGGGCGAGGGTCTCGTAGCCCTCGGCGGCGAAGGCGGCGGCGGTGGCGCGGATATGGTCGGTGACCCCGAAGATCTCCTGGATGACGATGAGGCCGCCGCGGCGGGCGTCGGCCGCGGGGCAGCGCCAGGCGGCGAATTCGAAGCCGTCGAGGGGGCTTTTCAGCGTGATCGCCTCGTCGGCCATGGCGCGCTCCTCTCTCAGGTGTTGAAGCGGAAGTTCATCACGTCGCCGTCGCGGACCACGTAGTCGCGGCCTTCCGAGCGGAGGCGGCCGGCGTCGCGGGCCGGGGCCTCGCCGCCGAGGGCCACATAGTCGTCATAGGCGATGGTCTCGGCGCGGATGAAGCCCTTCTCGAAGTCGGTGTGGATGACCCCGGCGGCTTCCGGCCCCTTGGCCCCGGCCCGGATGGTCCAGGCCCGCGCCTCCTTGGGCCCGGCGGTGAAATAGGTGCGCAGGCCCAGAAGGGCGTAGGCCTCGTGGATCAGGCGGCCGAGGCCGGCCTCGTGCAGGCCGAGGGCCTCGAGGAATTCGGTCCGCTCGGCCGGGTCGAGGACGGCGATCTCGCTCTCGATGCGGGCCGAGATGGCCACCGCCTTGGCCTGGTCGCGGGTCGCGCGTTCGGCGACGAGGGCGGAAAGGGCGTTGCCTGTCCCGGCCGCCGCCTCCTCGACGTTGGCGACATAGAGGGCCGGCTTGGCGGTGAGCAGCTGGAGCATCTTCCAGGCCTTGATGTCGTCGTCGGGAACGGCGGCGGCGCGGGCCGGGCGCCCGACGCGCAGTTCGGCGAGGGCGAGGCCCGCCAGGCGCAGGGCCTGGACGCTTTCCTTGTCGCCGCTCTTGGCGCGCTTTTCGAGATTGACCAGGCGGCGCTCGAGGCTGTCGAGGTCGGCCAGCATCAGCTCGGTGTCGATGATGTCGATGTCGTCCACCGGATCGACCCGGCCCTCGACGTGGGTGACGTCGTCGTCGGCGAAGCAGCGCACGACCAGGGCCAGGGCGTCGCAGTCGCGGATGTGGGCGAGGAACTGGTTGCCGAGGCCCTCGCCGGCCGCCGCGCCGCGCACCAG
>DASXIE010000270.1:0-10421 GCA_036498165.1 Caulobacteraceae bacterium
GACTACGCCGGCCGCTATGTCCACTACGGGGTGCGCGAGTTCGCCATGGCGGCGGCGATGAACGGCATGGCCGTGCACGGCGGGGTGATCCCCTATTCGGGGACCTTCCTGGCCTTTGCCGACTACAGCCGCCCGGCCATCCGCCTGGGAGCCCTGATGGGGGCGCGGGTGATCCACGTGATGACCCACGATTCCATCGGCCTGGGCGAAGACGGCCCGACCCACCAGCCGGTGGAGCAACTGGCCTCCCTGCGCGCCATGCCGAACCTGCTGGTTTTCCGCCCGGCCGACGCCGCCGAGACGTTCGGCTGCTGGAAGGCGGCGCTCGGCGAGCGCCGCGCGCCCTCGATCATGGCCCTCTCCCGCCAGAAGACGCCGGCGATGTGCGTCGCCGCACCGCCGGTCGAGAAAGGGGCCTATGAGCTCGCCCCGGCTCGAAGCGCGGCCCAGGTGACGATCTTCGCCTCGGGGACGGAGGTCGCCGTGGCCATGGCCGCCCGCGAGCAACTCCAGGCCGGCGGCGTGGGAACGCGGGTGGTCTCCACGCCGTGCTGGGAACTCTTTGAGCGCCAGGGCGCCGACTACCAAGCCGCGGTCATTGGGACCGCGCCGGTGCGCATCGCCGTCGAGGCGGGGGTGCGGCAGGGCTGGGACCGCTTCATCGGCGAGCGGGGCCTCTTCGTCGGCATGACCGGCTTCGGCGCCTCCGCCCCCAGCGAGCGCCTCTACGCCGAATTCGCCATCACGCCCGAAGCCGTCGCCGCGGCGGCCATGGCGGCGCTCTCTTCCCAAGCCGACCGGGCGGCGGCCTTGACTTCATCGCCGGCGCCCGCAAAACCGCGCGGCGTTCTCATCCAAGCCCCCGAGGGACCCCCGCCATGACAGTCCGCGTCGCGATCAACGGCTTTGGCCGCATCGGACGCCTCGTCCTGCGCTCGATCGTCGAGCATGCCCGGCGCGACATTGAGGTGGTGGCGATCAACGACCTGGGGCCGGTGGCCACCAACGCCCATCTGTTGCGCTACGACAGCCTGCACGGCCGCTTCCCGGGTGTCATTTCGGTGGAAGGGGACACCATCGATGTCGGCCTCGGCCCCATCGCGGTGACTGCCGTGCGCGACCCGGCCGCCCTGCCGCACAAGGCCATGGACGTTGACATCGCCCTCGAATGCACCGGCCTCTTCACCGCCAGGGACAAGGCCGCCGCCCATCTCGCCGCCGGGGCCCGGAAGGTGCTGGTCTCCGCCCCGTGCCAGGACGCCGACAAGACCATCGTCTTCGGCGTCAATCACGAGAGCCTGACCGCCGACGACCGGGTGGTCTCCAACGGCTCGTGCACCACCAACTGCCTTGCCCCGGTTGCCCGGGTGCTCATGGACACCTGCGGCATCCGGCACGGCTACATGACCACCATACACGCCTACACCTCTGACCAGCCGACCCAGGACACCCTCCATTCCGACCTCTACCGGGCCCGCGCCGCCGGCCTCTCGATGATCCCCACCTCGACGGGCGCGGCCAAGGCCTTGGGGCTCGTGCTGCCCGAACTGGCCGGCAAGCTCGACGGCTCGTCGATCCGCGTCCCCACCGCGAATGTCTCGGTGATCGATCTCAAGGTGGTCACCGGCCGGCCCGTCACCCGCGAGGAGATCAACGCGGCGATGAGCGCGGCCGCCGCCGAGGGGCCGTTGCGCGGCATATTGCAGGTGACCAGCGATCCCCTGGTCAGCGCCGATCTCAATCACATCGACGCCTCGGCCACGGTGGCGCTTCCCCAGACCCAGGTCATCGACGGGGCCCTGGCCCGGGTCCTGGCCTGGTACGACAACGAATGGGGCTTCGCCACGCGGATGGCCGACACGGCCCTGGCCATGGCCGCGATCGCCTGATCCGGTGAGCTACAGGACTCTCGACGACGTCGACGCCGGAGGCAAACGCGTCCTGGTGCGGGTGGATTTCAACGTGCCGATGAAGGACGGGAAGGTCGCCGACGACACGCGCCTGCGCGCCGCCCTTCCGACTATCGAGCGCCTGCGCGGGGCCGGGGCCAAGGTGATCCTCCTGGCCCATTTCGATCGGCCCAAGGGCGAGCGCGTCGCCTCGATGAGTCTTCAGCCCATCGTGCCAGCCTTGGAGGAGGCCATCGGCGCGCCAGTCGCCTTCGCGGCCGATTGCGTCGGCCAGGCGGCTTCGCAAGCCATCGCCAGGACCCCCGATGGCGGTGTCATTCTGCTGGAGAACCTCCGCTTCCATGCCGGCGAGGAGGCCAATGATCCGGCCTTCGCCCGGGCCCTGGCCGCCAACGGCGATATTTTCGTCAACGACGCCTTCTCGGCCGCCCATCGCGCCCACGCCTCGACCGAGGGCGTGGCCCGCCTGCTGCCGAGCTACGCCGGCGAGGCCATGGCCCGCGAGCTCGCCCACCTCGACGCGGCGCTCGGCCACCCGCGCCGGCCGGTCCTCGGCGTCGTCGGCGGATCGAAGGTGTCGACGAAGCTCGATCTGCTGGCCAACCTGATCGGCAAGCTTGACCAACTGGCCATCGGCGGGGGCATGGCCAACACCTTCCTGGCCGCCCAGGGCCATGCCGTGGGGGCCTCGTTTTGCGAGCACGACCTGACCGGCAAGGCCAGGGAGATCATCGAGGCGGCGGCGGGGCGCGGCTGCGAACTGATGCTGCCGCTCGACGTCGTGGTCGCAGAGCGCGTCGAGGCCGGGGCGCCGGCGCGGGTTCGGGGGCTGGACGAGGTCGGCCCCGCCGAGCGCATCCTCGACGCCGGCCCCAGGACGCTCGCCCGCCTGGAGGCGGCCATGGACGGCGCCGCCACCCTGGTGTGGAACGGGCCGCTGGGGGTCTTCGAGGTGCCGCCCTTCGACGCCGCCACCGTCGGCGCAGCCCGCCATGCCGCCACCCTGGCCAAGGCCGGAAAGCTCGTCGCCGTGGCCGGGGGCGGCGACACCGTCGCGGCGCTCAACCATGCCGGGGCGGCGGGGCACTTCACCTTCGTCTCCACGGCCGGCGGCGCCTTCCTGGAGTGGCTGGAGGGCAAGACCCTGCCGGGGGTCGCGGCTTTGCAAGCCTGAGCCCTGCCGCTACTCTAAAAGCGCCAACGATCAAAAGCGACGGGCGCGGGGACGAATTTCATGGCCAGGATCACGCTGCGACAGCTGCTGGATCACGCCGCCGAGCACGGCTACGGCGTGCCGGCGTTCAACATCAACAACATGGAGCAGGGGCTGGCGATCATGGAGGCGGCCGAGGCGGTTCGCGCCCCGGTGATCATCCAGGCCAGCCGCGGGGCGCGGAGCTACGCCAACGACATCGTCCTGGCCGGCCTCATCGACTCCCTGGTCAAGCTGTGGCCCGACATTCCGCTGGTCATGCACCAGGACCACGGCAACAACGAAGCCACCTGCGCCAGCGCCATCCAGCACGGCTTCACCAGCGTGATGATGGACGGCAGCCTCGAGGGCGACGCCAAGACCGTGGCCTCCTACGACTACAATGTGCGGGTGACGCGGCGGGTGGTCGATATGGCCCATTGGGTCGGGGCCTCCGTGGAAGGCGAGATCGGGGTGCTCGGCAGCCTGGAGAGCGGAACCGGGGAGAAGGAGGACGGCCACGGCGCCGAGGGCGTCCTCACCCACGACCAGCTTCTCACAGACCCCGATCAGGCGGTGGATTTCGTCCGCGCCACCGAGGTCGACGCCCTGGCCATCGCCATGGGCACCAGCCACGGGGCCTACAAGTTCACCCGCAAGCCGGACGGAGCGGTGCTGGCCATGGGGGTGATCGAGGAGGTCCACCGGCGCCTGCCCAACACCCATCTGGTCATGCATGGCTCCTCATGCGTGCCGCAGGACCTGCAGGACGAGATCAACCGCTACGGCGGGGCCATCCCCCAGACGTGGGGGGTGCCGGTGGAGGAGATCCAGCACGGCATCCGCCACGGGGTGCGCAAGATCAACGTCGACACCGACAACCGCCTGGCCATGACCGGGGCGATCCGCAAGGTGCTGACCGAGGACCCGGCCGAGTTCGACCCGCGCAAGTACCTCAAACCAGCCCTGGAGGCGATGCGGGCGGTCTGCCGCCAGCGATTCGAGGAATTCGGCGCCGCCGGCTGGGCCGACAAGATCCGCCCCATCCCCATGTCGGCCATGGCCAAACGCTACGCCGCCGGCGAGCTGGCGCCCAGGTTCGGGCAGGAACTCAAGGCGGCGGAATAACGCGGCCACCACGTTAACGCGCCGAATCATGAACACAGATCGCGGAGCGGCCGCGCCGGGCGCGGCCACGGCAAGGCTTGCGTGCATGGGTGGCCGACACTGACGGTCGGCCATGACGGTAGGGAGGAGGAATTGTCGCCCCGTTGCCCCGGGGGGCCGGTTGGGGGCAATGAGGCGCCATGGCTCCCTCCTGCCGCCTCTATCTGATCTCGCCGGCGAGGATCGACGATCCGGGCGCGTTCGCGGCGCTCGTCGAGACGGCGCTCGCGGCCGGCGACGTGGCCGCATTTCAGCTCCGCCTGAAGGACGCGGCCGACGATGACATCGCCGCGGTGGCGGCCGCCCTCATCCCGATCACCCGGCGGCGCGGGGTGAGCCTGATCCTCAACGACAGGCCGGACCTGGCCGCCCGCTTCGACTGCGACGGCGTCCACATCGGCCAGGACGACGGAACAACGGGGGCCGCCCGCGCCGCCGTCGGGCCCGAGCGCATCGTCGGGGTCACCTGCCACGCCAGCCGCGATCTGGCCATGACCGCCGCCGAGGCCGGGGCCGACTACGTCGCCTTCGGGGCCTTCTTCCCGACCACGACCAAGCCGACACACCATCGCCCCGAGCTGGAGATCCTGGAGATCTGGCAGGAGACCATGCTCACGCCGTGCGTGGCCATCGGCGGGATCACGGTGGAAAACTGTGCGACCCTCGTCGCCGCCGGCGCCGACTTCCTGGCCGTCTGCGCCGGAGTCTGGGATTTCCCGGCCGGCCCGGCCGCGGCGGTCGCAGCCTTCAATTCCGCGATGGCGCGGGCGCGCACGGGTGTATCGTAGAGCTTCCTCGAGGAGGAGCCGACCATGAATCCCATCACCCTGTTCATCGTCTTCGTCTTGGTGCTCGCCGGAGCGGGGGCCGAGTCTCTGTTTCCGGGACCGTCCGGGGCGCCGTTCTTCATCCTGGCGGTGATCGTCGCCATGTCGTTGAAGATGGCCAACACTTGGCAGAAGTTCGTGATCCTGCGGGCCGGGAAGCTGCAAGGGGTCAAGGGGCCCGGTCTGTTCCTGATCTTCCCGGTGCTCGACACCGTGGTGGCGGTGATCGACGAGCGCATCCAGACCACCGCCTTCAGCGCGGAACAGGCGCTCACCCGCGACACCGTGCCGGTGAACATCGACGCGATCATCTTCTGGCAGGTGCACGACGCCCGCGCCGCCGCCCTGGAGATCACCGACTACCGAACCGCCATCGACCGCATCGCCCAGACCTCCCTGCGCGAGATGATCGGAGCCTCGATGCTCTCAGCCCTGCTCTCCGAGCTGAAATCGGCCGACGACAGCCTGAGGACGGAGATCGGGCGCAAGACCGAAGCCTGGGGCATCAGCGTCAACGCGGTGGAGATCCGCGACGTCTCCATCCCGGCCGCCCTGCAGGACGCCATGTCGCGCGAGGCCCAGGCCGAGCGCGAGAAGCAGGCCCGGATCATCCTCGGCTCGGCCGAGGTGGCGGTGGCCGGCCAGTTCGTCGAGGCCGCCCGCTCCTACGCCGACAATCCCGCCGCCCTGCAGCTGCGGGCCATGAACATCATCTACGAGACTACCAAGGAGCGCGGCGCCACCATCCTGATGCCTACCGCCATGGTCGACGCCATGAGCCCGGCCATCGCCCTGGCCGTGTCCGGCAACGCCCCAGGGAGGGCGGCGGAGACTCCTCCGACGCAACCCAGCCGGCCGGAATGACAAAGAGTCTCTTCCCCCTTCACAAGGGGGAAGTACGGCCGAAGGCCGGGATGGGGGATCGGAGACGCCGGCGTTTCCGTCCCCCCATCGGCCCTTCGGGCCACTTCCCCCCGATGCGGGGGGAAGAGAAAATACACGCACCCCAGTCGATTCTTCGACTTCCCCATGGAGCTGAAAATGCGTCCTCTGCTGGTCCTTGTCCTGGGCGCCCTTTTCGCCGCGACCGCCCATGCCGGTCCGGTGGGCGAGCGCCACCTGGTCGCCACCAATCCCACGGCGGCCCTCCGTGACGCCGAGCATCGCTCGCAGGTGCGCGTGACGGTCTGGTATCCCGCCGCGCCCGGGGCGGTCGAGAAAAGCATCGATCTGGGACCACCGGGAAAGCCGTTGATGCTGGTCGGCTCCGTCGCCGCGGACGCCCCCTTCGCCGATAGCCGGCCAAGGCCGGTGATTCTGTTTTCGCACGGTTTCGGCGGCTCAGCCCGCGGGATGGGCTGGTTCGGCCTGCCCCTTGCCCGCGCCGGCTATATGGTGGTGGCGGTCGACCATCCGGGCAACAACGGCGGCGACAAGATGACCGCCGCAGCGGCGATCATGCCGTGGGACCGGCCGGGCGACCTCGCCGCCGCCCTCGCCGCCGCCAAGGCCGATCCGACCATCGGCCCGCACATGGATCTCGCCCGCCTGGGCGTCTCAGGCTTCTCGGCCGGGGGGTTCACCGCCCTGGTTAGCGCCGGCGCGCGGGTGGACATGAACCGGTTCGTCGCCTTCTGCCGCGCCCACCCCACCGATGGCGTCTGCGCCCCGCAGAAGGAGTTCGCCCTGACTCAGGACGAGGCCCGGAAGACCATCGCCGCCTCGCCCGAACTCACCGCCGAGGCCGCCCGGGCCGGCGAAGATCACTCCATTCCGGGCGTCAAGGCCGCATTCGCCATCGCCCCGGCCATCGTCCAGGGCCTGCCTCCCAAAGGCCTGGCAAGGATCAGGATCCCGGTGGCGATCATCCTGGGCGACGCCGATCCGGTGGCGCCGCCGCCGACCAATGGCCTCGCCGCCGCCAAGGCCATTCCCCATGCCGAGCTGAAGGTCCTGCCGGGCGTCGGCCACTATGATTTCATCGCCACCTGCACGCCGGCCGGCGTCGCCGCGATCCCGGTGTGCGCCGACAAGGTTCCCCAGGAGCCG
The DNA here is from genome assembly GCA_036498165.1 of Caulobacteraceae bacterium. GTDB lineage: Bacteria > Pseudomonadota > Alphaproteobacteria > Caulobacterales > Caulobacteraceae > Acaudatibacter. Next base: position 7,146 of record DASXIE010000270.1, read on the forward strand.
ACCCACCGTGCCGCCGTCGACATGGCCCTGGCGTTCTTCGCGCGGACACTCGGCGCGCCCCCTCGCCTTGCTTCGGAAGGTCCCCTCCACTAGGTTCCGCCGCCGATTTGGCCGGGACGAAAAAGCGAGACGATGAAGATCAACGGCAACGCCATCAAGCCTGGCAATGTCATCCAGCATGACGGCGGCCTGTGGGTGGCGGTGAAGACCGCCCACGTCAAACCCGGCAAGGGCGGGGCCTTCGCCCAGGTCGAGCTGAAGAACCTCCTGGACGGGCGCAAGCTGAACGAGCGCTTCCGCTCCTCCGACACTGTCGAGCGCGTGACGCTGGAGCAGAAGGAATTCCAGTACCTCTACGAGCAGGGCGATTCCCTGGTCTTCATGGACCAGCGGACCTACGACCAGATCGAGCTCAACAAGGATTTCGTCGGCGAGGACCAGATCCGCTTCCTGCACGACGGCATGCAGGTGACCCTCGAGTTCCATGAGGAGCGGCCGATCGGCATCGAGCTGCCCGAGAGCGTCGTCCTGCAGGTGGTCGAGACCGAGCCGACCGTGAAGGGCCAGACGGCGTCGAGCTCCTATAAGCCGGCCAAGGCTTCCAACGGCATGCGGATCATGATCCCCCCCTACATGGGCGAGGGCGAGCGTATCCTGGTCTCCACCGAAACGGGCGAATACCTGCGCCGGGCCGACTAAGGCCGGTGTCCACCCCCAGCACGCTCGTCACGGTGATGATCAAGGCCGCGCGCAAAGCCGGCCGGGCCCTGGCGCGGGACTTCGGCGAGGTCGCCGAACTGCAGGTCTCCCGCAAGGGGGCGGCCGACTACGTCACCGCCGCCGATCTCAAGGCCGAGCAGACCCTGTTCGAAGAGTTGACCGGGGCCCGCCCCGGCTACGGCTTCCTCGGTGAGGAGCGCGGCCTCGTCGAGGGCAGCGACAAGACCCACACCTGGATCGTCGATCCCCTGGACGGGACCACCAACTTCCTCCACGCCATGCCGCATTTCGCGATCAACATCGCCCTTCAGCGCGACGGCGCGGTGGTCGCCGGCGTGACCTACAATCCGGCCACCTCCGACCTCTACTGGACCGAGCGTGGGCGCGGGGCTTTCCAGAACGACAAGCGCCTCCGGGTGGCCGCCCGCGGCCGCTTCGAGGAGGCGGTGTTCGCCACCGGCATCCCGTTCATGGGCCACGGCCAGCACGCAAGATTCCTGCGCGAACTGCACCAGATCAGCCAGAGGGTCTCGGGCGTGCGCCGGTTCGGCTCGGCGGCCCTGGATATGGCCTGGGTCGCGGCCGGTCGTTTCGACGGCTACTGGGAGCGCGACCTCCACGCCTGGGATCTGGCCGCCGGCACATTGATGGTTAGAGAGGCCGGCGGTGTGGTGAGCGACCTTGACGGCGGTGACGATGTCCTCGGCACTGGCTCGATATGCGCCGCCAACGCCGACCTCCATCCTAAGCTGCTGGAGCGCCTGAAGGCTGCGGGTTGATGCTTCGGCCGAGCGCCGCGCGCAGCAGGATGAGCGCCGTGTAGAGGACGATCGCCACCACGCCCCAGCGGATCCAGGTGAGCGGCAGGGATTTGATCACCAGGGCGGCGATCAGGACAGCCGGCACGCCGCCGACGGCGATGCCCATGACCACGCGAAGGTCGATACGCCGCGAGCGCAGGAAGCCGATGCTGCCGGCCGGCATCAGGAAGGCGCAGGCGCTCATCATGATCGGGAACACCGCGCGGGTGTCGAGTCCCATGAGGCCGAACATCACCAGCGAAGGGGCATAGAGGCCGATGCCGCAGGTCATCAGGGCCCCGAATACGAAGTTGAGGGCCACGGCGAGGGCGAACTTCCCTGGGCCCAGGGTGAGGGCGGCGCCGCCGCCGGGCATCAGGCCGAGGTTGGTCATGGTGAAGGCGACGCAGGCCACCAGCAGGGCGGCTCCGACCACGCCCTGAACGGCCCGCACCGGCAGGCGGACGACGATGGGGGCCCCGATCACCGCACCCACCACCGCCGCGGCGACGCAGGCGGTCAAGAGCTTGGGATCGACCCGCACCAGTTCGATGAAGATCGCCGCCTGGACGAGGGTGGGAATGGCGTGGCCGACGTTGAGCACGGCGGGAATGAAGCTGTCGGGAACCATGCCGCGCAACTTCAACCAGGCGGTGGTGGGGGCGTAGGAGCCGATCCCCAGGGTGTCGAAGAAGTTGGTGATGAAGCCGAGGCCAATGCTCTCGGGCCTGGGAACAAGTTCCCCGCGCGCCTTGGCCGTGAGGATCACTCCCCCGCCGAACGTCAGGCCCAGCGCCGCCAGGGCGATGAGCAGAATCGTGACGACCATCCGCGCGCGCCCTCCGCCGAACGGGACGTAGCGGTCAGGGTTTCGCGGCGGCTGTCAAGGCTCAGCGGGCGGTGAGCATGCCCTCGGCGGTGGCGGCGTGGAACTCGCCCATGAACCCATAGTCGCCCGGCTTGAGCGGGCCGATCGAGAAGCTCGTCCGGCCATGCGGGGTCACGTCCTCCTCGACGCCGAGAGCGTGGCTGTCGAATTCCTCGACGGCGGCGTCCTGGTTGACGAGCAGGATCTGGACTTTCTGTCCGGCCGGCACGGTGACCACGGACGGCGTGAATCGGTGATTCTTCAGGGTAAGGACGACCGGGGCGGCGGCGGCGGAGCCGGCGGCGAGGGCCAGGGCGGCGGCGAGGAAGAGCGATCTCATGGCCCTCCCCTAATCGCGATTGACACTCGTTCGCAAGTGAAGATATGCGAATGCCTCGCAACCGCGGGAGGGGCTCTTGGCCTGTAAGACCTGGGCCCTGGCTCTCGGACTTGTCGTGCTCGCCGCCGCCGGAGCCCGCGCCGATCCGCGCCTCGATGAAGTGGTCTATTCGCCCTACGTCGAAAACCACACTCTGGAGCTGGAAACCCGGTGGGGTCAGGAGTTCGGAAATGGCGATGAAAAGAGGGCCAGAACCTTCGTCATGGAAGCCGACGCCGGCCTCAGCGATCGTCTGAGCCTTGCCTTGGTCGGCCAGGTGGAGCGAGGGCCCCGCGAAGGCGGGCGGCTAACCGCCATCGGACTGGAGAGCATTTACTATCTGGGCCAGATTCCCGGGATTGGCGTCGATGCCGGCCTCTATGCCGAATACAAGAAGGGACTCGGCGGCGAGAGCGACGAGGGCGAGGCCAAGCTGCTCCTGGCCAAGACCTCCGGCCGTTTCCAGGGCCTGGTCAATCTCATCGTCGAGCGGCCGTTCGGCGCCCCGG
>DASXIE010000271.1:0-5902 GCA_036498165.1 Caulobacteraceae bacterium
GCAAGGGCCGCACCAGCGCCGCCGACCTGCGCGACGTCGGCGAGCTGCTGGCGTTCCTGCGCAGTCCCGAGCCGCCGCGCGGGATGAAGGAGGCGCTGGACCTGCTGCCGCTGGCGCGCACGGTGATGGACATGCGGCCAAAGATCGTCACCCGTGCCCCGGTCCACGAGGTCGTGCTGCGGGGCGCCGACATCGACCTCGCCCGCCTGCCCATCCAGACCTGCTGGCCGGGCGAGCCGGCCCCCCTGATCACCTGGCCGCTGGTCATCACCAGGGGCCCGACCGAGGCCGCCGAGGACGACTTCAACCTCGGCATCTATCGCATGCAGGTGATCGGACCGGACCGCACGATCATGCGCTGGCTGGCCCACCGCGGCGGGGCCCAGCATCACCGGCGCTGGAAGGCGGCCGGCAAGCCCGACGCCCTGCCGGCCTGCGCGGTGATCGGGGCCGATCCGGGGACCATCCTGGCGGCGGTCACCCCGGTGCCGGACACGCTCTCCGAGTACCAGTTCGCCGGCCTGCTGCGCGGGGCGAGCGTCGAACTCGTCGCCGCCAAGACCCAGCCGCTGCTGGTGCCGGCCCAGGCCGAGATCGTCATCGAGGGCCAGGTGCTGCTGAGCGAATACGCCGACGAGGGGCCCTACGGCGACCACACCGGCTACTACAACGCCGTCGAGCCGTTCCCGGTGTTTCAGGTCACCGCCATCACCATGCGGCGCGACCCGATCTACCTCACCACCCACACCGGCCGCCCGCCCGACGAGCCGAGCGTGCTGGGCGAGGCGCTGAATGAGGTGTTCATCCCCCTCTTGCAGCAGCAGTTTCCGGAGATCGTCGATTTCTGGCTGCCGCCGGAGGGCTGCAGCTACCGCATCGCCGTGGTCTCCATCCGCAAGGCCTACGCCGGCCACGCCAAGCGGGTGATGATGGGGGTGTGGTCGTATCTGCGCCAGTTCATGTACGCCAAGTGGGTGATCGTCCTGGACGACGACATCGACGCCCGCGACTGGAAGGACGTCATGTGGGCCATCGCCACCCGGATGGATCCGGCCCGCGACATCACGGTCATCGAGAACACCCCCATCGACCACCTGGACTTCGCCTCGCCGGTCAGCGGCCTCGGCGGCAAGATCGGCCTCGACGCCACCAACAAATGGCCCGGCGAGACCGCCCGCGAATGGGGCCGGCAGATCCGCATGGACCAGGCCGTGATCGACGCCGTCTCAAAGCTGTGGCCCTCCCTCGGCCTCCCCGGCGAGGGCAAGCCGATCTGGAAATGACGGGGCGCGCCACTCCCCCTTTCGTCATCCCGGAAGCGAGCGCAGCGAAGCTATCCGGGACCCAGAGGCGGCTTCCGCACGCGCTTGATCCCCTGGGTCCCGCATCTGCGGCCGCCTGCGGCGACCTCCGTGCGGGATGACGTGAGAGGTTGATCGGCAACGGTGCTTGACGGGGACGGGGCGAACCGCTTCGATCGCACGGTGGCGTTTGTGAGGAGATGGCGATGTCGATCAGATGGACGGTCCTGAGCGCGGTAGCCCTGGCTTTCGCCGCGAGCGGCGCGATGGCCGCCACGCCCTGCCCCACCGGCCTGCCTCCAGGCGTGTACTGCGGGTCGCCCGATCCGGCCGCGGCCCCGGGTGGCGCCTACAACGTCGATCCCAACCACGCCGCCATCGTCGCCAAGGTCTCGCACATCGGCTACTCCTACAGCGTCTTCAGGTTCGGCAAGGTGACCGCCCAGCTCGTCTGGGATCCGGCCAACATGGCCAACTCCAAGCTCACCGCCGCCGTCGACACCTCCTCGATCGCCACCCCGGTGCCCGGCTTCCCCGCCGAACTCAGCGGGAAGCAGTATCTCAATTCGGCCGGCTTCCCGCAGGCGACCTTCGTCTCCACCGCCTTCCATCGCATCGATCCGACCCACGGCAAGGTCGACGGCCAGTTCACCTTCCTGGGCGTCACCAAGCCGATGACCTTCGATGTCACCCTGATCGGGGCCGGCAAGGGCTTCGGGGCGCCCCGCATGGGCGTGGAGGCCACCGCCACCCTCGATCCCAAGGCCTACGGCATGTCGCCGTTCTTCGTCGCCCCCATCCAGCTGATCATCGACGCCGAATTCGCCAAGGCCGCGTGAAGCTGGACATCCGCCCCGCGCGGCCATAGAAGCGCGCCCTTCCGCCCGGCCGGGGTCCGAATCCCTGGCGGCGCAGCTTCTGGTTTCAGCATGTCCCGCCCCCGCTCTCCGGGCCGCCCTCCCAAGGCGGGCCCCACTCAGCGCCAGCTTCGCGCCGGCGAGCTCGTCCGCCATGCCCTGGTCGAGATCCTCCGCGAGGAGGACCTCGCCGATCCGGCCCTCAGCGGCGTGTCGATCACCATCAGCGAGGTGAAGGTCAGCCCCGACCTCAAGCACGCCATCGCCTTCGTCGAGCCCCTGGGGGGCCAGAACGCCCCGGCCGTGGTCGCCGGCCTCAACCGGGCCGCCGGCCTCCTGCGCGGCAAGCTCGGTCATATGATCGAGATGCGCTTCACCCCGTCGCTGAAGTTCGTCCATGACGACAGCTTCGAGGCCGCCGCCCACATGAGGCGCCTCCTCGACGACCCCCGGGTGCGGCGTGATCTGGCCATCGATCGCGAGGACGAGGAGCGCTGATGGGCCGCCGCCGCAAGGGCGAGGCCGTCTCCGGCTGGCTCAATCTCGACAAGCCGATCAACCTCGGCTCGACCCAGGCGGTGGGGCGCGTGCGGCGGGCGTTCAACGCCCAGAAAGCCGGCCACGCCGGCACCCTCGATCCCCTGGCCACCGGCGTGCTCCCGATCGCCCTGGGTGAAGCGACCAAGACCGTCCCGTTTCTGATGGACGCCGACAAGGCCTATCGCTTCACCATCGCCTGGGGGGTGGAGACCGCGACGTTCGATCGCGAGGGCCCGGTGTCCGCCCGCTCCGAGGCCCGTCCGGCGCCGGGCGCCATCGCCGAGGCGCTGGGAGCCTTCATCGGCGAGACCCTCCAGGTTCCGCCGGCCTTTTCGGCGGTCAAGGTGGCCGGCGAGCGCGCCTACGACTTGGCCCGGGCCGGCGTGGCGATGGAGCTCGCGCCGCGCCGCGTCGTCATTCACGACGCCCGCCTGGTCGCGACGCCGGATTCTGATCACGCCATCGTGGAGATCGAGTGCGGCAAGGGGACCTACGTGCGGGCCCTGGTCCGTGACCTCGCCGCCCGCCTGGGCGTCCACGCCCATGTCGCCGAGCTCCGCCGCACCCGGGTCGGACCCTTCATCGAGGCCGGGGCGATAAGGCTGGAAAGCCTCGATCTTTTGTGCGATAGGGGCGCGCCTCTGGAGGCTCTGCTTCCGGTCGAGACCGCCCTGGACGACATCCCGGAGCTGGCCGTGACCGACGAAGACGCCTTCAGGCTGACGCAGGGACGATCGATCGTTCTGCTTCCCCGGCAGGAAGAAGCCTTGAGAGCGCGCCTGAGCGCCTCCCGTACGGTTTCAGCCCGCCATGGAACGAGGATCGTGGCCCTCTGCGAGATGCGGGCGGGACGGCTCAATCCCACCCGTGTTTTCCATCTCACCTGAGCGGAAAGTCCCGATGTCGATAACCGCTGAACGCAAGCACGAACTGATCACCACCCATGCCCGCTCGGCGGGCGACACCGGCTCGGCCGAGGTCCAGGTGGCCATCCTCTCAGAGCGGATCGCCAACCTCACCGGCCACTTCCGGACCCACAAGAAGGACAACCACTCCCGTCGGGGCCTTTTGAAGCTGGTCTCGCAGCGTCGATCGCTGCTGGATCATCTCAAGTCTTCCGACGAAGCCCGCTACCAGGCCCTGATCGGCACGCTCGGTCTGCGCCGTTAGTACGGTCTTTTTGGGCGCGCACGTTCGCGCGCCGACGATCCGCCGCCCGCCATCGACAGGCATGAGGGCGCCGGTCCTACGCTCCTTCGCTTTCGTGGCTTGGAGGAGCACACACGCCGAGGGTTCAAAAGCAATCCTCACCCCGCCTGTCGAATGGAGAGGATGCACGGAAACCCGGCTCATCAGCCCCCCGACCCTGTCCGCACCCAAGGGAATTCGCCCTTGGGAAACGAAAGAAAGTGAAAAAACGAAATGTTCGATATTCGACGCAAATCCATCGAGTGGGGCGGCCGCAAGCTGACCCTCGAAACCGGCCGTATCGCCCGTCAGGCTGACGGAGCGGTGCTCGCCACCTACGGAGACACCACGGTCCTGGCGGCGGTGGTCTTCGACAAGTCCCCCAAGCCCGGCCTGGATTTCTTCCCCCTGACCGTCAACTACCAGGAAAAGACCTTCGCGGCCGGCAAGATCCCCGGCGGCTTCTTCAAGCGCGAGGGCCGTCCCTCCGAGAAGGAGACCCTGGTCTCCCGCCTCATCGACCGGCCGATCCGTCCCCTGTTCGTCAAGGGGTTCAAGCATGAGACTCAGGTGATCATCACCGTGCTCTCGCACGATCTGGAGAACGATCCCGACATCGTCGCCATGGTCGCGGCCTCGGCGGCCCTGACCCTCTCGGGCGTGCCGTTCATGGGCCCGATCGGGGCCGCCCGGGTCGGCTACATCGACGGCCAGTACGTCCTCAATCCCACTCTCGAGCAGGTCAAGGATCCCGCCAACCGTCTCGACCTCGTGGTCGCCGGCACCGACGACGCGGTGATGATGGTGGAATCGGAGATCGACGAGCTCAGCGAGGAGCAAGTCCTGGGCGGGGTGATGTTCGCCCACGCCGGCTTCCAGCCGGTGATCGCCGCGATCATCGACCTGGCCGAGCATTCCGCCAAGGAGCCGTTCGACTTCGCCCCGGAAGACCAGGACGCCCTGGCCGGCCAGGTTGCGTCCCTCGTCGGCGACGACATCAAGGCCGCCTACGCCATCACCGCCAAGGGGGCCCGCCACGAAGCGGTCAGCGCCGCCAAGGCCAAGGCGATCGCGGCCCTGGCCAGGTCCGAGACCAATCCGGACGGGGTCGAGCCGACCAAGCTCGGCCCGGTGTTCAAGGACTGCGAGGCCGGCGTCGTGCGCCGCTCGATCCTCGACACCGGCAAGCGGATCGACGGCCGCACGGTCGACACCGTCCGCCCGATCGTCTCCGAGGTCTCGGTCCTGCCGCGCACCCACGGCTCGGCCCTCTTTACCCGCGGTGAGACCCAGGCCCTGGTGGTGGCCACCCTGGGCACCGGCGACGACGAGCAGTTCATCGACGCCCTGGAAGGCACCTACAAGGAGGCCTTCCTGCTGCACTACAACTTCCCGCCCTATTCGGTCGGCGAGACCGGCCGCATGAACGCGCCCGGCCGCCGCGAGATCGGCCACGGCAAGCTCGCCTGGCGGGCGATCCGGCCGATGCTGCCGGCCAAGGAGGACTTCCCCTACACCGTCCGCCTGGTCAGCGAGATCACCGAATCCAACGGCTCGTCATCCATGGCCAGCGTGTGCGGCGCCTCCCTCGCCCTGATGGACGCCGGCGTTCCCCTGAAGAAGCCGGTCAGCGGCATCGCCATGGGCCTCATCCTCGAGAAGGACGGCTTCGCGGTGCTCTCCGACATTCTCGGCGACGAGGACCATCTCGGCGATATGGACTTCAAGGTCGCCGGCACCGCTGACGGCATCACCTCCCTGCAGATGGACATCAAGATCCCCGGCATCACCGAGGCGATCATGAAGCAGGCCCTCAGCCAGGCCAGGGATGGCCGTCTGCATATCCTCGGTGAAATGGCCAAGGCTATCGACGGCGCCCGTCCGGACGTCGGCGAATACGCCCCCAAGATCGAGACCATCAACATCCCGGTGGACAAGATCCGCGAAGTGATCGGCACCGGCGGCAAGGTGATCCGCGAGATCGTCGCCACCACCGGGGCCAAGGTCGACGTCAAC